>JBGAOK010000172.1:0-2187 GCA_044221805.1 Meridianimarinicoccus sp.
GGGTTCGCGGGTCGCCATCGTCTATCCCTTACTATTTCACAAAGGAATATATGACCGGCGATGCCCGGCGTCTAGGTCCGCTCGGCCCGCACCGCGCCGCGGCGTCGTGCCGGGGCCGGCCGGACACGCTTCTCGATCTCGTCATAGAGCACCCCGGCCACGTTCTTGCCCGTGGTGGTCTCGATCCCCTCGAGCCCGGGCGAGGAATTGACCTCGAGCACCTTGGGGCCGGTGGAGGAGCGCAAGAGGTCGACCCCGGCCAGATTCAGCCGGAAGGCCCGGGCGGCGCGGGCGGCGGTGTCGCGCTCCTCCTTGCTGATGCGGACCGGAACGGCCTGTCCGCCCAGATGCAGGTTCGAGCGGAAATCGCCTTCGGCGGCGCAGCGCTTCATCGCCGCCACCACCCGGCCGCCGACGACCAGGCAGCGGATGTCCTCGCCCGCCGCTTCCTTGACGAAATGCTGGACCAGGAAGTTCGCCTTCAGCCCGCGGAAGGCCGAGATCACCGACTCGGCCGCCTTGCGGGTCTCGGCCAGTACGACGCCCTTGCCCTGGGTGCTTTCCAAGAGCTTCACGATCAGCGGCGTCGAGCCCACCAGCCCGATCAGGTTCCCGGTATCCTTGGGCGAGGCCGCGAAGGCGGTCGCCGGCATGCCGATCTTGTGGCGGGCCAGGATCTGGTGGGCATGGAGCTTGTCGCGGCTGGCGGTGATGCCCTCGGACGGGTTCACCACGAAGGTGCCGATGGTCTCGAACTGGCGGATCACCGCGGTGCCGTAAGGGGTGATCGAGGCGCCGATGCGCGGGATGATCGCATCATAGCGGGGCAGGCGCTTGCCGTCGCAATGGACCTCGGGCGCCAGCGCGTTGATCGCCATGTAGCAGCGGGTGGTCTCGATCACCTCGACCACATGGCCGCGGATCTCGCCCTCCTCGACGAGGCGACGGGTGGAATAGCTGTCGGGTTCGCGGCTGAGGACACAGATGCGCAGGGCGCGGGTGGGGGCGTCCTCGGTCATCGCGGCGCTGTGATAGGCGTCATAGCCCAGCTCGGGCTGGCAGAACCGGACCGATGGCGTAATCAGCATGTCGTCGCGCAGGGCTTGCCGGCCCAGGAGCATACGGTAGGTCATGGCGCCACGGTCGGTGAGTGTGATCTCGATCGGCCAGCGGTGCTCTCCCATCTGGATGTCAGTGGCGATGACATAGCGCCATTCTGCCTCGCCGTTCGACGAGGTGACCTCGCGCCGGTCGATGATCCGGGCCGAACAGGTGATCGAGACGTCGTCCCGGCCGGGAATCGGGTGAATGTCGAAGCGGACCTTCGGCGCCGTCGCGGGGCCGAAGGCCTCGATGTCGAAGGCGTGCAGCGCCGAGGTGCGCGCCCCGGTGTCGATCTTCACCCTGAGGGCCGGGAGACCGAGACCGGGCAGGCTCGCCCATTCTTCCCAGCCGACGCGGAATGCGCCCGGAACCATTGCGATGTCTTCCATGGAAGTGCTGCCTCGGCGTCTGGTGGCGTGCCGGGCGGGTGACCCCTGTCGCGTCGCCTTCGCGCGAATCCCGTTCCCCGGCTGTCGCCCCCGTGATGGTCGAAGCCGGTCATCCGCACAAGAGGGCGCCGGGGGAGCGGGGGCGGGACGCAGCCGGATTGTGGTGGCGCCGACCCGATGCCGAGGGGCCGTGGTCAGTTGCTGCGCGCTCGGGCGCGCGAAAGCCCGCAAAGCGCGCAAGCCAGCAGAAGGCCGGGCAGTGGCAGCGGCACCGGCGCGGGGCCAGGGTCGGGATCGGGATCGGGGTCTGGGTCTGGGTCTGGGTCTGGGTCTGGGTCTGGGTAGCGGTTGTCATCGCTGCCGGCCGTGCCGATGCCGCCTGTCCGGACCGGGCCGCCGCCGGAACGCGGAAACGCGCCGGTCGGGAATCCAGCCGGATCTGCCCCCGACATGCCCACTGCAGGGCCGGCCGCAGAAGCGGATGCAGGCACGGACACGGCCGCCAAGGCCGTGTCGGGCTGGGCGCTGCCCGGCAAGGCGGCTGCGGCAGACGTCCCGCCGGAACCCGCCAATTCGCCGCCGTTGCCACCAGTCCCGCCGGCGAGGGCAGCCAGGAAGAAGGCCGGAGCGGCCCGGAACTGCGTCGTGGCGACCCGGCGCCGGTTGCTGCCGGGGCTGCGCAGGACCTGACCGC
>JBGAOK010000070.1:0-17358 GCA_044221805.1 Meridianimarinicoccus sp.
CACCACATAAAGCACCTGCGGCGCCGGCGGCGGGGCCGAGCTTGGCACCCAGCCCACCGTCTCGGGGCCTTCCAGCGTGATCGCCCCATCCACCGGCGGATCGCCCGGCGCGGCGACGGGATCGGCCAGCAGGGCGGAAGGCAGGTTCTCGCGGTAGCGCGTGGTGGCCTTCAGGCGATAGGCAATCCGGCGATAGCGGGTGTCGTTGAACTCGTGCGGGCGGATCGCAAGGCGGTCGCGGCGCGGGCTGTTCACGCCGATCACCTCGGGGCCGCGGCCTTCATCCACGGGCAGGGTGTGGTCGGCATGGGCACCGGGGCCGGGCTGGTAGTCCTCGGCTTCGGTGATCTTGATGTGGAAGGCCAGATCCGCCCGCGGCTGGTCCGCGGGGCCGGCTTCGTCCAAGGGGTCGCGCGGGTCGTGCCAGCGCGCCAGAAGGTCGATCCGGTCGGTGCTTTTCAGGCTGACCCGGGCCGGGAAGGCCGGGAAGACCGCGGTCTCGCCGGTGCCCCGGCGAAGCTCCAGATCCTCGATCCGGGGCAGGACCAGCGGGCGCTGCACCGCGTGGACCAGTTCGATGTCCTGCCAAGGGGTGAACAGCCAGGTCCGACCGTCCAGCGTCGCCTCGGCCAGCGTGTCCCGGGTCGGCTGGTCCAGCCAGGCCCACAGCCCCATCCGCTCGAACAGGTCGCGCTTGCCGATCTGCATCGACAGCCGCAGCGTCGCCCGTTCGCCCTTGGGCAGCGGCACCCGCAGCACCCGGGTCGCGGGGTCGAAGCCGGGCTTCTCGTCCGGGGCGGCAGCCTCGGCCAGGGCGATGGTGAAGGGCTGCGCCTCGGGCCAGACCGCGCCCTCGGGGTAGAGGTCGATGGCAATGGTCTCGGCCTCGGGCATCGCCGGGTGGCCGAGGAACCGGGCGGCGACGCGGCGTGCCATCGGGTCGGGCAGCCAGGTGGGCGCCCGGCCCTCGGTCCAGACCGCATAGCGAGCCGCCTCGGCCAAGGGCTGGCTTCCGGCGGGCACCGCTTCCTCGACCAGCGCGGCCAGCGGGTCGCTGGCGGGGCGGTCCTTCTCGATGGCCAGCATCGCGAAGGTCGCCGGGTTCAGCACCCCGGCCTGATCGAGCGCACCGTGCAGCTCGGCGTCGCGCACCGTGACCTGCGGCGGCAGCACGGCGCGGCGCGCCACCTCGGGGCTGGCGGCCGGGTCGTCGAAGACCTCGTTGAAGCTGCGGATCACCATCCGCGCCATCGCCTCGCCCTCGGCCAGCGCCGGGGTGGTGCCGCCTTCGGGCCGGACCAGCGCGACCACCGGCGGCGAGAGCGGCTCGAAGCGCAGGAAGGGCCGGGCGGCGGCGGCGGGCGCCTCGGGGCCGAAATCGGTCTCGGCGGGGGGCAGCGAGTTCCCGGCCAGATCGACCGCCCGGGCACGCAGCGCATAGGACCGCCCGTAGCGCAGCCGCGGCAGCGACCCCGGCGCGGCGCGAAAGCGCGAGGCGAAGTCGAGCCCCGCCACCGCCCCGGCGCCCTCGGTGAAGCGCGGCTTGCCGTCGGGACCCTTGTCGATGTCGTCGCCCACGCCCCGGCCCGGCGGCGGCGCCGCGAGGCTCCAGCCGGTCCAGGCCACCATCGCCTCGTGCAGGGTCAGGATGTCGGCGTTGTAGCTCGGGTCGGGCGCGCGGGTCGCGGCAAGCTGCACCGTCGCCTCCTCCTCGCCCGCCGCGGGGCTGACCACCACCGCGCCCTGCCCCAGCGTGTAGTCCGCCTGCCGCCGGCACAGCGACCGCCAGAGCCCGGTGGTGCCGTCCCAGACGTCGATCCGGTAGCCGCGGACCAGATCCTCGGCCCAGAGATCGACCGCCGGCACCGCCGCGGCGGCACCCGCTACCTGCGCCTTGGTCTGGGTGAGCCGCGCCTGAAGCGCCCGTGCCCGGTCCTTGCGCACCAGCATCAGCCCGGCAGTACGCAGCGCCGGGGCGCCGGCGCGCTTGTCCTTCCGGGTCACGTCGTCGAACAGATGTGCGCGGTCGGTGACGGCGATGGCATCGGCCTGCCCCAGCGAGCGGGCGAAGTTCATCAGCTTGAACGCGGCGCCGTCCACATCCGCCTGCAGCACGTCGAAGCCGTCGGGTTGGGTGTAGAGGTCGAGAAGCCCGGCCTCGACCCGGGGTTCCGGGCCGGGGCCCGGCGCCACTCGGGACCGCGCCGCGAAGCTGCGGTCGCCGATGCGGGCCTTGGTGACCGGGGCCAGGTCGGCCACGTCCTGCCGCGTCGGCAGGCCGGGGAAGCGCACTGCGACGCTGAGGTCCAGATCGCCGGCCGGGAACAGCCGCGGGTCGAGCCGGAAATCCACCACCAGACCCAGCCGGCGCAGCAGCGTCGGATAGGCGTTCAGGGCCGCCACCGCACGGTGGAAATCGAAGCCGGCCGCCAGGTCCGCTTCGCTGGCCGGGGCGGGCGGGCGTTCGAAGCCTTCGGTCTCGACGCTGATCCGGGGGTCGTCCTGCCGGGCGACCGCCTGAACCGGCTTCGGGCGCAGGGGCGGGGTGTGGAACAGCTCGAACCGGGCCAGATGCGCCGCCGCCGTCGCGGGTCCGTGCCGGATCGACCCGACCGGCGCCAGATCGGCCAGCATCCGCAGGGTGGCGAAGCGCCGTTCGGCCTGGCTGGCGCCTTCGCCCCGCGGCAGGTTGCGCGCGCCTTGGGGCGTGCCCCAACGGTCGACCTCGGCCACCGCGTCGACCAGACCGCGCCAGCGCGGATCGTCCAAGAGGTCGGCGCCGATCCTCGGCAGCGCCCCGGCCGAGCGCTGCGCCAGATCGACGTAATGGTCGCGCACCAGATCCAGCACATCGGTGCTGCTGAACGAGTTGAGCTGGCTGTCGAGGATCTCGGCCTTCAGCCGGTAGGGCGTGACCGGCAGGGCGGGGCCGAACAGCGCGCCCCAGGCGGCACTGTCCGGGGCGCCGAGGGTCGTGTCATGGCCGTCGCGCCCGACGCCGCTGCTGGCCACCGGCTGGCCATTGGCCAGAAAGGTGACATCCGCGGCAGCCAGCGCCGCCGGCCAGTCCAGCCATTCGGGGAAGCTGGCCAGCACCGGCGCCTCGGCCTCGGGGTCGAGCCGGGGCGAGGCCAGCACCGACAGGCGCAGCCGGCCATCCTGGGGGTCGATTCCATCGGGAAGACAGGTCCAGACGAAACTCTGCCGCGCCATCAGGCTGCCTCCGCCGCGAATGCTGCACAGTAGTCGTCCCAGACCGTCTGGTCGGGCATCAGGTCCAGGAAGCGCGGGTCAGCCTTGCCGCCGCCGAACTCGCGCCGGCAGCGCACGGTGACGTCGAAGCTGATCAGCAGGACCTCGACCTCGACGATCAGTTCGGCCTCGCCATAGACCACTGAATTCCCGCCGGCCTTCTCGTAGGCCAGTTGCAGGTTGAAGGTCAGCGAGGCCGAGAAGATCGCCACCACGGTCAGTTCGCCATGGATCCGGACATAGCCAGCCAGCTTGACTCGACTCGTGGCGCCCTCGTCCTGCCAGTGGAAATAGACCCCGGCCTTGATCTCGACCGTGCCCGAGGCGACGACGAGGTTTAGCGAGATCGCGGCGCCGAATTCCAGCGCCGCCTCGATCTCCTGCACGCCCTTGGCGCCGACGCCGATGGCGAAGAAGCCGCCGCCGCCCAGCAGCGACACGGTCAGGCTGAACGGGCTTTGCCGTTCGGCGAAGTTGAACCGCACCGTCACCGGGCGGTTGTCGAAGGGCAGGCTGAACCCGGCGCCAAGGGTGACGTTCGAGAGCGAGAAGATGCCGACCTCGATCGCCGGCAGGCCCAGCGAATAGCCGGCTGCGATGCCGCTGGGGGTGACGCTGAGCCCGGCGCCATCGCCGAAGCCGCCGCTGGGGATGAAGCTGCGCAGGTCGTTGACGAATTCCAGTGGCCCGCCGAAGCACACCGCGTCGTCGCCCTCGGCCAGCACGACCGCGACGGCGGGCTTCTGCCCCGGCAGGGCGTCGAAGCTCAGCCGGCGGAACCACAGGATGATGCAACCGAAGAGGTTGAGCTTGAAGTTCTCCAGCGCGGCATGGGCCTCGCGCGTGGGGGATTGCGCCGGGTCGAAGGGCACCACGGCGCGGCCCGACAGGTGCAGGGGCGTGTCGTTCACCCCGTCCGCCCGCGGGATCATCAGCTTCAGGGGATCGCTGCGGGTGACGGTGGTGTCCCAGGTGAAGCCGGCCTCGATCCGGTCCGGGAAGGGCGTCACCAGCAGCCGCGGCGCGTCGGCGGCGTCCAGCGCGGCCACCACCGGGCTGATGATCTGCCCCAGTGCAATGCCGCCGATCAGCGTGGCATCCAGCGGGAAGAAGTCGGCCACGTCGAAGCGGTTGGCGATGCCGTTCGCCAGGGCCGCCGCGGCGGTCTGGCCGGGCCTGCCGGAGATCGGCCCGGAGCGCTTCGACAGGCCATAGATCGCCATCTGCGGCGCGCCGATCCCGCCAAGGGCGTCGGTCTGGGCCTGTCCGCCGCCGCCAAAGGCCAGCGGATGGGCCGGGCCGACCACTTCCAGATAGATCTCGCCGGGGTTCGGCAGGTTGTCGCGCACCACGTCGGGATAGCGCATCACGATCCCCTCCGGGCGGCCCAGCAGGGTCTGGATCGCCGGCACCCGCACCACCGCCTGGTCCATCTGGGGATGGAACCGCGGCGCAAGGTCATCGGGCGCGGGCACGCCGCCGACGGCAAAGCGCATCGCGGCAGTCGGCAGGCTCGAGACGCCGCCGCCGGCATCGAAGCGCACGCTGCCGCCGCCCAGGTCGGTCTCGCGCCGGGCCGGTTTCGCCGCGTCATAGCCGGCGCGGATCTGCGCCTCGCGGGCGCGGTTGGCGACCTCGCTCACGAACAGCATCGGCAGCGAAAACACCCGCCGCTCGCCGTTGCGGTCGGTGCCGGCGACCTCGAAGCGGAAATCCCCGGCGCCCTGCAGCATCGGCCAGAACGCCATCCGGCCCGAGACCGTGATGGTCTTGCCGCCGAGCACGACCGCGCCATAGACCGCGCCGCCGGTCTCGTCGATCCGCGACGGCGCGGCGGCGGGGTCGGTCAGGTCCGGGGTGATCCGGGTCAAGATCTCGACCTCGGTGAAGGGCAGGTTGCGGGCGCCATGGACATGGCCGGTGCCGTCATAGCGCCGGATCCGGTCGCGCACGATCAGGAAGAAGCGCTGGCGCAGCACCGCCAGCCGGTCGCCGGGTCGGGCCGGGTCGGCGGGTTCGAACCTGCGCTCGGTCACCTTCACCAGCGAGGCGGCATGGCCGAAGGGCATCAGGAAGCCGGCATAGACCACCCGGACGTAATGGTCCCGTCCCAGCGTGGCGAGGTGGCGCCACTGTTCCAGATCGACGCCTTCCGGCCGGGGCTCCCAGTCGCCGCCGGCATCCAGCAGGGCCCCCAGCGCGGACAGGTGCAGCCGCTTCGCCTCGGCCGATTGCGGCAGGTACTTGCGCCGGTCGCCGGGCTGCATCTGCCGCCAGTCGGCGGTCAGCTTGACCAGGAAATCCCGGTCCTGCCGGTCGAGGCTCATGCGGAACGGGCCCGCCACCTCGCCCTGGGCATCGAGGTCGGGGGACCACAGGAAGCGCAGCCGCGACGGCGCGGCGGCCGCGCCCGACAGCCGGGTGTGCCACAGTTCGGTCCGGCCGCGGGCGGTGGCGGGGTCGTCCCGGTGCTGCCAGCGCGGCGCCCCGGTCGGGGTCGCGATCGGGGTCATGTGCAGCCGGTAGGGCAGTTCCAGTGCGGTGACCGAGGTCGCCGGCCGGTGCGGCGTGTCGGCTAGCAGCGGCAGGTAGGGCATCGCTTCGATCCCGGCGGCCAGATCGCCGATTCCCGCCGCGGCGGCCGTTGCCGCCAGTCGCCCGGCCGACCCGGCCGCCAGCGCCGCCAGCGTCGCGGTGTGCAGATCGCCCCGGCGCAATTGCGGGTGCCGGTCGAACAGCCGGTCGGCCTCGCCGCGCAGCGCCTCGAAAGCGACCGGGGCCGGCTGGCCGTTGTTCAGCCCGCCGGCGGCGATGTCGGCAATCCGCTGGGCGGCTTCGTCCAGCCGGCGCCGTGCATCGGCGGCCTCGCCTTCGGAGAGGTTCGCCACGATCGCGGCGGACAGGCGTTCGGCCACATCCCCGCGCAGCCAGAGCGGATCGAAATACGCCTCGTCCGGCCTTGCGCCGATGTCGAGGTTCATCGGCCAGTCGCGCAGCGCCGCCAGCACCGCGGCAAGGGTGAAGGGCACCTCGTCCAGCCCGTCGGGCATCCTCAGCGCAACTCGGCTGGGCCCGGCCATGCGTACCCGCGCCGGCAGCCGCCCCGCCAGCGGTTCGGGCACCGGTCCCAGCGCGGCATCCTGCTTGGCCGCGGTGGCGCCGGTGACCACCGGCCGTCCGTCGCGCGACGGCGGCAGGTCGTTGCCGACCGCGGTGCCGTCCAGATCCGAGCGCACCGCAAGGAAGGCTTCCTCGCCGAAGCTCTGGGGCGGAAACTCGAGGATCAAGAGCGCGCGCTGGCCTTCGGTGTCGCGCATCAGCCGCGCCGCGCCGGCGCCGTCGGGACGGATGCGCAGGTTCTCGAACAGCAGGTCGAACACCAGATGGTCGTCGGGCCGCCGCACCGGCACGCGCAGCGGCTCGCGCTCCCGGGGCGCCAGCCGTTCGATCAGCGGTCCGACCAGGAATGGGTTGTCCACCGGACCGGCGGCAGCGGCCGCGGCCGGCGCAAGCCGGTCGACCAGCACCCGGCGCACCAGCCGGTCGAAACGGTCTGCCATGGTTGTCCCCCCGCCGTTCTGGCGTTTGCCGACCCCTGCCCGCCGAAATCACGTTGACGCGAGATTCGGCAGCATTTTCAGGGGATCTTACCACACGGGTCGGAAACACAAGGCTTTTCCCCGACCGGGGCACCGGACTGGACTCTCCGACGCGACGCCCGGGTCATGCAGCGCGGCGGCTTTGGCCATTGCTTGGACCGGCTGGCCGACCTACTGATGTTGCAGCGCAGAAATTTGGATCAGGTGGCCGATGCGAACCCCGAGACGACGCCGGAAGGTGGACGATCGCAAGCCGATCAATCTGGCCCTGCAAGGCGGCGGGTCCCACGGGGCGCTGACCTGGGGGGCGCTCGACCGCCTGCTCGAGGACAAGCGGCTGGCCGTGCGCGGCATCAGCGGCACCAGTGCCGGCGCGATGAACGCGGTGGTTCTGGCCGACGGCCACAAGCGCGGCGGCCCCGAAGGCGCCCGCGAGGCGCTGGCGACCTTCTGGAAGGCGGTGAGCGATGCGGCGCGGTTCTCGCCCGTCCAGCGCAGCTTCCTTGACCGGATGGCCGGGCGCTACAGCCTCGACTATTCGCCGGGCTACCTGTTCCTCGAGAACCTCAGCCGGGTGTTCTCGCCCTATCAGCTCAACCCGTCCGGGTCGAACCCGCTGCGCGACCTGCTGGGCAAGCTGGTCGACTTCGACAACGTGAACGCCTGTCCCGACGTGCAGGTCTTCGTGACCGCGACCAACGTGCGCACCGGCCGGCCGCGGATCTTCGGCCAGGGCGAGGTGACGATCGACGCGGTGCTGGCCTCGGCCTGCCTGCCGCAGATGTTCCCCGCGGTCGAGATCGACGGCGAGGCCTACTGGGATGGCGGCTTCACCGGCAACCCCGCGCTCTATCCGCTGCTGGATCTCGACACCCCGGACATCGTGGTGGTGCAGATCAACCCGATCGTGCGCCGGAGCCTGCCCTATACCGCCCGCGACATCATCAACCGGGTCAACGAGATCAGCTTCAACTCGAGCCTGATCAAGGAGATCCGCGCCTATGCGATGATCCAGAAGCTGGCCGACGACCGCGGCGTCGACTTCGGGGCCTATTCGCATACCTTCTTCCACATGATCCATGCCGAGGCCGAGGTGCAGGACCTGTCGGCATCGAGCAAGCTGAATGCGGAATGGGAGTACCTGCAACTGCTGTTCGAGCGCGGGCGCAGCTGGGCCGAGCTGTGGCTCGACCAGAGCTTCGACCGGATCGGGGTCGAATCCACCCTCGACATCTCGGACTTCCGGGTCGACCGCAGCCTGCTGGACGGCGAACCCGAGGACATGGGCGAGGTGGCGGAAGCGAAGGCCTAGCCCTTCGCGCATTTGACGGTATGGTCGGCGGCAACAACCACCGGGACCCTTCCGCATGCGCCTGACCAGGCTGCTCTTGCTGCTGATTCTCGTCTTGTCCGGCTGCGCGCCGCGCGGGTCCATCACCCTTGACCCGGCGGCATCTCCGCCGGGAACCCGCGACACGATCTATGTGGCGGCCGCACGGGCGGCGACCACGACACCGCAGGTATTCTCGCGCCAGCGCGTCGAAACGCTGAACTTCGCGCGCTTCGACGTCTCGGTGCCGCCCGACCGGGCGCCGGGTTCCGTGACCTTCCCGCGGAGCGACCCGCCCGACCCCGAGACCGATTTCGTCACGCTGTCCGCCGACCGGTTCCGGGACAAGGCCGCCTTCCTGGCCGCGATCAACCGTGCCCTGGCCGAGCGGCCGCCCGAGACCCGCGAGCTGACCGTGTTCGTGCACGGCTTCAACACCAACTTTCCGGAAGGCCTGTACCGGCAGGCGCAGATGCGCCACGACTTCGGCTCGGCCGGGGTCGGAGTGAACTTTGCCTGGGCTTCGGCGGCGCGGATCAGCGGCTATGCCTTCGACCGCGAAAGCGTGCTGATCGCCCGCGACGGGCTGGAAGACACGCTGGCCCTGCTGGCCCGCAGCAAGGCCCGGCGGATCATCCTGATGGCCCATTCCATGGGCGCCCAATTGGCGATGGAAACCCTGCGCCAGATGGCGATCCGCGGCCAGCCGCAGTTCTTCGACCGGCTTGCGGCCGTGGTGCTGATGGCGCCGGACATGGACGTGGACGTGTTCCGCGCCAGCCTGATCCCGCTTGAGGGCAAGGACATCCCCTTCTACCTGTTCGTGTCGTCCCGCGACCGCGCGCTGCGGGTTTCGTCGCTGCTGCGGTTCCAGTCGGAACGGCTGGGCTCGATCAGTTCCGTCTCGTCCGTGGCGGGGCTTCCAGTGACGGTGATCGACCTGAGCGGCGTCCAGACCGACACCGACCCGCTGCGCCACTTCAAGGTCGCAACCTCGCCGGCGATGATCGCCATGTTCACCGGCATGGGCGAATTCGGCTCGCAGATCTTCGAGGATTCCTCGCGCCGGCCGGGCCTG
Organism: Meridianimarinicoccus sp.; assembly: GCA_044221805.1. Taxonomy (GTDB): domain Bacteria; phylum Pseudomonadota; class Alphaproteobacteria; order Rhodobacterales; family Rhodobacteraceae; genus Meridianimarinicoccus. The sequence goes on from JBGAOK010000070.1 coordinate 9,260, forward strand.
CTGGACACATCGATCAACGTGTTCCAGGGCGTCACCGAGGTGGTGCTGACGCCGCTGTCCCCCTAGGGCATCCGGCCGCGCCGGCTCAGTCCGGCCAGAGCCACCAGGCCGCCGCGGTCGCCAGCGCCGCCAGCACCGCGAACGAAAGGAACGTCGCCGGCATGCCCAGGGTGGCACCGAGCCAGCCGGCGGCGGAATAGCCGACCAGCAGCGCCACATTGGTGATCGAGAACTGGGCCGCGAACAGGGTCTGCAGGTCGCCCGGCGCCGCGGTGCGCCGGATCAGGTAGCTCGCCGGCGTCAGGCACAGCGCCGTGCCCAGCCCCAGATAGGCCCAGAGCGCCAAAAGCCCGGTATAGGTCTGCAGCACCGCGCCAAGACCCAGGCCCAGCACCACGAGCCCGCCGCCCGCCAGCATGACCAGGCGGAACGGGGCGCGGCGCAGCCCCAGCGGCATCGCCACCGCGCCAAGGATGGCGCCGAAGCCGAAGACCGCAAAGGCGATCGCCACCTGGCGCAATCCACCGCCATAGACGCTTTCGACCAGAACGACGGTATTGACCATCACCATGGCCGTCGCCGCCGCCACGACTAGGTCGAGCGCCAAGAGCCCGCGCAGGTCAGGGGTGGCAAGGAACAGCCGCGGCCCGCGCCAGACCTTGGCCCAGATGCCGGACGCGCGGGCGGTGCGGGTCGCGGGCAGGCGCGCCGCCGCGACCAGCTTCGCCGAGACCAGGAAGGCCAGCGCCGCCGCCACGAACACCGCCTTCACCCCCAGCACCAGAAGCAGCGCCCCGGCCAGAAGCGGCCCGAGAGTACTTTCCAGTTCCGACGCGATGCGCGAGCGCGACAGCGACCGCGTATAGTCAGCCTCGCTGCCCAGAAGGAAAGGCACGAGGGTCTGGTACACCAGCGTGAAGGTGGCCGAGGCCAGACTGAAGACGAAGACCAGCATGAGGATCGTCGCCGCCTCGCCGGCGAAGGGCACCACCACAAGGCTTCCGGCCCGGATCAGGTCGAGCCAGATCAGCAGGGGCTTGCGCGGCAGCCGTTCGGTCAGCGCCGCCGCCAGCGGTGCGGCCACCACATAGGCGAACATCTTCAGCGACAGTGCCGTGCCCAGGATCGCGCCGGACTCGGCCCCGGCGATCTCGAACGCCACCAGACCCAGCGCCACCGTCGCCACCGCGGTGGCGAACAGGGCGATCACATAGCCCAGGAACAGGCGGTAGTAGCTGGCCTTGTCGCTCTGGCCCGACCAGGCCAGAGGCGAAGCGGCCAGCCCCGCCCTGTCAGCCATCCGCGGGCTTTCCACCGTAGACCGTGACATAGAGCGTCGGCAGCAGCACCAGCGTCAGCAGGGTCGCCACCAGAAGCCCGCCCATGATCGCGAAGGCCATCGGCCCCCAGAACAGTGTGGGCGCGATCGGCAGCAGGCCGAGGATGGTCGACAGCGCGGTCAGCAGCAGCGGGCGGAACCGGTTCATCGCCGCACTGACCGCGGCGTCCTGCGGCGACAGGCCGTTGCGGCGTTCCTCCTCGATCTGGGTGATCAGGATCACCGCGTTCTTGGCGATCATCCCGATCAACGCGAGGATCCCGAGGATCGCCACGAAGCCCAGCGGCTGCCCGAAGGCCAGCAGCGCCCCCACCACCCCGATCAGCCCAAGCGGCAGCAGCACCACCACCATGCCCATGGTCTTGAAGCTCTGCAGCTGGATCATCAGCAGGGTGACCATAAGGAAGGCCATCAGCGGCACCTCGGCAAAGACCGAGGCCTGGCTTTCGGCGCTTTCCTCGGCAATCCCGCCCATCTCGACCTTGTAGCCCGGCGGCAGGTCGGCGGCGAAGGCGGCGACATCGTCGGCAATGCCGTCGACGACCGTTTCCGGCAGGGTTCCCGGCGCCACGTCGGCGATCACGGTCAGGGTCGGCACCCGGTCGCGGCGCCACAGCAGCGGCTGTTCCTGGTCATAGGCGAAGTTGGCGAACTGGCTCAACGCCACGGTCCGTCCGCCCGGCACCGGAACCTGCAGCGTCGCCAGCGTGTCGAGCGAGACCCGGTCGCGGGAATCGGCCCGGGCGACCACGTCCACCGCATAGATCCCGTCGCGCAGCTGGGTGACCGGCGCCCCGGAGACCGCGGTCTGCAGGATGCCCGACAGTTGCGCGCTGGTCAGGCCCAGTTGCCGGGCGCGGTCCTGGTCGATCTCGATCCTGAGCTGACGTGCCGGTTCGATCCAGTCGAAATGCACCCGCTGGGCCCCCGGGTCGGCGGCCAGGATGTCGGCGAAGGCCATCGCCCTGGCGCGGAGCACCTCCTCGTCCGGGCCCGAGATCCGGTACTGCAGCGGCCAGCCGATCGGCGGCCCCATTTCCAGCGGGCTGACCCGGGCGGTCGCTTCGGGGAAGGTCTCGTCCAGCAGCGCGGCAAGGTCCCGTTGCAGCCGCAACCGGGCGTCGAAATCCTTCGCGATCACCACGATCTGGCTGTGGTGGTCGCTGGGCGCCTGGATCGCCAGCGGCAGGTAGAAGCGGACGACGTTGCGCCCGATATAGGCGGCCCAGGCCTCCACATCATCGGACTGCTCGAGCCAGTCCTCGATCCGGCTGATCGCCTCCTCGCTGGCGAAGATCGAGCTGGACCGCGGCATCTGCAGGTCGACCATGACCTCGTTGCGGTCGGAGGGCGGGAAGAACTGCCGCTTGACCAGTTGCTGGCCGCCGAGCGCCAGAACGAACAGCCCGACCGACAGCGCGATGGTCAGCCACTTCATCCGCATCGCGAACAGCAGGAAGCCGCGATAGGCCCGCATCAGCCCGCCCGGCTGTGCCGGTGCGGTCGAGGCCGGCGGCTTCAGCAGCACCGCGCCGATGATCGGGGTGAACACCACCGCGACGAACCACGACGCGATCAGCGCGATCGCCACCACGAGGAACAGCGAAAGTGTGTATTCTCCGGCCGTGCTCTTGGCGAAGCCGATGGGCACGAAGCCGGCGATGGTGATCAGCGTCCCGGTCAGCATCGGGGCCGCGAGGGTCCGGTAGGCAAAGCCCGCGGCCTTCTCGATGGTCTCGCCGCTGGCGAGCCGGCGCAGCATCGCATCGACCGTGGTCATCGCGTCATCGACCAGCAACGCCAGCGCAATGATCAGCGCACCGAGCGAGACCCGGTGCAGGTCGATGCCCCAGATCTGCATCACCAGGAACACGGTGGCCAGCGTCACCGGAATCGCGATCGCCACCACCGCGCCGGGTCGCATGCCCAGCGACAGGAAGCTGACCGCGAGGATGATCGCCACCGCCTGATAGAGCGAGGTGGTGAAATCGCCGATGGCGGTCTCCACCACCGCCGGTTGGTCCGAGATCAGCACCGGCTCGATCCCGATCGGCAGGTCGGCCACCAGCCCGGCCATGACGCGGTCGATGTCCTCGCCCAGCTGAAGGATGTCGCCGCCGTCGCGCATCGAGATGGCAAGCCCGATGCCGCGCGTGCCGTTGACGTGGAACAGCGGTTGTGGCGGATCGACGAAGCCGCGCCGCACCGTGGCGATGTCGCCCAGCCGGAAGGTCCGGCCGCCGGCCACCAGCGACACCTCGAGCACGTCGGCTTCCGAGCGGAATGCGCCCGAGACCCGCAGCGACAGGTTCTCAAGGCCGGTGTTCATCACGCCCGAGGGCTGGACCACGTTCTGGGCCGAGATCGCCGCGAAGATCTGGCCATAGTCGAGCCCCATCGCCGCCACCCGGTCGGGCTGGAACTCGACGAAGACCTGTTCGTCCTGGGTGCCGATCCATTCGACCTTCGAGATCGCCGGCACCTGCCGGATCAGCTCGGTGCGGACACGGTCCACTTGGTCGCGCAGCTCGCGGTCGCTGAACCCGTCCGAGGTGAAGCCGTAGACGATGCCGAAGACATCGCCGAAATCGTCGTTGAAGAACGGCCCCAGCACGCCTTGCGGCAGGGTATGGCGGATGTCGCCGATGCTGTTGCGCACCTCCTGCCAGACCGCCGGCACCTCGTCGCCGGGGAAGCCGCCGTCAAGATGGACATAGATCGTCACGATCCCCGGCCGGGTGATCGAGTCGATGGAATCAAGCCCGGTGGTCTCCTGCAGGCGCCGTTCCAGCCGGTCGGTGAGCTGGTTCTGGGTCTCGTCCAGCGATGCGCCCGGCCAGACGGCCGAGACGAGCATCGTGCGCATGGTAAAGCTCGGATCCTCGTCGCGGCCGAGGCCGGCAAAGGCGAAGACGCCGGCAACCACAGCCACCAGCATCAGGTAGACCGTCAGCGCCCGACTGCGCATCGACCATTCGGAAAGGTTCGGCCCGATCATGACGGATTGCCCGGCAGCCGGACCTCCTGACCCGGGCGCAGGACCTGCACCCCGGCCGTGACGACGATGTCGCCGACCTGCAGCCCGTCAGCCACCCGCACCGAGGACGGCGAGAACCGGTCGATCCCGATCCCCCGCAGGGACACCGTGTTGCTGGCCGGATCGACCACCCAGACCGCCGGTTCGCCGTCGGCCCGGGTCAGCGCGGTGGCCGGGATCTCGATCCCGCCCTCGCCGCCGAAATGCGCCAGCGCCACCACGGTGGACCCCAGCCGCATCTCGGCCGGCGGGTCGATCAGGCCGACGCGGATCCGGAACGTCCCGGTCACCGGGTCGGCGCGCGGCGCGACCTCGCGGACCCGGCCCTGCGCCGTGACCCGGGGGTTGATCGACAGGGTCACGGTGACTTCCGGGTCGGGCGTGCTTGCCTCAAGGATCGCCGCGGGCACGTTCAGCACCGCGTCGAGCCCGTTGTCCCGTGCCACCTGGACGATCATCCGGCCCGCCGGCACCACTTCGCCCGTTTCGGCACCGATGGCGGTGACCACGCCTGCGGCGTCGGCCAGCAACACGGTGTCGTCCAGCCGGCGCCGGGCGATGCTGACCTGCGCCTGGGCCGCGTCGGCCGCTGCGGCGGCGGTGGTGAAGACCTGCTCGGCCCGCTCGAAGGCGGCGCGGGCAGCGATCTGGCGCTGATAGAGCTGGCGCTGCCGGTCGTAGTTGACCCGCGCCTCGGACAGCTGGCCGTTGGCAGCGGCGAGGTTCGCCTCGGCGGCGCGCAGGGAATTCTCCTCGTCCCCGGCATCCAGCCGGGCGATCTCCTGCCCCGGGGCGACGACGTCGCCCACATTGACCAGCCGCTCGACCAGACGGCCGCCGATCCGGAAGCCGATATCGGCCTGTTCGTTGGCCTCGATGGTGCCGGCGATGGAGACCTCGGTGCCGCCGGCGGCTTCCTCGACCGTCACAACCCGGACCGGGCGCGGCTTCGCTTCCGTTTCGGTCTCTTCCGGGCCGCAGGCCGCAAGGCCGAGGGCCAGCGCAAGCAGCAGCCACCGGGCGCGTCCAAGATCCGAGCCTGTCATATGCCTGCAACCTTCTGTCGGACAGTTTGGCAGGACCGTATCCTCAACGCGCCCCGGGCGGCAAGTCGAACCCCGCGGGATGCTGCGGCAGCAGCGCACTCTGCCGCAGATGCACAATCGCGGTGGCGGCAGGCGCCCGGCTCGGCTAGCTTGCCGGCAACTCCCGGCCGCGGTCCGGCGAGGGCGCAGAATCCGAGCGAACCAAAAGCGGAGCCGACCCTTGATCGATATCTGGATCACGTTCGCCATCGTCGGCGGCCTAGTCATCCTGTTCATGCTGGACCGGTTCCCGGTCATCGCGGTCTGCATGGCGTGCGCCCTCGCCCTGTGGGCGACGGGCATCCTGACGCTGAACCAGGCGCTGGTCGGCTTCGGCGACCCGGCGGTGGTGTTCGTCGCCTCGCTGTTCGTGGTCAGTGCGGGGCTCGAGGCCACCGGCATCACCGCCTGGGCGGGGCAGATGCTGATCAGCAAGGTCGGCGACAGCCGGACCCGGCTGATCGTCCTGATGATGGGCCTGGCCGGGCTTCTGAGCGGGATCATCAGCGTCAACGGCTCGGTCGCCTCGCTGCTGCCGGTGGTGGTGGTGATGGCGATCCGGCTGGGCCGGTCGCCGGCGCAACTGCTGATGCCGCTGGTCTTCGCCGCCCATGCCGGTTCGCAGCTCATGCTGACCGGTTCGCCGGTCAACGTGCTGATCGCCGAGGCCTCGTACAACGCGGGCGGCGGCGGATTCGGCTATCTGGAGTTCGCCCTGATCGGGATTCCGCTGCTGCTGGGCTCGATCGTCATCGTGGTGCTGTTCGGCGAGAAGCTGTTGCCGAACCGGGTCAGCAAGACCCTGCCCCCCGATCTGAGCCAGCACGCCGCCACCCTGATCGAACAGTACCGCCTGGACAGCGACACGTTCCAGTTGCGCGTGCGGGACGATTCCGCCCTGATCGGCAGCGAGCGGCGGGCCTTCGACCTGTCGGGGCGCGAAGGCCTGACCCTGGTCACCCTGAAAGAGGCGGACGGATTCTCCTCACGCCGGGACCTGATCCAGGCGAACGATGTCGTGGTGCTGCGCGGCGATGCCGAAGCGGCCGCCGCCCTTGCCGCTGACCTTGGTCTGGCATTCCGTGAGGACGACACCCCCGGCATGAGCGAGACCCTGTTCAACCGCCAGTCCGGTCTGGCCGAGGTGCAGATCCCGCCCCGCTCGAAGTTCATCGGCGAGCGATTCTTCCCCGGCATGGTGACCGAAAGCGGCGATCTGGTGGTGCTGGCGGTGCAGCGGCACGGCCAGGATCTGGACCCGGACCAACCGCTGATGGTTGGCGACACGCTGCTGCTCCAGGGCACCTGGTCGGCGCTGGACGAACGGCTCAAGCCCGCCGACGTGCTGATGGTGGATTCCCCCGACATGGTGCGCCGTCAGGCGCTGCCGATGGGTCCGGGCGCGCAGAAGATGCTGGTGATCCTGGCGGTCATGGTGGTGCTGCTGGCGACCGGAATCGTGCCACCGGCGATCGCGGGCGTGCTGGCCGCGGGTGCGGTGCTGCTGTCGGGGATCCAGAACGTCGATCAGGTCTATCGCGCGATCAACTGGACCACGGTGATCCTGATGGGGGCGATGATGCCGCTGTCCACCGCGATGCAGCAGACCGGCGCGGCCGATCTTCTGGCCGGCGGCCTTGTCGAGTTTCTGGGAGAGGCCAGCCCGCGGGCCCTGCTGGCCGGCGTCTTCATCCTGTGCGCGGTCATGGGGCAGATCATCTCGAACACGGCGACCGCGCTGATCGTGACCCCGATCGCGGTGGTGGCCGCCGCGCAGATGGGGGTGTCGCCGCAGCCGCTGCTGATGTGCGTCTGCGTCGCCTCGGCCGGTGCCTTCCTGACCCCGGTCGCCACGCCGGTGAACCTGATGGTGATGGAGCCCGGCGCCTACAAGTTCGGGGATTACTGGAAGCTCGGCCTGCCGCTGATGATCTGGTTCCTGCTCTGCTCGGTGTTCCTGATCCCGCTGATCTGGCAGTTCTGACACCGGCCTTGCCCGGACCCGCAAGGCCCCGCCCGGCTGCCACCGGAGGGGCCTTTCCGTTCCGGCGACGGTGCTAGAGTTTCAGGAACAGGGTGATCGCGCCGACATTCACCAGATCGACGAAGAAGGCCGAGACCAGCGGCAGGATGATGAAGGCGTTCGGCGACGGACCGTAATGCTTGGTGATCGCGGTCATGTTGGCGATCGCCGTCGGTGTGGCGCCCAGCGACAGGCCGGTGAAGCCGCCCGACAGGACCGCCGCCTGATAGTCGCGCCCCAGCGTGCGGAACACCACCAGCAGGATGTAGAGCACGGCGACCAGCGCCTGGAGCGCGACCACGACCAGCATCGGCCCGGCCACGTCGGCCAGGGTCCAGAGCTGCATGCTCATCAGGCTCATGGCCAGGAAGATCGACAGCGAATAGCTCGAGATCAGGTCCAGCGATGCGGTCCGCGCCGGCCAGGGCAGCCGCGGGAAGACCAGCGGGATGGTGTTCGACAGCACGATCCCCATGATCAGGCAGGGCACGAACAGCGGCAGCTTGATCGAGCTCACCGAGGAAATCCAGCCATGCGCCAGATAGCCGAGGATCACAGCGACGTTCACCACGAGCAGCGCCCGCATGACGCCGGTCTTGTCGATCGGAGCCGCGT
>JBGAOK010000071.1:0-18416 GCA_044221805.1 Meridianimarinicoccus sp.
GGCCGCCATCCTGGCTGACCACGATCCCCGCCGCCGCCAGCTCGCGCGGCGTCCAGCTTTCGGCGCCCAGCACCGCCCTGCCCTGCGCCAGGGCGTCCATCTTGTCGCCGAACCGCCGTGCCCGGTCGTCGCCCACGCAGCCCAGCACGAGGCCAAGCGGCGTCAGGCGCTGGTCCGCGTTGTCCGCCCGCAAAGCCAGCCGGAATTCCGCCCGCGAGGTGAACATGCGATAGGGTTCCGCCGCGCCACGGCTGGTCAGGTCGTCGATCATCACGCCGATATAGGACTCGGTCCGGCTGAAATGCACCGGCGCCTCGTCCCGCGCCCAGCGGACCGCGTTCAGCCCAGCCACCAGACCCTGCGCCGCGGCCTCTTCATAGCCCGTGGTGCCGTTGATCTGCCCGGCAAGGAACAGACCCGGCACGTCGCGCACGCCAAGGCCAAGGCTCAGCGCCCGTGGGTCCACATAATCGTATTCGATGGCATAGCCGGGCTGCAGGATCGTGGCGTTCTCAAGCCCGCGGATGGAATGGACGTAATCCGCCTGCACATCCGCCGGCAGCGAGGTCGAGATTCCGTTGGGATAGACCGTGTCGTCGTCCGCGCCTTCCGGCTCCAGGAAGATCTGGTGGCTGGTCTTGTCGGCGAAACGCACCACCTTGTCCTCGATCGAGGGGCAGTAGCGCGGCCCAATGCCTTCGATCCGCCCGCCATACATCGCCGACCGGCCAAGATTGCGGGTGATGATCTCGTGGGTGCGCTCGTTAGTGTGGGTGATGCCACAACTGACCTGCGGCGCGGTCACTGCGCCGGTCAGGAAGGACAGGAACACCGGATCCGCGTCGCCGGGCTGGCTTTCCAGCACACTCCAGTCGATGCTGCGCCCGTCCAGCCGCGGCGGGGTGCCGGTCTTCAGCCGGCCCACCGGCAGCGCCATCGCCTTGAACCGCTCGGCCAGAAGGTTCGACGGCTGTTCGCCCATCCGCCCAGCAGCGTAGGAAACATCGCCGATATGGATCACGCCCCGCAGGAAGGTGCCCGTGGTGACCACGACCGCCCGGGCCGCCAGCGCGCTGCCATCGGCCAGGATGACGCCGGCGACCTGATGGTCGTCCATGCGCAGATCCGCCTCGCCCTGCGAGCGCCGGCTCCTCGGCCAGCAGTGCTCGCACCGCCGCGGCGTAGCGCGCCCGGTCGGCCTGGGCGCGCGGCCCCTGCACCGCCGGTCCCTTGCTGCGGTTGAGGACGCGGAACTGGATGCCGCCCGCGTCGATCGCCCGTGCCATGATCCCGCCCAGGGCGTCGATCTCGCGCACGAGATGGCCGCGGCCGAGGCCGCCGATCGCGGGGTTGCAGGACATCGCCCCGACGCTGGCGCGGCGCTGCGTGACCAGGAGCGTGCGCGCGCCCAGCCTCGCACCGGCCGCCGCTGCCTCGCAGCCGGCATGGCCGCCGCCGATCACGATCACGTCGAAATCCTGTTTCACGTGAAACATCCCCTACTTGCCGATGCAGAAGCTGGAGAAGATCCGGTCCAGCACCTGCTCCACGTCGACCCGCCCGACCAGGGCATCCAGCCGCTGCACAGTGCGGCGCAGATCCTCGGCCGGAAGCTCAAGGCGTCCAGACCCGTCATCTAACCCGGACAGCGCTGATTCCAAAGCCCCCACCGCATCTTTCAGCGCAAGGCGGTGGCGTTCCTGCACCGCGACCCCGGCCCCGGCGGCGCGGCGCGCCAAGACGCCGGTCAGATGCGCCAGCAGCTCGGCCACGCCCTCGCCGGTCCGGCCCGAGATCGCCGGCCCCTCCCCCGCGGCAAGGTCGGCCTTCGGCCGCAGCACCAGGTCGTCGGGGCCAAGGTCCAGCCCGGCCGGCGGCGCGCCGTCGGCCAGCACCACCCGCAGATCCGCCGCCGCCGCCCGGGCCAGCGCGCGCTCGACGCCGATGGCCTCTACCGTGTCGCCGGTTTCGCGCAACCCGGCGGTGTCCAGAATTGTCACCGGCAGCCCGCCAAGGTCCATCCGCACCTCGATCACGTCGCGGGTGGTCCCGGCGACCTCCGAGGTGATCGCCGCCTCGCGCCCCGCCAGCCGGTTCAGCAGGGTCGACTTGCCGCTGTTGGGCGCGCCCAGGATCGCCACCTCGAAGCCGTCGCGGATCCGTTCGGCCGCGGCGGCGCCGGCCAGTTCCGCGGCCATCTCGTCGCGCAGGCCACGGAGCATCTGCCGTACCTCGGGCACCACATCCACCGGCACGTCCTCGTCGACGAAGTCGATGCTCGCCTCCAGCAGCGACATCGCCTCGATCAGCCGGCCGCGCCAGTCCTCGGTGCGCCGGCCCAGAGCGCCGGACAGCACCCTGAGCGCCTGCCGCCGCTGGGCCTCAGTCTCGGCCTCGATCAGGTCGGCCAGACCGTCGACCTCGGTCAGATCCATCCGGCCGTTCTCGAAGGCGCGGCGGGTGAACTCGCCGGGATCGGCCAGCCGCAGGCCGGGCAGCGCTGACAGCGCCTTCAGCGTCGCGGCAATGGTCGCCCGGCTGCCATGGATGTGAAACTCGGCCGAGTCCTCGCCGGTGAAGCTCGCGCCGCGGTCGAAAACCAGCACCAGCGCGCTGTCGATCGGACCGGCTTCCGGGTCGCTCAGCTGGCGAAGGCTGGCACGGCGCGGCGCGGGCAGATCCCCCGCCAGCGCGCGCACTCCATCATGGGCAGATGGTCCGGACAGGCGGATAACCGCGACCCCGGATTTCCCTTGCGCCGTCGCAAGGGCATATATCGTGTCCATTGCCCACAGAAGCCCAAGATCAGGTGTTCATCGACTCGAAGAACTCGCCGTTCGTCTTGGTCTGCTTCAGCTTCGACAGCAGGAACTCGACCGCGTCGGTGGTGCCCATCGGGTTCAGGATCCGGCGCAGCACGAAGGTCTTCTGCAGGTTCGACTTTTCGATCAGCAGGTCTTCCTTCCGGGTGCCCGACTTCAGGATGTCGATGGCCGGGAAGACGCGCTTGTCGGCGATCTTGCGGTCCAGCACCAGCTCCGAGTTGCCGGTGCCCTTGAACTCCTCGAAGATCACCTCGTCCATCCGGCTGCCGGTGTCGATCAGCGCGGTGGCAATGATGGTCAGCGATCCGCCCTCCTCGATGTTCCGGGCGGCACCGAAGAAGCGCTTGGGCCGCTGCAGGGCGTTGGCGTCCACACCGCCGGTGAGCACCTTGCCCGAGGACGGCACCACGGTGTTGTAGGCCCGCCCCAGGCGGGTGATCGAGTCCAGCAGGATCACCACGTCGCGCTTGTGCTCGACCAGCCGCTTGGCCTTCTCGATTACCATCTCTGCGACGGCGACGTGGCGCGAGGCTGGCTCGTCGAAGGTGGACGAGATCACCTCGCCCTTCACCGACCGCTGCATGTCGGTGACTTCCTCGGGGCGTTCATCGATCAAGAGGACGATCAGATAGCACTCCGGGTGGTTCTTCTCGATCGAGGCGGCGATGTTCTGCAGGATCACCGTCTTGCCGGTCCTGGGCGGCGCCACGATCAGCGACCGCTGGCCCTTGCCGATCGGCGCCACGATGTCGATGACCCGCGCGGTCTTGTCCTTGATCGTCGGATCCTCGATTTCCATCTTGAACCGCTCGTTGGGATAGAGCGGCGTCAGGTTGTCGAAGTTGATCTTGTGGCGGGCGCGCTCGGGATCCTCGAAGTTGATCCGGCTGACCTTGGTCAGGGCGAAATAGCGTTCGTTGTCCCGGGGCGCCATGATGACGCCCTCGACCGTGTCGCCGGTGCGCATCGAATACTGGCGGATCATCTCGGGCGAGACATAGATGTCGTCGGGGCCGGGCAGGTAGTTCGCCTCGGGCGAGCGCAGGAAGCCAAACCCGTCCTGAACCACCTCCAGCACGCCGTCGCCCGAGATTTCCCAGCCTTCATCCGCGCGCTCGCGCAGGATCTGGAACATCATCTCGCCCTTGCGCATGGTCGAGGCGTTCTCGATCTCGAGATCCTCGGCCATGGCCAGCAGGTCCTTGGGGCTTTTCGCCTTCAGGTCTGCAAGGTTCAGACGATCCTGGGTAACGGCAATGTTCATCGGGTATTCCGTCTTCGCCACATGAACAGCAGCGATGTATATTGAGGGGAGATGCCATGAACGGACGTTCGGCGCGTCCCTGCTACGCGGGTTCCGCTGACGAGTCAACCGCTTCTGCGGAAACGGGGTTCAGAACGGGCGAACGATGACCGAAATGACGATCACCACCATCAGCAGCGTCGGGACCTCGTTCATCATCCGGTAGGTCCGTCCGCTCCGCAGGTTCCGCCCCGCGGCGAAGTCCTTGCGCCGCAAACCCAGCCAGTGGTGGAACCAGGTCATGCCCAGGATCGCGGCCGCCTTGGTCCAGGGCCAGACCGCCGACCAGTCGACGATCCCCGGGGTCAGCGCCAGCGCCAGCCCGAAGACCCAGGTCGAGACCATCGCCGGGTTCATGATCTGGCGCAGCAGCTTGCGTTCCATGGTCTGGAACGTGGCATCGGTAGAGCTGCCCGGTTCAACCTGTTCCACGTGATAGACGAACAGGCGCGGCAGGTAGAACAGCCCTGCCATCCATGCCAGCACCGACATGATATGGAACGATTTTACCCAAGGATAGACGCTGCTCAGAAGGTCCGACATCCGGGTCTCCCGCTTGTCACCCCCTTCAAACAGGATCTTTATAGAAAGAAAAGATGAGGATGTAGCAGGACTCGTGGAGAAGCAGAATTTCGACGTTTTCCACAGGATTCTGCACTGTGAATTGTCTGCGACCCCGAACGCGCTGCGACCGAAAATTTACCAATTAATATAAACTAAACAAAGCGTTAAAAATATGTTCTTAACGTAAGCCTGTGGATAACTCCGAGGATATTCATCGGATGCTAACCTTCGTAAACATAGGCGGGACAAGGCTTTCCCCTGTGGATATCAACCCGCGGGGCGTTGACAGAACCCGCCCTCGTCGGGGATGCCGGGACGAACCGCGGAGTCCTCCACCCGCTCTCCCGCCGGTCAGACCCGAGTCGTTCACAGGATGATCCCCATGCCCGCGCCTCTGGTGCTCGCCTCCGCCTCCGCCACGCGGCAGCGCCTTCTCGCCGCGGCGGGCGTGGCCTTCGAGGCGATCCCGGTCCGGGTGGACGAGGCGGCGATCCGCCGCTCGCTTGCAGCCGAGGGCGCCGGCCCGCGCGACATTGCCGACGTGCTGGCCGAGATGAAGGCGCGCCGGATCGGCGAACGCCATCCCGACCGCCTGGTGCTGGGCTGCGATCAGGTGCTCGACCATCGCGGCGCCGCCCTTGGCAAACCCGCCGACCGGGCCGAGGCGCGCGCCCAGCTTCTGGCGTTGCGTGGCGATCGCCACAGCCTGCTGTCGGCGGCGGTGATCTATGATCAGGGCCGCCCGGTCTGGCGCCATGTGGGCGTCGCCCGGCTGGTGATGCGGGACTTCTCGGAAGACTGGCTCGACGGCTATCTCGACCGCAACTGGGAAGGGCTGAAGGACACCGTCGGCGGCTACAAGATCGAGGAAGAGGGCATCCGCCTGTTCGCCCGGATCGAGGGCGACCACTTCACCATCCTCGGTCTGCCGATGCTGGAACTGCTGTCCTACCTCACTGTCAGAGGAGTGATCCCCGGATGACATCCAAGGTGCCGCTCGCCGGCGTGATCGGCCAGCCCGTCGGGCACAGCAAGTCGCCCCGGCTGCATGGCTGGTGGCTGGCCCATTACGGGCTGCGGGGACATTACGTGCCCCTCGACGTGGCCGCGGCGGATCTGGCCGAGGTGCTGCGCGCCCTGCCCCGTGCCGGCTTCGTCGGGGTCAATGTCACCATCCCCCACAAGCAAGCGGTGATGGCCCTGACCGACGACGTGTCCGACCGGGCCCGCCGGATCGGCGCGGCGAACTTCCTGACCTTCCGCGACGACGGCGGCTTCTCGGCCGACACGACCGACGGCTACGGCTTCATCCACAACCTGCGCCAGAGCCTGGCGGATTGGGACGCCGAGGCCGGCCCTGCTGCGGTGTTCGGCGCCGGCGGCGCGGCCCGCGCGGTGATCGACGCCCTGCTCGAGGCCGGGGTACCGGAACTCCGCCTTGCCAACCGCAGCCGCGACAAGGCCGAGGAACTGGCGGATCTGTTCGGCCCCCGGGTGGTGGTGGTGGACTGGGCCGCGGCCGAGACCATGGTCGACGGCGCCGCCACCCTGATCAACACCACCTCGCTGGGCATGACCGGGCAGCCGCCCTTCACCCTGTCGCTGGCCGCGCTCAGCCCCGGCGCGGTGGCCAGCGACCTTGTCTATGTGCCGCTGGAAACCCCGTTCCTGGTCGAGGCCGCCCGCCATGGCGCCCGTACGGTGGACGGACTCGGGATGCTGCTGCATCAGGCGGTGCCCGCCTTCGCCCGCTGGTTCGGCCGGACGCCCAAGGTCACCGACGAGCTGCGCGAAGCGATGCTGGCACCATGACCGGCAGTCCCCGCCGCCCCTTCGTCCTCGGCCTGACCGGATCCATCGGCATGGGGAAGTCCACCGCCTCCCGCATCTTCGCGGAAGCCGGCTGCGATGTCTGGGATGCAGACGCCGCGGTGCACCGGCTCTATGCGCCCGGCGGCGCGGCCGTGGCGCCGCTCTCTGCGCTCTACCCGCCGGCGCTGGTCGATGGCGGCATCTCGCGCCCGGTCCTGAAGGACTGGATCGCCGCCGACCCGACCGCGCTGGCGCGGATCGAACGGGTGGTGCATCCGCTGGTCGCCGCCGACCGGGCCGCCTTCCTGGCCGCCTCCCGCGCCGGGGTGGCGGTCTGCGACATCCCCCTGCTGTTCGAGACCGGGGCGGAAGCCGGCTTCGACGCCGTCGCCGTGGTCTCGGCCCCCGCCGCGCTCCAGCGCGCGCGCGTGCTTGACCGGCCCGGCATGACCGACGCACAGTTCGAGGCGATCCTGGCCAAGCAGATGCCGGATGCCGAGAAACGCGCCCGGGCGGATTTCATCATCCCCTCGGCAACCATTGACGAGGCCCGGGCGGCGATCGATGCCATCCTGGCCCGGATACGGGCAGGATAAGGGACAGCCATGCGCGAGATCGTTCTCGACACCGAAACCACCGGCTTCGAGCCCGCCGAAGGCCACCGGCTGGTCGAGATCGGCTGCGTCGAGCTGGTCAACCACGTCCCCACCGGCCGGGTCTGGCACCACTACATCAACCCCCAGCGCGACATGCCGCCCGAGGCGTTCGAGGTCCACGGCCTCAGCGCCCAGTTCCTTGCCGACAAGCCGCTGTTCCGCGCCGTGGCCACCGACTTCCTCGCCTTCATCGGCGAGGCCGGCCTCGTCATCCACAACGCCGTCTTCGACATGAAATTCCTCAACGCCGAACTGGGCTGGGCCGGCCTGCCGCAGCTTCCGCCCCAGCGCGCCATCGACACGCTGGCGATCGCCCGCAAGCGCTTCCCCGGCGCGCCGGCCTCGCTCGACGCGCTCTGCCGGCGCTTCGGCATCGACAATTCCCGGCGCGAGAAGCACGGCGCCCTTCTGGACAGCGAGATCCTCGCCGAGGTCTATCTGGAGCTGATCGGCGGCCGCCAGCCCGACCTGGTGCTGGGCGGCACCGCCGCCGCCCCCGGCGCCAGCCCCGGCGCAGCCGATGCGGCCTGGCGCGCCCGCCCCCGCCCGACGCCCCTGCCGCCGCGCCTGACCGAGGCCGAATGCCGCGCCCACGCGGACTTCGTCGCCGCTCTGGGGCCCAACGCGGTCTGGCTGCGCCAAGGCGAGGCGCCCGGGCGCGCCGGCGGGAACAGCCACCGGCGGTTGATCTGCACCCCCGGCCCGGACAATCCCCGCCCCCTGCGCCCCACATGGCCGTTGCGTACTGAACCGGGACCCGTCCTGTCGCCAGCGATAGAGGATGGCAACCCCGTCCGGCCAGGACGACCCGCGAGGATCCCGCCCGTGTTGCGGACACTGCCCAGCCCCCGCTCTTCCCGATCCCGCCCGCAGGATCGCGGTAGCGAGCGGCGCGCGGCTGATCGACGGCAAGGCCTTCGCCGAAGGGCTCAGGGCGCGGATCGCGAATAGACCGCGGCCCTGACCCGCGACCATGGCATCATCCCGGGCCTCGCCGTGGTGCTCGTCGGCGAGGATCCGCCAGCCAGGTCTATGTCCGCAACAAGGCGAAGCAGACCGTCGAGGTCGGCATGGCCAGCTTCGAGCACCGGCTCGGACCGCGACGACGGAAGCCGACTTTCCGCCCTGATCGACCGGCTGAACGCGGCCGGTGGTCAACGGTATCCTCGATCTCAGCTGCCAGCCTGCATGGCCATGAACGAGGCCGCGGGATCAACGTCGTCGACCTGGCCTGGCGACGTGTCGACGGGTTCCACATCCTGAACGCCGGCCGCCTGGCCACCGGGCAGAAGGCCATGGTGCCCTGCACGCCGCTGGGCTGCCTGATGCTGCTGCGCGCCGAACTGGGAAGCCTCGCCGGGCTCGACGCGCTGGTGATCGGCCGCTCGAACATCGTCGGCAAGCCGATGGCCCAGCTGCTGCTGGCCGAAAGCTGCACCGTCACCGTCGCCCATTCGCGCAGCCGCGACCTGCCCGCGCTGACCCGCCGCGCCGACATCGTGATCGCTGCGGTCGGCCGGCCGCTGATGGTCAAGGGCGACTGGATCCGACCCGGCGCGACCGTCATCGACGTGGGCATCAACCGCATCCCCGCCCCCGAGAAGGGCGAGGGCGCCACCCGCCTCGTGGGCGACGTGGACTTCGCCGAAGCCGCCGCGGTGGCCGGCGCCATCACCCCGGTCCCGGGCGGCGTCGGGCCGATGACCATCGCCTGCCTGCTGGCCAACACGCTGACCGCCACCTGCCGCGCCCATGGCCTGCCCGACCCGGAGGGCCTGACGCCATGACGCTCGACCTCAGCCCCGCGCCGCTGGGCGCGTCCCCCAGGAACGGACCTGCCGCCGTGACCAAGTTCACCCTGACCGTGAAATGCCCCTCGACCCGCGGCATCGTCGCCGCGATCGCCACCTATCTGGCCGAGCGCGGCTGCAACATCATCGACGCGGCCCAGTTCGACGACATCCTCACCGGCAACTTCTTCACCCGGATCAGCTTCGAGCCGGAGACCGGCGCGACGCTGCCCGACCTGATCGCGGGCTTCGGCCGGGTCGCCGAACCCTTCGCCATGGATTTCGCCTTCCATGACGAGGCGCGCCGCAAGAAGGCGGTGATCATGGTCAGCCGCTTCGGCCATTGCCTGAACGACCTGCTCTATCGCTGGCGCATCGGCGCCCTGCCGATCGACATCGTCGCGGTGATCTCGAACCATCTCGACTACCAGAAGCTGGTGGTGAACCACGACATCCCGTTCCACCACGTCAAGGTCTCGCGGGACTCCAAGGCCCGGCGCCGAGGCCCAGCAGATGGAGATCATCGAGGACACCGGCGCCGAACTGGTCATCCTCGCCCGCTACATGCAGGTCCTGTCCGACGAGATGTGCCGCCGGATGCCGGGGCGGATCATCAACATCCACCATTCCTTCCTGCCCAGCTTCAAGGGGCGAACCCCTACAAGCAGGCCTATGAACGCGGCGTGAAGCTGATCGGGGCGACCTCGCATTACGTCACCGCGAACCTCGACGAAGGCCCGATCATCGAACAGGACACCATCCGCGTCACCCATGCCCAAAGCGCCGAGGACTACGTCAGCCTCGGCCGCGACGTGGAAAGCGCGGTGCTGGCCCGGGCGATCCATGCCCATATCCACAACCGCGTGTTCCTGAACGGCAACAAGACCGTGGTCTTCCCGGCCAGCCCGGGCAGCTACGCCTCCGAGCGGATGGGCTGACTCACTCGGTCCGGCGGTCGCGCACCGCCTTCTTCCAGCAGGTCGATCTGGATCTGCTGCAGCTCGGCCAGCTTCTCCCATTGCCGGGCCAGCTGGTGGTCGATCTTCTCGTGCAGCTGGCGGATCTCCAGCTCGGCCTTCAGGTTCACGCGATAGTCGTTCTCGGCCCGCAGCCGGTCCTTCTGCTCCAGCCGTCTCTGGCTCATCATGATGATCGGCGCCTGCAGCGCGGCGATGGTCGACAGCACCAGGTTCAGCAGGATGAACGGATAGGGGTCGAAGGGCCGCGCGAGCAGGCCCGAGACGTTCACCGCGATCCAGCCCAGCAGCACCACGGCGAAACCGGTGATGAAGCCCCAGCTGCCGCCGAAGGCCGCGACCTTGTCGGACAGGCGCTGGCCGAAGGTCAGCGATCCTCGGCATCCTCGGCAATGTTGCGCGACACCGTCTGCGCATTGGCCAGGGCCGAGATCACCTGCCGCTCCAGCGCGCCCAGTTCGCCCCGCTCGCGTTCCAGCAGGTCCTCCACATAGGCGCGGCGATAGCGGCCCAGATCGGCCTCGCAGATCAGGTCCTCGCCGGCGCAGCCGGGATGGTCCGCCTCGACCAGCCGGCGCAGCCCGGGGCGGAGGGAATCGATCCGCACGTTCGGCTGCCCGTCCATCGGCGCCGCGCAGAGACGGCACCGAGGGGTTTCACTGTTCGCGTCGTCCATTGCGCGACCCTCCTGCCGGGACTGATCCGCTGCCGGGCCTCGCGGGTCAACCGCCAATCCGCCGCGATCCGCGCCCACGCCGGCCAGGACGCGAGCGCTCCTTCTCGAAGACGGTCTCCGGCGTTTCCGCCGGGGCTTCGGTCTGAGCCCTGCCGGGGCAGGAAGCTGGTGCCGCTGAAGGGACTCGAACCCCCGACCCCATCATTACGAATGACGTGCTCTACCAGCTGAGCTACAGCGGCGGTGGCGTGCTGTTAGCAGGAGTTTTCCCTGCCGTGTAGCCCCATTTTGCCGCGGATCGTCACGTCCCTGGTGGCGCGGCCCGCCGGCTGGGCGTCGGCATCCCGCAGCGGATGGTCCACCACCACCGGCGCTTTCGACGCCGGCATCGTGCCACCGGCGCGTCGTCCATGGTCCCGACGATCAGCGGCAGCATGGCCGCGGCCGAGCCGGTCATCGCGGCGCTGGTCGGCGCCTGCTTCCAGCTCAGGGTGTCGAAGGCCTGGCAGTTCTCGCAGAGCGCCAGCCAGTCGCCATGGACATGGCCGCAGTTGTCGCAGATCCATTGCGGCCCGCGCGGCGCGGTCAGGCCCGGGCCAGCCAGGCCTTGACGGTGGAATCGCCAGACCCCTCGCCGCGCTCGATCGCCGCCATCAGGGTCATCACCCGGGCGGTCGGCTGGGTGTCGATCAGGGTGCCAAGCGCCCGGCGCGCGCCGGGGAAGTTCTCGGCGGCGATCTCCAGCTCGGCCAGCAGCATCTTCGTCTCGGGATGGTCCGCGCCGTCCGGGTCAGCTCGCCGAAGCGCTTGACCCGCTGCACCGGGGTTTCGTCCGGCACGATCTCGGCGAAGGCCGCGGCCAGATCCGGGTGCGGTTCCTGGCCCAGGCGGACTTGATGATCTTGGCGGCGTTCTTCGGCTTGCCAAGCGCCACATAGGCCCGCGCCGCCATCACCGCCGCCGGCACCAGATCCGGCGAGAGGCGGGCCGCTCGATCGCCTCGTCATAGGCGTCCTCGGCGCGGCCTTCCGCGATCTGCGCCTGGGCATCGGCCAGCGCCAGCACCGCGTCGCGGCGGCGGTGCAGGTCGCGCGGCAGGGTGCCGTATTTCAGCTTGGCGCCCAGCGTCTTGCGCGCGCCGGCCCAGTTCGCCTTCCGCGCCTGCAGCTGCAGCAGCTTCTCCGAGGTCTCGGCATTGCGCGGCTTCAGCATGAAGGCCTTCTCGGCCAGCTTCAGCGCGGTGTCGGTGTCGCCCTCGGCCAGCTTCTGGTTCAGCAGCCCGCGCACGCCGACGAAACGGGTGCGCTCGTCGTCCAGCAGCTGCTTGTAGGCCGCATCGGCCAGGCTGCGGTCGCCCGACATCTCGGCCGCCTGCGCCCGCACCAGACCGGTCAGATCCGGCCGGCGCAGCAGCCTCTCGGCCTTGGTCGCCTGCGCCACCGCGGCGCTGCCCTCGCCCTCGGCCAGCAGGGTCAGCGCATCCGACAGCGCCTTGAAGCCGCGCTGCTCGCGGTTGCGGTTGAAGTACCGGGTCAGTGCGGTCTCGTCGCCCCACAGGAACTTCAGCGTCGCCAGCGCCAGCCCCAGGAGCTTCAGCAGCCCCCAGACCGCCACCAGCAGCAGCACGAAGGCGATCACCGCCTGCACCGGGCCCAGGGTGAATTCCACGTTGGCCACGGCGATCCTGAGGCTGCCGCCATGGCTCAGCAGGTATTCGACGCCATAGATCAGCCCGGCGACGACCAGGACGAATGTCAGGGCCTTGAGGAGAGTCGTCAGCATCGGTCTGTCCTCATTGCGCCAGAAGGGTTTCGCTCAGGCTCGTCGCGGCCTGAGTGACATCGAGACGGGTCTTCGCCGCCGCGACCCAGGCGGCCATCGCCGCCTGCCCGTCGCTGGGCAGCTTGGCCAGTTCCGCCATCGCCGCCGTCAGGTCGCCCGCCTCGACGGCCGCCTCGGCCCGGGACAGGATCGCATCCGGATCGTCGCCCTGCTTCGGCTCCAGCGACCGCATCCCCGACTGGGTCTTCAGGAAGGCACCGATCCGCGACACCGGGTCGTCCGACACGGTCTGCTTGATCGAGGCGTCCAGCGCCGCCCGCGCCGCCGCGGGGTAATCCTCCTGCAGCTTGTCCAGCGAGGCGACACCGGTCGCCGCACTGGCGCTCAGCGCCTCGGGCAGGGTGGTGTCCGCCGGCAGCTTGTCCAGGATCGCCTGATAGCCGACGCCGCGCGCGATCGCGGCATCCAGGCTCGCCAGCGCCTCGCGCTCGGCAGCCTGCCGGGTCTCGGCCTCGGCCTGCGCCTTCATCGCCTGCGCCTCGTCCGCGGCGGCCTGCACCTCGGCCTTGGCGGCCTCGGCGCTGGCGGCGACCTGCGCGGTCATGTCCGCATTGGTCTTCTGCTGGCCCTCGAGGCTCGCTTTCAGCTGCTCCAGCTCCCGCTCATAGGCCGCGAAGGCGGCCTTCGCGGTTTCCGAGCTTTCCGCCAGCGGGCGCTTCTCGACCGAGGTCAGCCGTTCCTCGACCGCGGCGATCTTGGCATCCAGATCGCCCAGCTTGGCCTGCAGCTCGCCGGTCGACTTGGACACAGCGCCCGACAGGGTGCCGACATCGGCCGACATCTTCTCGCCGATCGCCGAGATCTGGCTTTCGATCACGCCCAGGTCGGGCGCCTTCACCGCCTCGGCGATCTCGCCGATCCGGGATTCCAGTCCGGCCAGCTTGTCGCCCTGGGCGCTCAGCGCCGCCTCGACCGGATCGGCGCCGCCGCCGAACATCTTCTGCAGGCTGCCATTGGCATATTCCGCAACTCCGAAGCCGATGCCGGCGGCGATCAGGCCGCCCAGCACCGGGGCGAGGAAGCCGCCGCCGCTCCGCCGCGGCGCGGCCGCAGGGGGGGGTGAGGGTGGGGATGAAGGCGGGGGCGTGTAGGCGGCTGCGACGGGCCGGCATCGGGCCTGCCGCCCGATCCGCCGCCCGATCCGGTGTCAGCCATGGCCGCGGCCGCCATCCCGGCCCCCGCTGCCGCGACCGTCGCGGCGCCGGGCCAGGACGCCGCGGGCTGTTCCGGGATATCCTCGTCAGCGGTGACGCCGGGGGTCAGGTACTCGTCCTCGACCTCGCTCGCCTCTGCCGCCTCGGCATGGGTTTCCTCAGCGATGCCGGGCGCGACGATCTCCTCCAGGTCGGATTCGTCCTCCCAGACGATCTCGGCGGCGTCCAGATCGGCGTCGTCCTCGGCCGGGTCCGCGCCATAGGGATCGACGCCGGGTTCTTCCCAGTCGGCTTCCGCCCTCGGGCCCAGTTCCGCGACGATCTCCGCGTCCTCTATGGCGTCATCGGGACCCTTCGGGGTCCCCGGTTCCGTTCCTGTCTCCGCCACCCCGGGGGCCGCGGCGCCGGTCGCATCCTCGGCCTTCGGCTTGTCGCCGAGGCCATTGTCCTTCTTGTCGGAACTCAAGACGTATCTCCCTGTCTTCCGGGGAAGCTTAGCCCGGGCGATGTCGTCCCTCAAGAAATCTCGGGCTTCCGGCCAGATCTGCCAGCACGTCCAGAACCGCCGCGGCATCCGCGCGGGCCGCCACCGCGACCTTGCCGGCACTCTGCACCGGAAGCTCCCGTGCAACAGCGGGGCTGATTGCCGCAAGGCCGAGCGGCGCCCGCGCCGCGGCCAGATCCCCGGCCAGAAGCCGCGCGGTCCGGGCCGAGAACACCGGCACCAGCACCGGCCCGGCGCCCTCCAGCACCGCCCGCGCCTCGGCGCTCAGGGGCGCGGCCACCTGGTCATAGATCGCGGCCTCGCAGGCGCGAATCCCCTGCGCCTGCAGCAATCCCGCCAGGTCTCCGGCCACATGGGTGCCGTGCAGGTGCCAGACCGCGCCGCGTCCCGCCGCGCTATCCATGGATGCGATCAGCCCGGCCAGCCCGGCGCTGTCGCCCGGCCCCTCGATCACCGGCGCGAAGCCCAGCCGACGCGCCACCGCGGCGGTCTGCCCGCCGACCGCGAAGGCCAGACCGGCGCAGCGCCCGCCAAGCGCCGCATAGGCCTCGACCCCGCTTTCCGAGGTGAAGACCGGCACCTCCCCCGGCGCCAGCGCGGGCAGCGGGCCGCGGGGCTCGATCCGCATCAGCGGCGCGATCACCACCCGCACCGCCGGCCCCAGCCGGCCGCGGACCAGATCGGCAAAGCGGCGCGATTGCGGCCGGGTCAGCAACACCGTCAGACCGTCCCCTGCCCTGGCTGGCACCGCCGGCCTCCCTGTTGCCCCCCCGCCCGGCGAGTGGTAGCGGCAGCAGGTCCGACGCACAACGCCAGTTCCCGCCATGCCCGCGCCCCTCACCGTCCTCGGCCTTGAAAGCAGCTGCGACGACACCGCCGCCGCGGTGGTCCGCGCCGGTGACGGCGCCCTGCCCGCGATCCTGTCGAACGTGGTGATCGGGCAGGATGCGCTCCACGCGGCCTTCGGCGGCGTGGTGCCCGAGATCGCCGCCCGCGCCCATGCCGAGAAGATCGACCTTGCCGTCGACCGGGCCCTGGCCGAGGCCGGGCTGACGCTTTCCGGCATCGACGCGATCGCCGTCACCGCCGGGCCCGGCCTGATCGGCGGCGTGCTGGCCGGCGTGATGTGCGCCAAGGGTATCGCCGCCGGATCCGGCCTGCCGCTGGTCGGGGTGAACCATCTGGCGGGCCATGCCCTGACCCCGCGGCTGACCGACGGGCTGGCCTTTCCCTATCTCATGCTGCTGGTCTCGGGCGGCCATTGCCAGTTCCTGATCGTCCATGACGTCGACCGCTTCACCCGGCTGGGCGGCACCATCGACGACGCCCCGGGCGAGGCCTTCGACAAGGTCGCCCGGCTTCTGGGTCTGGAACGCTCGGCGGGCCGGCGGTGGAGCAGGCCGCCCGGACCGGGGATCCCGGCCGCTTCGCCCTGCCCCGGCCGCTGCTCGACCGGCCCGGCTGCGACCTGTCCTTCTCGGGGCTGAAAACCGCGGTGCTGCGCGCCCGCGACGGCCTCGTCGCCGCACAGGGCGGGCTCAGCGATGCCGATGTGGCCGATCTCTGCGCCGGCTTCCAGGCCGCCGTGGCCGAGGTGCTGGCCGAGAAGACCGCCCGCGCATTGGCGCTCTATCTGGCGCAGGACCCCGCCGAACCGGCCCTCGCCGTCGCCGGCGGCGTTGCCGCCAATACTGCGCTGCGCCGGGCGCTGGCCGATCTGGCCGCGGCGCGAGGGGTGCGCTTCGTCGCCCCGCCGCTGCGGCTCTGCACCGACAATGCCGCGATGATCGCCTGGGCCGGGATCGAGCGCTTCCGCGCCGGCCACCGCGACGGGTTCGACCTGTCCGCCCGGCCGCGCTGGCCGCTGGACGAGACCTGCGCGCGCGCTCGGCGCCGGCAAGCGCGGCCCGAAGGCCTGAGCGCGCCGCCGCCCGGGCCTTCCTTCGCGCCGCCGGGTTGACTACGGGACTCCTACAGGATTCCTACAGGAAACCGACAGGCCGACCCGCCGCGAAAAGGACCGCCCGATGTTCCACGTTCTGATCTGCCACGACCGCCCCGGCGCGCTGGAAACCCGCCTCGCCAACCGCGACGCCCACCTCGCCTATATCCGCGAGACCGGCGTGGTGGCCCAGGCCGGGCCGCTGCTGGACGCCGACGGCGGCATGGCCGGATCGCTCGTCATCCTTGACGTCCCCGATCTGGCGGCGGCGGAATCCTGGGCGAAATCAGACCCCTATGCCCTCGCGGACCTGTTTGCCAGCGTCGAGATCCGGCCCTGGAAACGGGTCATCGGCTGATGGCGGGCTTCTGGCTGTTCAAGTCCGAACCCGCCACCTGGTCCTGGGACCAGCAGGTCGCCAAGGGCGACGCGGGCGAGGAATGGTCCGGCGTCCGCAACTATCAGGCGCGCAACAACATGCGCCTGATGGACCCCGGCGACCGGGGATCTTCTATCATTCCCAGACAGATAGAGCGATCGTCGGGGTGGTCGAGGTGGCCCGCGCCGCACATCCCGACAGCACCGCCGACGGCGACGCCCGCTGGAACTGCGTCGACATCCGCGCCATCGGCCCCCTCGCCCGCCCGGTCACTCTGGACGACTGCAAGGCCGATCCCCGGCTGGCGCAGATGGTGCTGGTGAAGAACTCGCGCCTCGGTCCAGCCGGTCACGCCCGAGGAATGGCAGGTGATCTGCACCCTCGGCGGCTTCCTGTTCGACCCTCGTGGCTGCGCAGGAAGCAGGCCGCCCGCCCGTCCTGGCGGATCGTCTCGGCCCCGCGCGGATGATCGCGCCGGCGCGCTTCTTCACATAGCTGCTCGGCTTCGAGGCCGAACGGTCCTTGGGGTCGGGCAGCACCGCCGCCAGCCGCGCCGCCTGGGTCGGGGACAGATCTGCCGCCGCGACCCCGAAGTAATGCCGGGCCGCCGCGCCGACTCCGAACACGCCCTCGTCAAATTCGGCAATGTTCAGATAAACCTCGAGAATCCGGCGCTTGGACCAGACGACCTCGACCGGGACCACCAGCAGTCCCTCCAGCGCCTTGCGCGGCCAGCTGCGGGACTGCCACAGGAAGACGTTCTTCACCACCTGCTGGCTGATGGTCGACCCGCCCCGCTGCATGCCGCCATTGATGGCCTCGCCGACCCCGAACACGCCTTCGTCGAATTCGGCAATGTTCAGATAGACTTCCAGAATCCGGCGCTTGGACCAGACCATCTCGACCGGGACGACCAGCAATCCTTCCAGCGCCTTGCGCGGCCAGCTTCGGGCTTGCCACAGGAAGACGTTCTTCACCACCTGCTGGCTGATGGTCGATCCGCCGCGCTGCATGCCGCCATTGATCGCCTCGCGCAGGGCGCCGATATCGAAACCCCAGTGGGCGCAGAAATTGGCATCCTCGGCCGCCACCGCCGACAGCTGCATCGCCGGGGCGATCCGGGACATCGGCGTCCAGTCGTAGTCCAGCTTCCCCAGCCGGGCCCGCTCGGCGATCATGTAGGGCGTGATCGGCACCGGGGCGACGGCATAGACCAGAACCCCGCAGGCGGCGAGCGCGACCAGCCCCAGGGCCAGGCGGCGCAGCCAGACAAAGCCGGTGCGCAGCAGCCGGGACCCCGGCCGCTGCGTCGATGTGATCTTCGTGGAGTTCGCGTTCCGCCCGGCCATTCACAGCGTCGTGCCCTGCACCGGGCGGGCGGTCAAGCCTCAGGACGCGGCGGGCTCGCCCAGTTCCTGCTTCAGTTCCGGCTTGCCTTCGATGAACTCGCGCAGCGCCTCTTCGCTGTCCTTGCTCAGCGAGGTCTGCAGCACCCGGCCCTTGCCGCGGAATTCCTGCAGGTTTTCCAGAACCTTGTCACCGGTGACCTTGCGGGTCAGGATGAACACGGCGGCGCCGCCCTCGGGCAGGGTCTCGCCCAGTTCCTTCATGAACTTGTCGTTCACGCCGATATCGCTCATCGCGCCGGCCAGCGCGCCCGAGCCGGCGCCGACGGCCACGCCCAGAAGCGGGTTCAGGAACAGGAAGCCAATCAGCAGGCCCCAGAACGACCCGCTGGCCGCGCCGGCCGCGGTCAGGTTCAGCGCCTGGTGCAGCTTGACCTTGTTGCCTGCCTCACGGGTGACGACGACCGCGTCCTCCATGTCGATCAGGTATTCCTTCTGCAGCTCGACCAGCTTCGTACGCAGGTCGAACGCGGTCTTCTGGTCATCGAAGCCAATGACGATCAGATCCGACATGGCGGTATCCTTCTCCTGTTGGTGGTCTTTTCGACGCCTATACGCGCCTTGTGACAAGCGGACGTCAAGCGC
>JBGAOK010000072.1:0-16950 GCA_044221805.1 Meridianimarinicoccus sp.
AAGGGCGAGGCGGAGCGCCCCACCACAGGCGAGCCGATCGCCGTGCCGCCCCAATGATAGACATCGAAACCCGGGCAATAGGCCAGGGCCCGATTGCCCCGCCGCATCGCCCAGTCGACCTCCTCATAGTAAAGGAAGTAGTCCTCCTGCAGCGGCCCCACCGCCTCGTAGAAGGCACGGCTGGCCACCAGGCTGGCGCCCGTGATGAAATCGAGATCCCCGACTTCCGGCGAAGGGCTGGTGACCGGTTTCTGCAGGTTGAAATTCCCGGTCACCCCGGTCCAGCGGTTCAGAAGTCCGCCCTCGATCTGGATCGTGTCGGGACGATCGAAATAGATCACGCGTCCGCCGAGCATACTGTAATCGGGCCGGGCTTTCAGGAAGGCGGCGAGCCGGCCCACCGAATCAGCCGGCACCATGCTGTCGGGATTGAGAACCCAGAAATGCTTGATCGCCGGATCGCGAGCCAGATGGGCCAGCCCCACGTTCACCCCTCCGGCAAAGCCGCGATTGGCTCCGGAATGGATCAGCGTCACATCGGCTGAGGGACTAGACTCCCCGTCTGGGCTGCTCTCTGCCAGAGTCAAGGGCCGCGCCGCCGGCCGCATCTCGAAGGGCATCGCCGCGGGGGGCGTGAAGGGGGGGCAGCCCGAGGCCCAGGCACGGATCACCTCCACCGTATCGTCGCCGGAAGCATTGTCCACCACCGCCACGCGCAGCCGTCCACCGCCGTTGCCGGCCGCCCAGTCCTGTTGTGCGGCCATCAGGCTTTCCAGACAGCCCGCAATCACATCCCCGGCGTCATAGGTAACGACAACCACACCCAGATCATCGGCTTCGTTGCCGCGCTTCGCCCCGGTTCCGGAAACCGTTGTCTCGCTCATCGCGTTGTGGTCCTTTCACTCACTTCCGGCATCGCCTCCGCGGTGGGGTATCGTGCCGCGCCGCGGGCCGCTTGATCGAGCATCCAGGCCGCACGGGCGAGGGGTGCTCGGAGATGTGCCGCCCGTAGCGCCGCAACGCAGAGCCCGAGCCGCACGGAATGTCAGTTCGACAGGGGTGGGACCGAGGGGGTCTTGACGCTCACCACCTCGGCCATCCGCATCCCGTCGCTGGACCGCGCGATCGAAGCGGTGAAGCGCAGGCTGCCATCCGCCATAGCCTCGCGCCCATGCAGCCGGAAGCGCAACCGCTCGGTTGGCTCGGCATTGGCGAAATAGAGCACGTCCTTCATCACCGTGCTGTGCCGCATCAGGAAGCCTGGCCCCTCGTGGCGCTCGATGCAGAGATCGGCGATAATCGGATAGGCGGCGAAATAGAGCAGGCCAACGCCGTTGATGTCGTGCGGCGACAGGATGTCGTAGTCGCATTCGAACAGCACCGCGTCGGTCTCCGAGGCTCGGCGCTCGCGGTATTCCTGCCCGAAATCCGGGATCTGCAGGTCCGCCGGCACCGCCTCGGGATCGGGGATCACAGGGGTGCCCTTGATCAGCGAGGTGTTCTTGCCGCGCTCGCCGTACTTGGCGAAGGTGGACATCGTCCGGGCGCGGACGGCGGCACCGGGCCCGGTCAGTGCGTGCTCGCCGAAATACATCCCCGCCCCGTAGCGGCGCAGATGCGCGGAAAGACGCATCGGATCGTTCTCCCGGAAGGCGCGCAGGTCGGGCTCCACCTCGATCCGGATCCGGGTGAAGGTGGCGTAGAGCCGGGCGCCCTCCTCGTCGGCGATGGCGGCCGAGGGGGTCTTCAGGAACTCGGTGATAAGCTGCCAGTGCAGGTCGCCGAGCTCCTTGAAGAGCCAGGCCTCGCTCAGTCCCGACAGCGCCATTTGCGGCATGTTGAGCACATAGGCGCGCTCGGCCTGGCCGGGCACTGCGGGCATCGGTGCTGCCGCGAGGGGGGCGGAAGAGGCCGGTGTCGGCTGAGCCGACATGGCAGAAGCAGGGGCGCCGGAAGGCCGAGCGGGGAGCCTTTGCGCGGCAGCAGCCGCAGAACCGCCCTGCAGGGAGGGCAGGCGCGCGATGTCAGCGAGCGAACCGATCGCCGCCCAGTCGCGGTCCCGGATCGAGATGTCCAGGCCGGTCTCCAGCGCCGTCCTCAGGGTGATCAGGTCGAAGCTGTCGATCCCGCAGGTCTCCAGCGGAAGCGCCAGGGCGGCCACATCACGACCGGTCTCGGCGGCGATCAGCGCCAGGATTTGCGGATCGGGCACCCCGGCCAGTGCTGTTTCGGGCGTGCCATCGGGGGCGCCCGCGACGACCTCGCCTTGGCGGTGGCCGATGACGCGAGCCGTCGCGTTGGCCACAATGGCCCTGGGCGGAACCTCGCCCCTTACGATGGCCCCGGCGCCGACGATTGCCCCGTCGCCGATCCGGGTGCCGGCCAGAATCACCGCGCCGTAACCGATCCAGACATCGCTGCCGATGAGGATGTCGGCCTCCTCCATCGGCACCCCGGTGATCGGGCCGGGGGCGTTGAAGCGGTAGTTTGCGGCCGATATCATCACCGAGGGGGCGATCAGCACGTGATCGCCGACGACGATCCGGGCGCTGCCGTTGCCGGCCCAGAGACTGGCATGGGCGCCAATGCTGACATGGCTGCCGATCGTGATGTTCCTGCCGTTGGAAAAGCTCGCCGTGGGGCTGATCGACACCGCTTGGCCGCGAGTGACTGCGCGCAGGGGCTGCACATGGGTGTAGTTGGCGTAGTTGACCAGCTTGACCGTATGGGCCCAGGCGCGGGGGTCGAGGAATGACAGGACAAGGCGGGCAAGCCGCCGCCCCTTCGACAGCTTCTTCTTCTGGACGTCAGGACTTGGTTTCTCGATACTCATGCGTCACAATAACCGAACAGTTGTCCTTTGGGACCAGTCATATGCTGGACGGGGCAGCGGCAAGGACTTTCCTTGCGCCGCGACGATCTGTAGCCGTCCGGCATAGACCGGACCTACGGAATTGAGAGTACATGAAGTTCGGGAAGCAGACTCATAATGGCGCATCCACAGCCGTGCTGATACAATGAAGACACCGGCGAGACGGGTCCCTGCCGTTTTCTCGTAGCGCGTGGTTACTTGTGGAATCGCTTGAAATTATTTAAGAATCCCCAGATCGGCCATATCCCGCCGGCGGCGGCGGAACGGTAGTATCTTGAAGAGGCCGAAGCACTGGATAAGGTTGCCTGGCGCGTTGAACGAACTCCCTCCGGCAAAGCGGCGCGGTTCAGGATACGGAGAATTGTGGCGCCGCTATCCGGCACGGGCGGTTTTTTGCACGCGGCCATTCGCAAGGGCGTGGATCAGGATGTTTCGTGAGCAACCTTTGTTAGACGGCGGTTCAGGTATGATGTCTGCATCCGGCACTCGCCCCCCGCTGGTCTCGTGGCAGGGGTTCGTCCTTGCGTTGTTCTGCGCGCTGCTGCTGACGTGGCCGATGCTGCTCGTGACGGCGCCCCTGGGGTATTTCGACACGCTGATCTACTACCATACCGGCCAGCAGGCGTTCGACCTCCTGTGGACCATGCTGTTCCCCCCGGAACGGCTGGGCGGTGGCGGTGGCGGTGGCGGTGGCGGCGGGGCCGCTGCGGTGGAAGGGGTGCGCAACCTGCGCTCTCTGGGCTATTCGCTCTATCTGTTCGTGACGGCGCAGACGCCGTTCGGCATCGTCGGAAGCTGCGTGGTCCAGACCGCGCTCACGCTCCTGATGCTGTTCGCCTTCATCGACCGGAACGGGCGCTGGACCGGGCCGCTGGTGATCGCGGCGGTCTTCGCGCTGGCCGTGCTGAGCCCGCTGCCCTGGGTCGCCTCCTATGCCATGCCCGACATGCTGAGCGCCGCGGTGGTGCTCTATGGCGCGCTTCTGGTGCGGCGCCTGGACCGGCTGAGCCTCTGGCAGGGGGTGGTGCTCGCGCTGATCGCGACCCTCGGCATCTCCTCCCATTACGGCCATCTGCCGCTGGCGGCCGGCGTCTTCGGCCTTGCCCTGCTGTGGCGGCTGGTGACCTGGCGGCTGACGCTGGTCTCGGTTGCGGCGGCGGCGGTGCCGATCCTCGTCGCCCTGGCAGTCAACCTTGTCGCCAGCGCAATCGCCTTCAACGAGCCGAGCATGGCGCCCAAGCGCATGCCGATCCTTCTGGCCCGCTCGATGGAAGACGGTCCGGCGCGCTGGTATCTGGACGAGGCCTGCCCCGAGGCGGGCTATGCGATCTGCGAACTGTTCGACGAGATGCCCGACGACATCGGCAAGATCCTGTGGCAGAAGGACGGCCTGCCGAAAGCCACGGACGACCAGATGCGACGGCTTCGTGCCGAGGAGATGACCATCCTGATCGCCGCCTTCCGGGCCTATCCGCTCGATCAGAGCTGGTCCTTGACGGAGAACACGTTGGAGCAGCTGGTCAGCATCGGCACCGGGCAGTTCCTGCCGCTGACCCCCGCGCCCTACGACCGGCACTGGGATAAGGTCGAGATCAAGAGCGCGCAATGGCGCGACTACCCGGCTCTCGGCGCCTTCATGAAGATCGTGTGGATCGGCACGCTGTGGGGGCTCGCGGTGCTTCTGGTGCTGTTGCGCCGGGGCCGGCTCGGCCGCGAGGAGATCGAGATCCTGGCGATCTGTCTGGCCGGACTTCTGGCCAATGCGGCGATCTTCGGCGGCCTGTCCGAACCCGCCGACCGCTACCAGGCCCGGGTGGTCTGGATCCTGCCCGCGCTGGCCGCTCTCTGGCTGGCGCGACCGGTCGCGGCCCGGAAACCTGCGCCCGCCGGTGCGGCGCTGCGGGACGGGCGCCCCGCGCTCTGACCCGGCGGGGGTCCGGACTGGCCGGACCCCGGATAGGGGAGGCTCAGACCAGATCCATGCCGGCGCCGGACGAGAACAGGATATCGCCGGCCTGCAGCATGCCCGGGCTCACCCCGCTGATGAGAAGCTCGAGAATTTCGTCCACATCCGCCGATGTGCCGGTTTCGCCAAGGGCCGTCTCGAACCCGTCGAAGGACTGCACGGTGAAGCCGTGAAGCTCGATCACGTCCTCGCCGGGCATGAAATCCGTGATGACGGTCTTCGACTGCGCGCCCGCGAAGCTGGCGGCGTGAAAGATGAAATGATCGCTGCCGCGGCCGCCGGTCAGGACGCTCTCGCCCGGACCGGCGATCAGGATGTCGTCCCCGTCGTCAGTCAGGCCTGCGGTCTCTGTCTGGCCGGAACCTGCGTCGCCGCCCCTGGCGCCGGAGAGAACCGTCGCCGGCGCGGCATCGCCGTCTTCGTCCGTGACCATGTCATCCGTGGTCGGCGCAGCTGCGGCAACGCTCGCCATGATGCCGTTGCTGCTCAGCAGCGTCGACAACTGCTGGATGATCGGCGCCGTATCGAGCGGCGCGATCGCCCCCTGCTGCCAGGCCTGCAGCACAACGCCCCAGTAATCCGGATCCGTCGGGGTCTTCGACAGGAGCTGGTTCCCGAGCGCCTCGGTGGCGCTGTCGCTGAGCCCGATCACGCCGCTCTGGGCCAGGACGTTGCCGGTCAGCGTGTAGTTGGTCGTGTTGCGCAGATCGATGCGGGGAAAGTTGGCGCCCGGGACGTTAGGCAGGAACAGGTTGTTCTCGATCTGCGCGTTGTCGACGCCGTCGAGGCGCACCGCGTTCTGCTGGCCGTTGATGATGACATTGTCGAGAATGTGGAAATCGGTCGCGGTGATGCCCGCCGGACTTTTGCGCATCTCGCCGAAGATGGTCTGGGTCCAGCCGGTGCTCTGTTCGAAGACGTTGCCCTGGATGGTGACGTCGTGATTGCCCAGCGTGCCGTATTTTCCCCAGTACTGGATCATGTCGGGATGATCCTTGGTCGATCCCACCAGCCATGGTTTGAAGTCGTGGATGTAGCTGTCGGTGATCGACAGGCCGACGACGTCGGTGAACGTGATGCCGTCGCGCATGCCTTCGAGGTCAAGCCGGGTCAGATCGCCGTTGGTCAGGTCTTCCAGCCGGATCGCATTGTTGTAGTCCTGCATGCTCACATCGGCGACCGACAGGGTGTCGACGTTCATGATTCGCAGGCCGCGCCCGGATCCGTAGCCGATGATCGGGTCATTGCCCTTGGTGGCGGGATCGTAGGGATCGACCCCGTCGGCCGCCGTCGGCACATAGCCGTCGAAGTCCAGGTTCTGCAGCGTGATGTGGTCGCTGCTCCGGACGAAGAGCGCGTCAACCGAGGGGAAGGAGTCGAACCTGAAATCCACGTCCGTGATGGTGACGTTGCTGACCTGGAACAGTTCCAGACCGGCGGTGAAGACCCCGGGATTGTTGGGATCCTGAGAGGTTATGGTCACCCCCGTGCTGAACTGCTCGTCCTTCAGCCGGACGTAGCTGTCGATCACGGCACCTGCGGCAAGCTCGATCCGGTCTCCGTCGACCGCCGCGCTAAAGGCGGCCTTGAGTTCGGTGGCATTGTGAACAAGGCGAACTGTTGGGGTCCCGGCCATTCACTCGTACTCCTTCATCCATAAAGTGCATGCCGGCATCCTTCGGGAGGCTGGCGAGGAATCCGGAGGATTCAACTTGAGATTGCACACCCTGAGCATAACGAGGTCAACGGATTTGTCTCGCCAAGGCTGCGACCAGCGCGATTATTGCCAAATTCCGCCGATCGGCTATTGCTGGGAAAGAGACCTGTATATGATTGATCCGGGATTAATGAGTGTGATCTGCAGTTTCCGCCAGGGCGAAGGATATCCCGCCAGGCACAAGACGGCCTGCGAACGATGACGCGACGGCTTCTGGCGATCGCGTCCGGCGGCGGGCACTGGCAACAGCTGATGCTGATGCGGCCGGCCTTCGAGGGGACGGAAGCGTTCTACCTGACCACCCTGGCCGGGCTTCCCGAGCAGTTCGGCGCCACGCCGGCCGCGATCGTGCCCGATTGCAACCGCGACGAGCGGGTGGCGATCCTGCGCAGCAGCCTGGCCATTGCCGGCCATCTCCTGCGCCACCGGCCGCATGTGGTGATCTCGACCGGCGCCCTGCCGGGGGTGATCGCGCTGGCCCTCGGCCGGGCCATGGGCGCCCGCACGATCTGGGTCGACAGCGTGGCCAATGCCGAGGAGATGTCGATGTCGGGCCGACTGGCCCGCCGTTTCGCGCATCTGTGGCTGAGCCAGTGGGAGCATGTCGCCGCCGAGGCCGGCGCGGACTATGCGGGGGCGGTGCTGTGATCTTTGCAACGGTGGGCACGCAACTGCCCTTTCTTCGCCTGATCGACGCCCTGAACGCGCTCGCGCCCGATCTGGGCGAGCCGGTGATCGCGCAGGTCGGTGCGACCGAGGGCAACTGGCCGGCACTCGACCTGCGCCGGACCCTGACGCCCGCGGAATTCGAGCAGGTCTTCACCGCCGCCCGGGTGGTGGTTGCCCATGCCGGAATCGGCACGATCCTGTCGGCAAAGCGCTATGGCCGGCCTCTGGTGATCCTGCCGCGCCGCCATGCCCTCGGCGAGCACCGCAACGACCACCAGCTGGCCACCGCCCGGCAGGTCGAGCGGCTGGCCGGCATCCATGTCGCCTGGGACACGGCCGACCTGGCCGGGCTGCTGGCGCGGCCGGATCTGGAGCCGGCCGGCGACCGGCCGAGCCCGTCCCATGCCGCGCTCGTGGCACGGCTCAAGGCGTTCATCACGGCCTGAGCCGCAGCTCGGGCCGATCCGGCGGGGCGGCGGCGTCAGCCGCGCGCCGCGACCGCGCGTACCGGGGCCATCGCCGGAACCCGGCCGATGCTGACATAGGACAGCCCCGCATCGGCGGCGAGCCCGGCATTGAAGACGTTGCGCAGGTCGACCAGGACCGGCGTCTTCATGACGCTGCCCAGGCGCTTCAGGTCGAGGCCGCGGAACTCGTTCCACTCGGTCAGGACCACCACCGCATCGGCCCCGGCCGCAGCGGCATAGGGATCTTCCGCCCAGCTCACCCCGGGGAGAAGGGCCTCGCCTTCGTGCCGGCCCTGGGGGTCGACCACCTGCACCATCGCCCCGGCGCCGATCAGCGCCGGCACGATGGTCAGGGCGGGGCTGTCGCGCATGTCGTCGGTGTTCGGCTTGAAGGTCACGCCAAGGACCAGAAGCTTCTTGCCGTTCACGCTGTGGCCGCAGGCGCCGAGGATCTTCTCGACCATCGCCCGCTTGCGCGCATCGTTGACGGCGATCACCGTCTCGACAACGCGCTGGGGGGCGGCATGTTCCTGGCCGATCCGGGCCAGCGCGTTGGTGTCCTTGGGAAAGCAGGACCCGCCATAGCCCGGGCCGGCATGCAGGAACTTGGACCCGATCCGGCCGTCCATGCCCATGCCCTTCGCCACCGCCTGGACGTCGGCGCCGACCTTCTCGCAGAGATCGGCGATCTCGTTGATGAAGGTGATCTTGGTGGCGAGGAAGGCGTTGGCGGCGTACTTGATCATCTCGGCCGATTCGAGGTCGGTATAGACGATCGGCGCCTCGCGCAGGGACAGCGGGCGGTAGATCTCGGCCATCACCGCCTTCGCCCGGGGCGATTCGACGCCGACGACGACGCGGTCGGGACGCATGAAGTCCTCGATGGCCGCGCCTTCGCGCAGGAATTCCGGGTTCGAGGCGATGTCGAAGTCGAGATCGGGCCGGGTCTCGCGCACGATCCGGCCGACCTCGCGGTTGGTCCCCACCGGCACTGTGGACTTGGTCACGATCACCGCATAGCCCTTCAGGTTCTCGGCGATCTCCTTGGCGGCGGCATAGACATAGGTCAGGTCGGCATGACCGTCGCCGCGGCGGGTCGGCGTGCCCACCCCGATGAAGACCGCATCCGCCCCGTCCAGCGCCGCGGCCAGATCCATCGTGAAGCCGAGCCGGCCGGCCTTCACGTTACGCTCCATCAGCTCGTCGAGGC
This sequence comes from Meridianimarinicoccus sp., assembly GCA_044221805.1. GTDB lineage: Bacteria > Pseudomonadota > Alphaproteobacteria > Rhodobacterales > Rhodobacteraceae > Meridianimarinicoccus. The sequence continues at coordinate 8,902 of JBGAOK010000072.1, forward strand.
CGGGTTCGTAGATCGGCACCGCGCCGGCGTTCAGCTTGTCGATCTTGGCCTGGATCTTGTCGACGCAGACCACGTCATGGCCGAAATCCGAGAAGCACACGCCCGAGACGAGCCCGACATATCCGGTGCCGATCATCACTATCTTCATCGTCTGGTCCTGACTTGGAGGCCCTCCACGGGGCCGGTTTAGGGGGGGCCGCGCCGGTTGCGCAAGCGCGGCAGGGCCGCGGCAGCGGCGGCCGTGACCGGTTCAGCGCAGGTATCCGGGGCGCTGATGCCATGCCCAGGCAGTGGTGATCATGTCCTCGAGGGTGGAATGCGCCGGCCGCCAGCCCAGCCGTTCGGCCGCCCGGACCGAGCCCGAGACCAGCGCGGCGCAGTCGCCGGCCCGGCGCGGCCCCATGACCGCCGGCACCGGCTCGCCGGTGACGCGGGCCACCGCCTCGACCACCTCGCGCACCGAGAAGCCGCGCCCGGTGCCGAGGTTGAACACCTCGGAGGCGCCCCCCGCGAGAAGGTACTCGAGCCCCAGCACATGGGCCGCGACCAGGTCGGTGACATGGACATAGTCGCGCACGCAGGTCCCGTCGGGGGTGGGATAATCCGCGCCGAAGATGGTGAGCTTGTCGCGCCGGCCGCGCACCGCATCCAGCGCCAGCGGGATCAGATGGGTCTCGGGGCGGTGGAACTCGCCCACCTCGGTCTCGGGATCGGCCCCGGCCACGTTGAAGTAGCGGAAGAAGACATGGCCGAGGCGCACCCCGGGGGCGGCGGCGAAGTTGCGGATCAGATCCTCCACCGCGCGCTTCGAGGCGCCATAGGCATTCAGCGGCTGCTGCGGGCAGGTCTCGTCCAGCATCACCCCGTCCTGCTCGCCATAGGTGGCGCAGGTCGAGGAGAAGACCAGAAGCCCGACCCCGCCGGCCTGCATCGCCTGCACCAGCCTGAGCGAGCCGATCACGTTGTTGTCCCAGTAAAGGCCCGGGTCGCGGCTGGCCGCCCCGACATCGCTGAGCGCGGCAAAATGCATCACCGCCATCGGCCGGTAGCGGGCGATCACCGCGTCGAGCCGGTCGCGATCCCGCAGGTCGCCCTCCTCGAGGGGACCGAACTGCACCGCGTCACGCCAGCCGGTGACGAGACTGTCATAGGTCACCGGAAGGTATCCGGACCTTGCCAGGGCCTTGCAGGCATGGGAGCCAATGTAACCGGCGCCGCCGGTGACCAGAACGGTCTGGGTCATTGATCCTTCCCTCCGTCACTCATTACCACTAGATCACAGACATACACGATCACAGACATACACGGGTCGGAACGGGCAGCGGCCGCCCGCGAGACTATCACAGCATGACCGCGCTTCCAGCCCTGTGCAACGGACGGGATCGGTGGCATTTTGCCCATCTGCAAACTCTGCCGGATCCGCCTAGACTGGCAGAGTCGCAAACATAACGAGTTTCCCCTGATCGTGTTCTCCCAGCGCACCCCCGTCCCGTCCCCAGCCGGGCCCCCCCAGCCGGAGACCGGGCGATGAGCCCCGCTTCCGCTTCAGTCTCGGCTTCCGGCGCCGCCGCAGCCGTGCGGGCCGATCCGGCACCGCAGACGGACCGGCCCCGGGGCACTGCCGCCCTTGCCGTCGTCATCCCCCATTACAACGATCCGGTCCGGCTGCGGACCTGCCTCGACGCGCTGGCCCCCCAGATCGCCGCCGCGGGGGCGGCCGTGGAGGCCGTGGTGGTCGACAATGACAGCCCCTGCGACCTCGCCGCAACCCGGGCGGCGCATCCCTGGGCGCGTTTCGTCACCGAGCCCCGGAAGGGCGCGGCCGCCGCGCGCAACCGCGGCGTTGTCGAAACCACCGCGCCGGCCCTGGTCTTCCTCGACAGCGACTGCGTGCCGACACCGGACTGGCTCGCCACGGCGCTGGACCTCGTCCCCGGGCTGGGGGCCGGCGGCCCCGGCCTTGTCGGCGGGCGGGTGGACACGTTCGACGAGACCCCGCCGCCGCGGTCGGGGGCCGAGGCCTTCGAGACGGTCTTCGCCTTCAACCAGCGCCGCTATGTCGAGGAGATGGGGTTCTCGGTCACCGCGAACCTGCTGACCACCCGCGCGGTGTTCGAGGAGACCGGCCCGCTGATCGTCGGGCTCTCCGAGGATGTGGACTGGTGCCGCCGCGCCACCGCGAAGGGCCATCGCCTTGTCTATGTGGAGGATCTCCGGGTCAGCCACCCGACCCGCACCGACTGGGAGACGCTGGCGCGGAAATGGCGCCGGACCACGCTGGAAGGGTTCCACCTGAACGGCACCACCCCGGCCGCGCGGGCGAAATGGGCCCTCCGCGCCCTTGCCGTGGCGGCGTCCGGCCTGGCCCACCAGCCGAAGGTCCTGGCGTCGACGAAGCTTTCGCGCCCCGAGAAGCTGGCCGCGGCGGGGATGTTGCTGCGCCTGCGCCTCGCCCGGGCGGGCTGGATGCTGCACCAGGCGGCCTTCGGCCCCCGCTGAGCGCCGGACCTGCCCAGAGATGACGACAGCGAGGACTTCCAGCCATGAGCGAGACTGACGTGACGACCCTGCAGCGCCTGCGCCGGACCGCGATCCGCTATCTCCGCCATGGCGGGCGGAGCTGGTCCGATGTCTATCTGGACGCCCAGAAGACCTCGGGCAGATGGGCCTTCATCCACATCAACAAGTGCGGCGGCACCTCGGTCGAGCATGCCCTGCGGATTCCGAAGTTCCATCACACCGCCCGGCAGCGCCGCGACATCGTGGGGGCCGATCGCTGGGGACAGATGACCACCTTCAGCATCGTCCGCCACCCCTATCCGCGGCTCCGCTCGCTGTACAAGTACCGCATCAAGACCGGCCAGACCGGCATGGCCGAGCGCCATATCGGCCTCGACGACTGGATCAGCGCGGTCTTCCGCGAACAGGATCCGGCCTATCGCGACAATCCGCAGATGTTCCTGCCGGCGCGCGACTGGCTGACCGACGAGACCGACACGATCATCGTCGACATCATCGCCAGGCTCGAATCGATCGATGCCGACTGGGCCGGGATCCAGAGCAGGATCGGCACCGATGTGGCGCTGCCGAAGGAGAACACCACGAGCGGCGGCGGGACCGCGACGTCCGACGGGCTGAGCCCGGCCAGCCGGGACCTCATCGCCGAGGTCTTCGCCGCCGATTTCGACACGTTCGGCTACGCACGCTGAGCGCCCGGGGGCCGGCTGTCAGGCGACGGCCGGGGCAGGGGCGATCAGCATCCCGGGCCAGCGCGCGGCGATGCTGTCCAGATCGGCGGCGTAGCGGGCGCGCAGCCGGTCGGTCTGGGCATCGGACAGCGGGGCGAGGCGGCCATGCTCGGCCCCGGCGGGATAGGCGGCATAGATCTCGCGCACCCGGGCAATGCGCACCTCCTGGGGCAGGGCCGGGTCCAGCTGCTCCGCCGCCTCGATCGCCCGCTGCGCCGGCGAGGCGGTGCCCCGGACCGGTGGAACCTCGGGCAGGGCACCGGTCTCGCGCCCGGCATAGGTCGCGAGGATCTCGCGCCAGTGGTCGCGGTAATGCTCGTAGCGCCAGACCCGCAGCGGCACGCCGGGCACCGCCGCCTGGATCCGCTCGATCAGCTCCACCCAGCTTGGCGGCGCCTCGGCAACGCGGCGACACAGCGCGTCCAGGCTTCCGGGCGGATAGGGCTCGGCCTTCAGCGCCTGGGCATAGGCCGAGGGCAACAGGCCGTCGAGCGAGCGGATGGCAAGGAACAGGCTGGCGCGTTCGGCCCGGCCGGCCAGATGGCGCACCAGATGCAGTGCCCGCGGCTGCGGATAGAGCGTCTGGCCGAGCTGGTCGCGGGAATAGCCCAGGATGTCCTCGTCCGACAGCAGCACCGTGTCGGGCCCGGTTGCGCGCAGCCCGTCCAGCGCCCGCTCGAACCGGCGCGCCACCGGCGGCGACCACAGGCGCCGCTGCCAGGAATTGGGACGGACATAGGGCGCCGCGACGCCGCGGAAGGCCCGGAAATGGATGAAGTCCAGGCCCCGCTCGACCAGGGCCGGACGATGCGCCTCGAGGGTCTGCTGCAGGTGGGTGGTGGCGGTCTTGTGTGCGCCGAGATGGATCCGCCATTCCCGGACCGGACCGGGCCGCTCAGCCATGGGCGGTCTCCGCCAGCCGGGCCGGATCCGGCGCGGGCTGCGGCAGCGGGATCGCGTCGAGCACCTCGTGGGCCCGGGCCTGCTCGGCCGGCGGCCAGTTCCAGCGCAGCTTCTGCACCGGCAGGGCGCCGCTGGCCAGCGCGGCCCGGGTCGCCTCGCGGTCCCGGGCCTTGTGGACGTAGTCATGCACCACATGCGCCCCGTAGGCGCCGAGTTTGGGCATGGCCGCAAAGGCGCGGCGCATCCGGCGATCGGTCAGGATCAGGTATTCGAGGATCAGATGCACCCAGTAATAGTCATGCGGGGTGTCGCGGTTCTCCCAGTAGGCGGCGCTGCGCGCCTCCCAGGCCGAGATCACCGCGCCCTCGGGCTCGGAGGCGAGGAACCAGCTGGTCATGATCCGGTGAACATTGGGCAGCACGAACCACTTGTCCGCCTCGGTCCAGAGGAAGGCGAAGAAGCCGTGCCGCGCCACCGGCGGCAACCAATGGTCGAGCGGCCTGACGCAGAACACCGTGGCATCTACCCAGACCCCGCCATGGCGACGCAGGAGCCTGAGCCGCACCAGGTCGGAATAGGCCTGCACGGTCATCCGGCCCTGCGGGCGGGACATCTCGACCTGGCTCGTCAGGGTCGCGTTATCCAGGACGGTGACCTCCCAGCCGGGATTCTCGCGCCGCCAGCTGTCGATGCAGGCCCGCACCACCGGCGGTGCTGCCGCCTCGCCACGGTCCCAGAAGATCCAGATCTTCTTCGGAATGGTGCGCGGCAGGGCCTCGGCATGGCGGTCGGGGCGCCGCCCGGTCAGCTTGGCGATGGCGCGGCGGGCAAGGCTGCGCAGCTTCTTGATGCGGACAAGGACCGCATACGGCCAAACCCAAATGCCTGCGGACGACATCTCCGCCCCCTCAATCGATACAGAACCCCGCTGTGATAGGACAAGCAGAGGGCGGTTTCCAAGCCCGCAGGACTGCGGCACAGACGCGCCCGGTCTGGCTCCGGTCTGGCTCCGGTCTGGCCCGGCACGCGCGCCGGGCCTGAAGGCGACGGGGCCGGGCGACGGTTCTGTCGCGCGGCCCCGTCGGAAACCCTGTCGGAAACCCTGTCGCAGGCCGGGTCGGTCAGACCCCGGCCGGCCTCATGCGGCGCCGATCAGGCCCATGCTCTCGAGCTTCAGAAGCACCTGCTGGGCGCAGTAGTCGACGTCGTTGCCTTCGGTCTCGAGCCGGATCTCGGGGCTTTCGGGCACGTCGTAGGGGTCCGAGATGCCGGTGAATTCCTTGATCTTGCCTTCACGGGCCAGCTTGTAGAGACCCTTGCGGTCGCGCTTCTCGCATTCCTCGATCGTGGTCGCCACATGCACCTCGACGAAGGCGCCATAGGCCTCGATCATCTCGCGCACGGCGCGGCGGGTCACCGCATAGGGCGCGATCGGGGCGCAGATGGCGATGCCGCCGTTCTTGGTGATCTCGGAGGCGACGTAGCCGATCCGCTTGATGTTGATGTCCCGGTGCTCCTTCGAGAAGCCCAGTTCCGAGCTGAGGTGCTTGCGAACCAGATCGCCGTCCAAGAGCGTCACCGGGCGGCCGCCCATCTCCATCAGCTTGACCATCAGCGCATTGGCGATGGTCGACTTGCCCGAGCCCGAGAAGCCGGTGAAGAACACCGTGAAGCCCTGCTTCGAGCGCGGCGGCGAGGTCCGGCGCAGCTCGGTCACCACCTCGGGGAACGAGAACCATTCGGGGATCTCGAGCCCCTCGCGCAGGCGGCGGCGCAGTTCCGTGCCCGAGATGTTCAGGACCGTCACGCCGGGCTCGATCTCGTCGGCGGGCTCGTACTGGGCGCGCTCCTGGACATAGACCATGTGTTTGAAGTCGACCATCTCGATGCCCATCTCGGCCTCGTGCTGGCGGAACAGCTCCTGGGCGTCATAGGGGCCGTAGAAGTCCTTGCCTTGGCTGTTGGCGCCCGGGCCGGCATGGTCGCGCCCGACGATGAAATGGGTCACGCCGAAGTTCTTCCGGATCAGCCCGTGCCAGACCGCCTCGCGCGGGCCGGCCATGCGCATGGCCAAGGGCAGCAGCGACATGGTGGTGGTCGCCGCCGGGTACTTGTCCAAGACCGCCTCGTAGCAGCGCACCCGGGTGAAATGGTCCACGTCGCCCGGCTTGGTCATGCCCACCACGGGATGGATCAGCAGGTTCGCCTGGGCTTCCTTGGCGGCGCGGAAGGTCAGTTCCTGATGCGCCCGGTGCAGCGGGTTGCGGGTCTGGAAGGCGACGACCTTGCGCCAGCCCATCTTGCGGAAATAGGCGCGCAGCTCGTTCGGCGTGTCGCGGCGGGCGCGGAAGTCGTAGTGGATCGGCTGCTGCAGCCCGGTCACCGGGCCGCCCAGATAGACCGGGCCGGCGACGTTGTGCAGGTACCAGACCGCCGGATGCGCCGGATCGTCGGCGCCGAACACCTTCTCGGCTTCCTTCGCCTTGTTGGGCACCCACTTGTCGGTGACGTGCATGATCGCGAGGATCACCCCCTCGGCGTCGCGCAGCGCGATGTCGGTGCCGGGCTCCAGGCCCTCGGCGAACTTCTCGCTGACATCGAGGGTGATCGGCATCGGCCAGAGGCTGCCGTCGGCCAGCCGCATGTCTTCGACCACGCCGTCGTAATCGGCCTCGGTCAGGAACCCCTTCAGGGGCGCGAAGCCGCCGTTCATCAGCAGTTCGAGGTCGCAGACCTGCCGCGCGGACAGATCCCACGACGGCATGTTCCCCGCTTCGATCTTCAGCTTCTGCGCGCTTTCGGGCGAGACGTAGAGTTCGGGGATCGGGGAATGCAACAGGGCCATGAGGTGACTCTCAACTGATACGCGTTCAGGGGCGTGTAACAAGCCCGGCGCCAGCGCCGCGCCGGGGGCAGACTCCAACCGGCCCGCATCCCCGGATTGTCGGCATCGCCGCCGGGGCTGCGGGCCGGGTTCCCCGACGGGCTCCTAGGCCGTGCCGTCGACCGGCGCGGTCGGGCCGGACGACGCGAGCTGCAATGCCCCGTAGGGTGTGGCGTAGTGGGGGGCGCCGGCGATCGCCTCGACGGCATGGGTCGGGTTGCCGCTTGGTGCGCTCATGCCCTGCCAGATGCGGGCATACTCGAACGTGCCGTTGAACAGGGCATTGCCCGAACCGCCGCGGAAGAAGAAGTTGACCCTGCCGCCGGAGAAGGCGCCGGTGGCTGCCGTCGCCTGCGTCGCCAGTACCGCGCCGGTCGTCGGGTCGAGGATCTCCAGCTTCGGCGCGCCGGCGGTCCGATCCACCACGAAGCCCAGCGTGCGGAAGACGCCAAGACCCAGCGTTCCGGCCGGAGCAAGCGCCGCACTGCTGCCCGTGCCGGACAGGGAGACGCTTCCGTCCGGGCTGACGAGGACGAAGGCGTCGTTGCCAAGTCCCATCAGTTCCATGCCGGCCGCGTTGAAGGCGTCAACCCGGAGCCGCGCCTCGAAATAGGCCTTCGTTCCTTGCGGGGTCGCGTTCGCGGTCGAGCGAAGGTAGGTCGTGCCCGCGACCCTGAACAGCTCGGTCACCGGCAGGGTCGTCGGCAGGCCCACATTCTGCTGGAACTGGACCGGAACGGCGGGCAGCACGGCGTGGGGCTGGCCCACATCGCAGACCAGCCAGTTGAGATAGACCCGGTCGTCATAGTCCTCCCGGACCAGATGCCCGGGCCAGACGCCATAGCCATAGCGAACCTCGGACGCCCCGGTGATCGGGGCGCCGGCATTGGCATAGACCCGGCAGAAGCTCTGCCCGTCCGGGAAGACCGGGTGCCCGGCGGCTGTCTGGATGTCGGCCAGGACCGGGCGCTTGTCGATGCACCAGCCCATGACCTCGCAGCGGTGCGGCGCAAT
>JBGAOK010000073.1:0-16766 GCA_044221805.1 Meridianimarinicoccus sp.
CGGGAAAAACCGATTGACCGGCTTCGCCCCATGAGACTTACTGCCTGATATCGCTCGTTTCGCTGGCGCGTACCGGCCGGGGAGGCTCGGCGCCACGGCGCTGTCACGGCATACCTCTAGGGGAGGATACGATGTTTCTGGCGAGACCCTTCGCGGCGGCGGCCGCCCTCCTCATGTCGGCCGCGGGCGCGATGGCCGCGGACGCGGATCCGGCGGTGATCTTCGATCTCGGCGGCAAGTTCGACCGGTCCTTCAACCAGGCCGCCTTCGAGGGCGCGGAGCGGTTCAAGGCCGAGACCGGCATCGCCTATCACGAGTTCGAGTTGCAGTCCGACGCCCAGCGCGAGCAGGCGATCCGCCGCTTCGCCGAACAGGGCTTCAATCCGGTGATCTCGGTCGGTTTCGCCAGCGCCTCGGCGCTGGAAGCGGTGGCGCCGGACTTCCCCGACACCGATTTCGCGATCATCGACATGGTGGTCGAACAGCCGAACGTCCGCTCCATCGTCTTCAACGAGCATGAGGGCAGCTATCTCGTCGGCGTGCTGGCCGCGTTGGCCTCGAAGTCCGGCAAGGTGGGCTTCGTCGGCGGCATGGATATTCCGCTGATCCAGAAATTCGCCTGCGGCTATGTCCAGGGGGTCAAGGCGACCAACCCGAACGCCGAGGTGTTCCAGAACATGACCGGCACCACCGGCGCGGCCTGGAACGACCCGGTGCGCGGCGGCGAACTCGCCAAGAGCCAGATCGACCGCGGCGCCGACGTGATCTATCACGCGGCGGGCGGCACCGGCATCGGCGTGCTGCAGGCGGCGGCGGACGCGGGCATCCTGTCGATCGGCGTCGACAGCAACCAGAACCACCTGCATCCGGGCAAGGTGCTGACCTCGATGGTCAAGCGGGTGGACAATGCGGTGCTTGAATCCTTCCGCGACGGCTCGGCCGGAACCCTGACCCCGGGCGTCAAGGTGATGGGCCTGGCCAATGGCGGGGTCGACTGGGCGCTGGACGAGAACAACGCGTCGCTGATCACGCCCGAGATGAAGGCCACGGTCGAAGCCACCAAGGCGAAGATCATCGCCGGCGAGATCGTGGTCCACGACTTCACCACCGACGGCAAGTGCCCGGCGTTCTGAGCCGCCATGGCATCCGGTCCGGACAGCGCCCGCATGACGGCTGACGGAACAGGGGGGGGCCTCGCCTCCCCCGCGCCGCCGGCGATCGAACTGCGCGGCATCTCGAAGGCCTTCGGGCCGGTGCAGGCCAACAAGGACATCTCGCTGACCGTTGCCAAGGGCACGATCCACGGCATCATCGGCGAGAACGGCGCCGGAAAGTCGACGCTGATGTCCATCCTCTACGGCTTCTACAAGGCCGATGCGGGCGAGATCCGGATCGGCGGGCAGAAGACCGAAATCCCCGACAGCCAGGCCGCGATCCGCGCCGGCATCGGCATGGTGTTCCAGCACTTCAAGCTGGTCGAGAACTTCACTGTGCTGGAGAACGTTGTGCTGGGCGCCGAGGACGGCGCGCTGCTGCGCCCGTCGCTGGCCAAGGCGCGCAAGCTGCTGACCGAACTGGCCCGGGAATACGAGCTGAACGTGGACCCCGACTCCAAGATCGAGGATCTGGGGGTCGGCATGCAGCAGCGGGTCGAGATCCTGAAGGCGCTCTACCGCCAGGCCGACATCCTGATCCTGGACGAACCGACCGGCGTCCTGACGCCGCCCGAGGCCGACCACCTGTTCCGGATCCTGCGCGGGCTCAGAGACCAGGGCAAGACGATCATCCTGATCACCCACAAGCTGCGCGAGATCATGGAGGTGACCGACACGGTCAGCGTGATGCGCCGGGGCCAGATGACCGCGACCGTGAAGACCGCCACCACCTCGCCGGCCGGACTGGCCGAGATGATGGTGGGCCGCAAGGTGCTGCTCAGGGTCGAGAAGTCGCCGGCCCGGCCGGGGCCGGTGGTGCTGAAGGTCGAGAACCTGCGCGTCACCGACGGCAAGGGCGTCGAGCGGCTGAAGGGCGTCAGCTTCGAGGTCCGCGCCGGCGAGATCCTCGGCATCGCCGGGGTCGCCGGGAACGGCCAGTCGGAACTGCTCGAGGTGCTGGGCGGCATCCGCGCCGCATCCGGCAATGTGACCCTGAACGGACAGCCGCTGGCGCTGACCGGGCCCCATGCCGACGGCCGGGCGCGCCGCGCCGCGGGGATCACCCATGTGCCCGAGGACCGCCACCGGCTGGGCCTGATCCTGGACTTCACCGCGTGGGAGAACACCGCCTTCGGCTATCAGGACCAGCCGGAATACTGCCAGGGCGGCATCATGGACAATACCGCGCTCAGGACCGACACGGCGGGCAAGATGCAGCGCTTCGACGTGCGCCCGTCGGATTGCTGGCTGAGCGCCAAGAACTTCTCGGGCGGCAACCAGCAGAAGATCGTGCTGGCACGCGAGATCGAGCAGGACCCCGACCTGCTGCTGGTCGGCCAGCCGACCCGCGGCGTCGATATCGGCGCGATCGAGTTCATCCACCAGCGGCTGGTGCAGCTGCGCGACGCCGGCAAGGCGATCCTGCTGGTCAGTGTGGAGCTGGACGAGATCTTCTCGCTGTCGGACCGGATCGCGGTGATGTTCGACGGCCGCATCATGGGCGAACGGCTGCCCGGGCAGACCTCGGAAACCGAGCTCGGCATGTTGATGGCCGGCATGGACGGAAAGGCGGCCTGATGAGCCCGATCCCGAAATGGGCCGACATTGCCCTGATCCCGGCGATCAGCCTGACCCTTGCGCTGGCGGTGTCGGCGCTGGTGATCGCCTATATCGGCGAGAACCCGGTGGAAGCCCTGCGGGTGATGATCCAGGGCGCGGTCGGGTCGGCCTATGGCTGGGGCTATACGCTCTATTACGCCACCAACTTCATCTTCACCGGGCTCGCGGTCGCGGTCGCCTTCCATGCCCGCCTGTTCAACATCGGCGGCGAGGGGCAGGCCATGCTGGGCGGGCTGGGGGTGGCGCTGGCCTGTCTCACCATCCCGTGGCCGCATTGGACCCTTGCGCTGGTCGGCGCCTCGATCGGGGGGGCGCTGTTCGGCGCCGCCTGGGCGGCGATCCCGGCCTGGCTGCAGGCGAAGCGCGGCAGCCACATCGTGATCACCACGATCATGTTCAACTTCATCGCCTCGGCGCTGATGGTCTATCTGCTGGTCAACGTGCTGAAGGTGCCCGGGTCCATGGCGCCCGAGACGGCGCGTTTTCCCGAAGGCGCACGGTTGCCGTCGGCCTTCGACTTCGCCGCCTGGCTGGGGTTCGGCAAGTCGGCGCCGCTGAACGTCGCCTTCTTCCTGGCGCTGGCCTGCGCCGTCGGGGTCTGGCTGCTGATCTGGCGCACCCGGCTGGGCTACGAGATCCGCGCCTTCGGCCAGTCGGAACCGGCAGCGGTCTATGCCGGCATCCGGCCGGTGAAGATCATCATGGTGACGATGCTGATCTCGGGCGGGCTGGCCGGGCTGATGGCGGTCAATGCCGTCCAGGGCGAGGCCGAGCGGCTGGTGATCGACAGCGTGCAGGGCGCCGGCTTCGTCGGCATCGCGGTGGCGCTGATGGGCCGGTCGCATCCGGTGGGGGTGGTTCTGGCGGCGATCCTGTTCGGGGTGCTCTACCAGGGCGGGGCCGAGCTGGAATTCGAGATGCCGGCGATCAGCCGCGAGATGGTGGTGGTGATCCAGGCGCTGGTGATCCTGTTCACCGGGGCGCTGGACAACATGGTGCGCGCGCCGCTGGCGCGGCTGTTCCTGACCCTTCGCCGGAAGGCCGCGTGATGGATTTCGCCACCCTGATCCAGATCCTCGACTCGACGCTGCGGCTGGCGACGCCGCTGCTGTTCGCCTGCCTTGCCGGGCTGTTCTCGGAACGCGCCGGAATCTTCGACATCGGGCTTGAAGGCAAGATGCTGGCCGCCGCCTTCTTCGCCGCCGCCGCCGCGGCCGTCACCGGATCGGCCTGGCTGGGGCTTCTGGCCGGGATCGCCGCCTCGCTGGTGCTGTCGGCGGTGCATGGGGTCGCCTCGATCACCTTCCGGGGCAACCAGCTGATCTCGGGCGTGGCGATCAACTTCCTGGCCGCCGGGATCACCGTGCTGATCGGGCAGGACTGGTTCGCTTTGGGCGGACGCACGCCGCAACTGGAAGGCGCCGCGCGCTTTGCACCGGTCGAGTTGCCACTGGCCGCGACGCTGGCCCCGGTGCCGGTGATCGGACCGCTTTATGCCGAGGTGCTGTCCGGGCACACGGTGCTGGTCTATGTGGGACTTCTGGCGGTGCCGGCGACCTGGTGGCTGCTGTTCCGCACCCGCTTCGGGCTCCGGCTCAGGGCGGTGGGCGAGAACCCGGCGGCGGTGGACACTGCCGGCGTGTCCGTCACCGGCCTGCGCTATGCGGCGGTGGCGATCTGCGGGGTGCTGTGCGGGCTGGCGGGCAGCTATCTGTCCACCGGCCTTGCCGCCGGCTTCGTCAAGGACATGAGCGCCGGGCGCGGCTTCATCGCCCTTGCGGCACTGATCTTCGCCAAGTGGCGGCCGTGGTACGCGCTTGGCGCCTGCCTGCTGTTCGGCCTGCTCGAGGCACTGGGAAACCGCTACCAGAGCCTGCAGCTGGGCGGCATCACCGTGCCGACCCAGTTCATGCAGGCCCTGCCCTATGTCCTGACCGTGATCATCCTTGCCGGTTTCGTCGGCAAGGCCATCCCGCCCCGCGCCGGCGGCGAGCCCTACGTCAAGGAACGCTGACCGCCATCCCCGTGCCGCATTGCGGCGGCGCCGGTCTATCCGGCAAGCTGCGGGCAGGATCGGGACACCCTCATGCAGATCTACCTGCCCATCGCCGAAGTCTCCGTGAACATCTTCCTGCTGCTGGGAATCGGCGGCGCGGTCGGGGTGCTGTCGGGCATGTTCGGCGTCGGCGGCGGTTTCCTGATGACGCCGCTGCTGTTCTTCATCGGCATTCCGCCCGCGGTCGCGGTGGCCACCGGGGCGAACCAGATCGTCGCCTCGTCGATCTCGGGGGTGCTGGCGCATTTCCGGCGCAAGACCGTCGACGTGAAGATGGGCACGGTGCTGCTGGTCGGCGGCATCCTCGGCGCCGCGGTCGGCGTCAAGGTCTTCGCCGCCCTGAAGGCGATGGGGCAGGTCGACCTTCTGGTAACGCTGTTCTACGTCGTCTTCCTGGGCACGGTCGGCGGGCTGATGTTCATGGAATCCCTCGGGGCGATCCTGCGCGCCCGGCGCAGCGGCCCGGCGCCCCAGGCGGTGCGCAAGCGCCGCGACCGGATGTCGGCCCTGCCCCTGAAGATGCGCTTCCGCACCTCGGGGCTCTACATCTCCGTCATCCCGCCCTTCCTGATCGGCGCCGCGGTGGGCGTCCTGTCGGCGATCATGGGGGTGGGAGGCGGCTTCGTGATGGTGCCGGCGATGATCTATCTGCTGGGCATGCCGACCAAGGTGGTGGTCGGCACCTCGCTGTTCCAGATCATCTTCGTCACCGGCTTCGCCACGCTGATGCACGCCACGACCACCTATTCGGTGGATGTGGTGCTGGCGCTGCTCCTGCTGGTGGGCGGCGTCCTCGGGGCGCAGCTGGGCACACGGATCGGCGCCGGGCTGAAGGCGGAACAGCTGCGGATCCTCTTGGCGCTTCTGGTGCTGGCGGTCTGCCTGAAGCTGGGCTTCGATCTGGTGCTGCGCCCCTCCGAGATCTACTCCGTCACCATGCTGCGGTCGTTCTGATGCGCCGGCTGCTCTGGGTCCTGCTGCTGGCAATCCTCGGCGCCCCGCCGGTGGCGGCCGAGACCGTGGTGCTGGGCCTGAGCCAGCACGAGGTGGCGATCACCACCGACTTCCGCGGGTCGCACCTCTGGGTGTTCGGCGCCGTCCGGCGCGAGGCGCCGATGCCCCGGGCAGACGGGCTGGCTGTGATCGTCACCGTGGCGGGCCCGTCCCTGCCGGTGGACGTGCGCCGCAAGGAACGCCGCTATGGCATCTGGCTGAACGTGGACAAGGTCCACCTGACCCGGGTGCCGAGCTTCTATGCCGTGGCCACCACCGCCCCCCTCGCCACGATCCTGAGCGAGCCCGAGGACCAGCGCTTTCACATCTCGGTCGATCGCCAGATCGGCACCGTGGGCGGGGCCGAGGCTGCCGGCGACACGGCGAGTTTCACCGAGGCGCTGGAACGCATCCGCGCTCGCGAGGACCTGTACCAGAGCCTGGAAGGCAGCGTCGCGCTGGACGAACAGACGCTGTTCTCGACCGCGCTGTCGCTGCCGTCGAACATCGTCGAAGGCACCTACCGGGTGCGGATCTTCCTGCTGCGCGACCAGCAGGTGGTGGACTGGGCCGAAACCGGGATCGAGGTGCGCAAGGTCGGGCTGGAACGCTGGCTGTACCTGTTCGCCCACCAGCAGCCGTTCTGGTACGGGATCATGTCACTGGTCATCGCGGTCGTGGCCGGCTGGCTCGCCTCGGCCGCCTTCCGCATCTTCCAGCGCTGAGGCCGTCTCGATCTCGCGGATCAGGTCGGGGACCGCGGGCGGGTCGAGGTCGTCGGTGCCCAGCGGCGCCGTCGGCCGGCCCAGCCGGTACTGGGTCACCCAGTGCAGCCGCTCCTCGGCCCGGGTGATCGCCACATAGGCCAGCCGCTTCCACAGCGGCAGACCGGCCTCGTTCCGCCCCGAGCGGGCGGCGGCGTAAAGGTCGGGGGCGAAGACCTGCACCTCGGGCCATTGCGAGCCCTGCGCCTTGTGGATGGTCACGGCCGCGCCGTGCAGGAAGGCCGCGCCCATCCGCGCCGCCGAGGGGATGAAGGGTTCCTCCTCGCCGGGATGTTCGATCTTGATGATGGTCGCGGCCGAGACCCGCGGCTCGGGCGCGCCGATCACATGCAGGCGGGAGAACCCCGGCCGGCTGCCCGGCCCCACATAGATCACCTGCGCGCCCTTGATCAGGCCGCGCGCCTCAAGCTCCAGCCGGCGCTTTCGGTGCTTCAGCGGCAGTTCCAGCCCGTCGCAGATCAGCGGTTCGCCCGGCAGCAGCGCGTCCCCCGGCGCCCCATAGGCGGCGCGGAAGGCCTGGATCAGCCGCACCCGCGTGGCATTGCGCCAGACCAGCGCGGGCGAGCGGGCCATCAGGTCGGCCTCGACCCGGCCCGAGACAACGACGCGCCCGTCCCCCCGGGCGGCACGTTCCACCAGCCGTTCGAAGGCTTCGAAGTCGATCGCGGGATCCCCCAGAGCATGGGCCAGGTCGAGAATCGGGTTGTCCTTGCTCTGCCGGTGGATGCGGCTGAGATAGACCTGCCGACTGGCCGGCAACTGGTCGAAGACCATCTCGCCCGACTGGCCCACCGGGGCAAGCTGGGCCGGGTCGCCGAACAGGATCAGCGTGGGAAAGATCTGGCGCAGGTCGTCGAGCTGTCGGGTGTCAAGCATCGACGCCTCGTCCACCAGGCCCACATCCAGCGGTTCCTCGCGCCGTTTCCAGCCGGTGATGAAATCCGACCCCCTGAGCCC
Organism: Meridianimarinicoccus sp.; assembly: GCA_044221805.1. Lineage (GTDB taxonomy): Bacteria > Pseudomonadota > Alphaproteobacteria > Rhodobacterales > Rhodobacteraceae > Meridianimarinicoccus. The sequence goes on from JBGAOK010000073.1 coordinate 7,566, forward strand.
CGCCAGGGCCAGGGCCGCCGGCACCGACTTGTAAAGCTGGTAGGCCTCGAACGCCCGGTCCAGCGCGGCATCGGTCAGCGCGCCGGCCTCGGGCCGGACCCCGGCGCCGGCAAGCCAGTCGGCGATCTTCTCGAAATCCGGGTGGTAGACCGGGGAATAGAGCACCCGGTGGATCGTCGTCGCCGGGACACCGCGGTTGCGCAGCACGCTGGCGGCCTTGTTGGTGGGGGCAAGGATGGCGAGGCTGCGCCGCTCGCGCCGGCGGCGGGGTTCATAATCGCCCGAGACGATCTCGACCCCGGCATGCTTCAGCCGGGCATAAAGCCGCGCCAGCAGAAGGGTCTTGCCCGATCCGGCCTTGCCCAGCACCGCGAAGGTGGTCTGCCCGCCTTCGCCCGGCGCGGCCAGCGCGCCGGCGGCAAGGTCGATGCCCGAAGCCGCCAGAACGGCGCTCAGCCTGTCGTAAGCATCGGACTGTTCGTCGGAAAGCGCCAGTTCGGTCGGGTCTGCCATGGCCGGACCCTACCCTGCGGCCACGGTCCCGGCCAGACGTCAGGCGATGCGCGCGAGAGGAATTCCGGTGTGTTGCTGGGCGCGGTGGAACCACAGGCGCGACACGGCGCGGGGAATGCCGGCCTTCTCGCACAGCGCCTGGGCGCGGGCTTCCGAGAAGTGCCAGAGCCCGGCCGAAATCTCGTCCCGGCCTTCGCCGGCACTGCCCAGCACCATCGGCGACCAGCCCAGCCGGCGATAGATCCGGACCATGCGGGCATCGAAGACCGCGATCGAGAAGCTCAGCCCGAAGCCGAGACCGACCTCGCACCCGCCCAGCATCAGCGCCGCCGAGACCTGCGGCGCGGCGTCCCGGGCCAGACAGAAGCGGGTGCATTCCCAGATCTGGGGGTTCGAGATCGCCCGGTCCTCGAGCAGGAAGCGGAAATGCTCGTTGATCATGGTCCGTCCGCTGGACGGCAGGAACCGCATCGACCCGCCATGGCGCCCGTCGGGTTCTTCCCAGATCACGTAGAGCGGATCGAGCGCATCGTATTCGTCGCGCTCCTCCCCAGCATCGGTGAGTTGGACGTTCCAGCCCAGTCGGGTATGGAACTGGTCGGCGCGATCCCGGAACATGGTGTCGCGCAACAGCGGAAAACTCTGTAATTCCGACGCGTGCAGGTATCGAAGCATGGCCATGTCCCCGTCTGGCTTGTTTCGGGGAAGGTGGCGAAATCATGCTTAATCGGAGTTAAAGGCCCCGCGCGGGCCATTAACTAAGTTTAAGGGATTTCCGGCCTCAGACCACGATCAGGCCGATCGAGATCGCCTTGGCCACCGCGTGGGTGGTGTTCTGCGCCCCCAGCTTGAACCGCGCGGATTCGATATAGACCCGCAGCGTGTGCTCGGAAATCGACAGGCTGTCGGCGGCCTGGGCGCGGGAATATCCCATGGCCAGAAGACTTAGCGTGTCGATCTCGCGCGGGCTGAGGCTGGCGGTGTGCTGGACGTCGGTGCCGTGGTCCAGTTCCAGCGCTTTCTGATTGATGAAATGTGCGACGAGAATCAGATCGCCCACATAGGACCGGCTATAGGCTTCCCACGTCCGGTCGTCGGCCCGGCTAGAGACCGTAAACAGCGCAAACTGGCCGTTCGGTCCGCGAATCGGTACCGAAAGGCCCTGGTTGCCGACGCCGCTCTCGGCCGCCTCGCCCATGAAGGTGCGGGCCCGCGGGCTCGACCAGTCGAGCTTCTTCCAGTCCACCGGATGGAAGCGCTGGTAGCAGCCCTGCACCACCGGGTCGATCCGGGCATAGTCGCGTTCGATGTACCGCTCCACCCAGGCCGGCGAATAGGTCAGCGCAGCGTATTGTTCGCCGGCACGGTTCACCGAATGATAGACCACATGGTCGATGTCGTAGAGATCGCGCAGTCGCACGATCACCGACTGGAGGTCGTTATGGCACTTCGCGCCCTGGAGACCCGTGATGAGCGATTCTAGCTTCTCCTTCATCTCCCCCACCCCATTCGTTGCGGCGCGTTCGAGCGCTCTTCAGCTCTTCCGCAGCGATCAGGATCGAGTCGTCGAGCTGTTCGGACAAGCGCACAAGCTGGTTCTGTCTGGCGAAGGTCCGAAGGTCGGCAAGCACGTCAATCACCCAATCGGCATTCATCGTGACCACCCTCCACGAGATTAAGGAACTTTAAAGGTGAAGGTACCACCCCTTCATAATGCCAAATACTCACGGCTTTCACATCCCCGAAAACGGGGAGTATGCATCTTCGAAGCGAGTGGAATTCCGCAAGAAGTCATGAAAACCCCCGGTGCGGCCTGCCAGGGGCGCCGCACCGGGGGAATTGGCCAACCGGGGTTCAGGGCTTGACCGAGGCTTCCAGCGTGTCCTCGAAGGTCCGCAGTCCCGTCCGCGGCGCCTGGACGAGCACGGCCATGTTGCCCGGCTTGTGCTGGTTCCGCAGCATCTTCATGTGCGCCAGTGGGATCTCCTCCCAGCCGAAGACTTCCGACATGCAGGGGTCGATGCGCCGTTCGATCACCAGCTTGTTTGCGGCGGCGGCCTGTTTCAGGTGCGCGAAGTGGCTGCCCTGCAGGCGCTTCTGGTGCATCCACATGTAGCGCACGTCGAAGGTGGCGTTGAAGCCGGTGGTGCCGGCGCAGATCACCACCATGCCGCCCTTCTTGCAGATCAGGGTCGAGACCGGGAAGGTCGACTCGCCGGGGTGTTCGAACACCATGTCGACGTTCACGCCCTTGCCGGTGACGTCCCAGATCGCCTTGCCGAACTTGCGGGCTTCCTTCAGCCAGTCATTGTATTCGGGCGAATTGACCTTGGGCAGCTGGCCCCAGCACTTGAAGTCCTTCCGGTTGATCGCGCCCTTGGCGCCCAGATTGAGGACGAAGTCGCGCTTGTCCTCCTCCGAGATCACCGCGACGGCATTGGCGCCGGCGGTGTTCGCCAGCTGGACCGCGAAGGACCCGAGCCCGCCCGAGGCACCCCAGACCAGGACGTTCTGGCCAGGCTTCAGTTCGTGCGGGTGATGCCCGAACAGCATCCGGTAGGCGGTCGCCAGCGTCAAAGTGTAGCAGGCGGATTCCTCCCAGGTCAGGTGCTTGGGGCGCGGCATCAGCTGCTGCGCCTGCACCCGGGTGAACTGGGCGAAGGATCCGTCCGGCGTCTCGTAGCCCCAGATCCGCTGGGTCGGCGAGAACATCGGGTCGCCGCCGTTGCATTCCTCGTCGTCGCCGTCGTCCTGGTTGCAGTGGATCACCACCTCGTCGCCGACCTTCCAGCGCTTCACCTTGTCACCGACGGCCCAGACGATGCCCGAGGCATCCGAACCGGCGACATGGAAGTCCGCCTTGTGCACGTCGAAGGGCGAGATCGGCACGCCGAGACCGGCCCAGATGCCGTTGTAGTTCACCCCTGCCGCCATCACGAGGACCAGCACCTCGTGGCTGTCGATGGCGTGGGTGTCGACGACTTCGACCTGGAACGACTGATCCGGCTCGCCGTGGCGCTCGCGCCGGATCGCCCATGCGTACATTTTCGGCGGCACATAACCGAGCGGCGGCATCTCGCCGATCTCGTAGAGGTCCTTTTCGGGCGCGTCGTATGCCACGATCGCCGAATCTGTATCGAGTGCCATGGGACCCTCCTTCATCTCTCTCTCGGGATGCCGCATTGCAGAATCAAAGATCCCGCCCGGGGTGGATAATCTGGCTCACGCAACTTAGCAACAGCGCTTGGGGCGAAGTTGAAATTTTATGTCGCCGCGTGCCCGGAGGTGGCATCGTTCCGGGCGTTCTCTCCATCCGGACATCTCGGCGGATGCGACATCCCGAGACTTTGCCTAAACTCCGGGCGCCGCGACCTCCGGCGGAGACGAATTGTCCCCTGTGACGGCCGCGCCGGGGTGTGACCCCTTGATCTGGCCGTGAAATCAATGACGATTCCGGTCAACCCGCCGCGACGCAGCGAATTGACTCGGGCCTTTTGTTTCAAGTATCCGCCATCCAGCGCACGAAAATTGCCAGACCTTGAGCGAGGAGCACGATGAGCGACGCCCCCAAAGACCGGCCCTGGCTGTTCCGCACCTATGCGGGCCATTCCACAGCGGCAAAGTCGAACGCGCTCTACCGCTCCAACCTCTCCAAGGGCCAGACCGGCCTGTCCGTGGCCTTCGACCTGCCGACCCAGACCGGCTATGACAGCGACCACGAACTGGCCCGCGGCGAGGTCGGCAAGGTCGGTGTGCCGGTGGCGCATCTGGGCGACATGCGGACCCTGTTCGACCAGATCCCGCTGGACCAGATGAACACCTCGATGACGATCAACGCGACGGCGCCGTGGCTGCTGTCGCTCTATATCGCGGTGGCCGAGGAGCAGGGCGCCGACATCACGAGCCTGCAGGGCACGGTGCAGAACGACCTGATCAAGGAATACCTGTCGCGCGGCACCTATATCTGCCCGCCGAAGCCGTCCCTGAAGATGATCGCGGACGTGGCCGAGTACTGCTATACCAGTGTTCCCAAGTGGAACCCGATGAACGTCTGCTCCTACCACCTGCAGGAGGCCGGCGCGACGCCCGAGCAAGAACTGGCCTTCGCCCTCGCCACCGGCCAGGCGGTGCTGGACGAACTGCGGCCCCGCGTCTCGGAAGCCGATTTCCCGATCCTGGTCGGGCGGATCAGTTTCTTCGTGAATGCCGGCATCCGCTTCGTCACCGAGATGTGCAAGATGCGCGCCTTCGGCGATCTGTGGGACGAGATCTGCCTGACCCGCTATGGCGTCGAGGACGAGAAGTACCGCCGCTTCCGCTATGGCGTGCAGGTGAACTCGCTGGGCCTGACCGAGCAGCAGCCGGAGAACAACGTCTACCGCATCCTGATCGAGATGCTGGCGGTGACGCTGTCCAAGAACGCCCGCGCCCGCGCGGTGCAGCTTCCGGCCTGGAACGAGGCGCTGGGTCTGCCGCGGCCCTGGGACCAGCAATGGTCGCTCCGGATGCAGCAGATCATGGCCTACGAGACCGACCTGCTGGAATATGACGACCTGTTCGACGGCAACCCGGCGGTCGCCCGGAAGGTCGAGGCCCTGAAGGACGGTGCCCGGGCCGAGCTGGCCAATATCGACGGCATGGGCGGCGCGGTCGCGGCGATCGAATACATGAAAGGCCGGCTGGTCGAAAGCAACGCCGACCGGATCAACGGGATCGAGACCGGCAACACCATCGTGGTCGGCGTGAACAAGTTCACCCATGGCGAACCCTCGCCGCTGGTGGGCGAGGATGGCGGCATCATGACCGTCGATCCGGCGGTCGAGGCCGAGCAGATCGGCCGCCTGGCCGCGTGGCGCGCCGACCGCGACCCGGTCGCCGTCGCGAAGGCGCTCGAGGCGCTGAAAAGCGCCGCACAGGAAGGCCGCAACGTCATGCTGCCCTCGATCGAGGCCGCCAAGGCCGGCGTCACCACCGGCGAATGGGCGGAAGCCATGCGCCAGGTCTTCGGCCAGTACCGCGGCCCGACCGGCGTCAGCCGCGCGGTCAGCAACAAGACCGAGGGTCTGGACGACGTGCGCGAGGCGGTGGATGTGGTGTCGCGCCGGCTCGGCCGGCGGCTGAAGTTCCTGATGGCAAAGCCCGGCCTCGACGGCCATTCCAACGGCGCCGAACAGATCGCCTTCCGTGCCCGCGACTGCGGCATGGAGATCGACTATGCCGGCATCCGCCTGACCCCCGAAGAGATTGTCGCGGCCGCCAAGGACGGCAACCCGCACGTGATCGGCCTGTCGATCCTGTCGGGCAGCCACATGCCGCTGGTTGAGGATCTGCTGGCGCGGCTGTCGGCCGAAGGTCTGTCGGAGATCCCGCTGCTGGTCGGCGGCATCATCCCCGACGAGGATGCGAAGAAGCTGAAGGCCATGGGCGTGGCGCAGGTCTATACGCCGAAGGACTTCGAGCTGAACCGGATCATGCTCGACATCATCGAACTGGCCGATCCGGCGGCAGTGGCGGCGGAGTGATCGCACCCCGGGCGGGCGCGGTCCCGGCCGCCCCCGTCACGCCATGACTGCACTGACGGGCCGGCGCAGCGCGCGCGGAACCTCCGGCCCGGCACCGAAGCGCATCACCAGATCGGGGCGCCGGTCGGTGGCAAGAAAGCGCATCAGGTCCGGGCGCACCGACAGGACCTCGACCGGCTGGTTGACGAAGGCATAGCGCAGGCCCTGCGCCGTCGCTTCCAGCGCAAAGCGCTGCGCGGCACGGCCTGCCGCGATCCAGCCCGCCGGGTCGTCGGAATCGGCCACCAGCACCATCACGCCGGCGCTCGTGCCTAACTGGCGGCGATACTTCGCGTTCTCGTCATCGGCCGAGACCGCGAGGTCGAACAGCCGCCGCCCCAGCCATGCCGGCAGTTCGGGCGCGCCGGTCGCCCCGGCGAACAGCCCGTCGCGGGTCGCCGCCGCCTGATGGCCGTTGTATCGGTTACACTGCTTCAGTTCGGCCATGAAGGCGGGGGCGCCCATCTGCGTGGTGTTCCCCGCCACCACAAGGTCGGTGATCCGGTCGATGTCGCGCCGGTCGGGGAAAACCTGCGCCGCCACCCCCGGCCCGCGGGCGGCGGCCAGCAGGGCGGCCACTTCGCCCGCTGCGACAGGTCGACCGTCATAGTCGAACCGGACGCAGTGCCGGCGTGGGATCGCGGTTGCGCGGGGCGAGGGCTGCGGTGGCGCCGGATCGAGATGGACGAACACGCCCTCGGGACCCGCCTCCAGCCCCGCCGCGAAGCCGGCAGCCGCGGCCGCGGTCACCAGGTTTTCGGACGCACATCCCAGCGAGGCGTACAGGTGGTGGTCGTCCGGATCGACCACCGGCGTGCGCCGCGTGAAATCGGGCCGGATCGAGATGCCGCCCGGCGCGAGTTCGAAGCGCCACGGCTGGGTGTTGTGCCCGTTCGCCGCCAGCACCGCCGCATGGACAAGGCCGGGCGCCGCCCCGGCCAGCGCGGCACCGGCTGCCATGGGTGGCAGGGTCCAGACCTCGGCCACTGCCGCGTTATAGGCAGTGCGGCCCGATCGCGTCCACAACATCGCCCCGACTCCCAGTGCCAAGGCGCTGCCGGCACCGGCCAGCACCGCCCGACGTGTCCGTCCCGCCATCATGCTGCCCTTTGGTTGCCGATTCCAGCTTGCCATCCCGTCCTGCCACCCGCCTTGACCGATGTCATGCCGCGCGGCATCGGCTAGGCTCGGGACAACGCCGACGCGGGAACCGCGGCGGCGCCCGAGTATTCGACCGTCAGGTTCCGGCAACCAGGAGTTCCCGCATGCGTCTGCCCATGGCCATCCTCGCTCTCGGCCTTCTCTCGGTCCCGCCCGCCCTTGCCGACGAGGCCATCGTGGTCGAAACCGAGATCCCCCCCGCCTTCACCCAGATCCTCGCCAGCCGGAAGGCCGAGTGCGCCAGCTTCGACAAGGGCGCGCTGACGGTGAACGAAGGCGCCATCATCCGGACCGATCTCGACGGCGACGGCAGCCCCGACTGGGTGCTGGACGAAACCCGACTTGCCTGCTCGACGGCCGCCAGCCTGATGTGCGGCACCGGCGGCTGCACCGTCAATTTTCTGATCGGCGACGTGCTGACCCCCCGCCTTGCCAAGGGCTGGGAGGTGGTGCCGTTTCCGCCCTTGACGGTGCTTCTGGTGCAGGTCCACGGGGTGAATTGCGGCGGCACCAACCTGAACGCCTGCGTCGAGGCGATGGTCTGGGACCCGACCGAGAAGCGGTACTTCACGCTCTACCGCGAGGGCTGAGCGGGCTTTCCTGCGCCCGCCGCCCCCCTATAGTGCGGCAACGCCAACAGGGAGCCGCCCATGACCATCCATATCGGTGCCAAGCCCGGCGAGATCGCCGAAACCGTCCTGCTGCCCGGCGACCCGCGCCGCGCGAGATGGGCGGCCGAGACCTTCCTCACCGACCCGGTCTGCGTCAACGAGGTCCGCGGCATGCTGGGCTATACCGGCACCTGGAACGGCCACCCGGTCACCATCCACGGCACCGGCATGGGGATGCCGTCGCTGTCGATCTACGTCAACGAACTGATCCGCGACTATGGCGCGAAGACGCTGATCCGGATCGGCTCGGCCGGCGCCATGCAGGAGGCGGTCAAATTGCGCGACCTGGTGCTGGCGATGACCTGCACCACGATCTCGACGCCCTCGAAAGGGTTCTTCCGCGACCTCAGCTTCGCGCCCTGCGCCGACTGGGGCCTGCTGCACGCCGCCGCCGCGGCGGCCGAGGCGAAAGGAACGCCGACCCATGTGGGGGGGATCTATTCCGCCGACGTGTTCTATGACGAACGCCCCGACCTGAACGCGCAGATGACCCGCCACGGCATCCTCTGCGTCGAAATGGAGGCGGCCGAGCTCTATACCGTCGCGGCCCGCTACGGCTGCCGGGCGCTGGCGGTGCTGACGATCAGCGACCACCTGCTGGTCCCCGGCCACCTGACCCCGGAAGAACGCGAGTCGAGCTTCGGCGACATGGTCGAGATCGCCCTGACCGCCGCCTTCGCCTGAGGACCGTTCCGGTTGACGCGCCGCCCCGGGGCGGCGACACTCCGGCAGCAGGAAAGGACACCGATATGCGCCGACTGATCCGGACCCTGGCCGTGGCCACCGTGTTCTCGGCCGGCCCGGCCCTGGCCGAGAACTGGGGTTCCGTGATGCCCATGGTCACCGAAGCCCTGGCCGAAGGGCAGATGACCATCGGCGACCCCTACTGGTTTCCCAACGCCGCAACGCCCGAAACCGCGACCCACGCGATCGGCGTGGTCCTTGTCGAAATCGGCGGCGCCGCCGGCAACTTCAACGTCGCCACCGGGGTTTTCGTCCGGAAAGGCAAGGACTGGAAGCTTCTGAAGCCAGTCCCCGACCTGTTCGGCAGCGACCCCCGCGACCCGCGGTGGGAAGCGGACAAGGTCACGCTGACCACGACGATGCCGAAGCCGGGCGATCCGCGCTGCTGCCCGACCGGCGAGGCGCGCTGGTCGATCGATCTGAAGACCGGCGCCGTGACGGAACTGGACTGACCCCGCCCGGGTCCCGGGCTCATGCCTCGCCCGGCGGCACTGGCCTGAGACAGGTCGTTGGCGCGCCCGCGCCGGCGACGAAGGTCTCGGCGCCGCAGG
>JBGAOK010000074.1:0-17449 GCA_044221805.1 Meridianimarinicoccus sp.
GCAACAACCTCGACCCCCGCAGCCCCATAGGCCGCGTCCGAAATCCCAGACCGCAGACCAGCCCCGGATTCCACAACAACACCATACCCAAGCTTCCGAAGCTGCTCCGCAGAACCAGGCGTCAACCCAACCCGGTTCTCGGTGGCTTCGGTTTCGGACAGGACACCGAAGGTCTTGGCCATGTCAGTGCTTCTTCTTCTTGGGCGGCATCAGGTCGGTGATCGTGCCTTCGAACATCTCGGCCGCGAAGTTCACCGTCTCGGAGAGCGTCGGATGCGGGTGGATGGTATGGCCGAGATCGACCGCATCCGCCCCCATCTCGATCGCCAGCGCCGCCTCGGCGATCAGGTCGCCGGCATGGACGCCAACGATGGCGCAGCCAATCACCCGGTCGTCCTCGGGGTCGAAGAGGAGCTTGGTCATCCCTTCCGACCGCGCCATCGACAGCGCCCGGCCCGAGGCCGCCCAGGGGAACACGCCCTTCTCGTAGGGGATGCCCTTGGCCTTTGCCTCGGTCTCGGTCACGCCGCACCAGGCCACCTCGGGGTCGGTATAGGCCACCGAGGGGATCAGGCGGGCATCGAAGAAGCGGTTGTGCCCGGCAGCGACCTCGGCCGCGACCTTGCCTTCATGCACGGCCTTGTGGGCAAGCATCGGCTGGCCCACCACGTCGCCGATGGCGAAGATGTGGGGGACATTGGTGCGCATCTGCCCGTCGACGGCGATGAAACCACGCTCGTCCACCGTCACGCCGGCCGCCTGGGCGGCCAGCATCTTGCCGTTGGGCCTGCGCCCCACCGCCACGAGGATCTTGTCGAAGACATCGGTGGTGGTGCCGCCCTTGTCGTCCTCGAAGGTGACCTTGAGACCGGCCTCCTGCGCCTCGACCGCGACCACCTTGGTCTTCAGGAAGATGTTCTCGTAGCGCTTGCCGATCCGGGTCTGCAGCGGCTTGACGATGTCCTTGTCGGCGCCGGGGATGATCTGGTCCATCAGTTCCACGACCGTGATCTTCGCCCCGAGCGCGTCATAGACGCAGGCCATTTCCAGCCCGATGATGCCGCCGCCAAGAACCAGCATCCGGTTCGGCACGTCGGCCAGTTCCAGCGCGCCGGTCGAATCGATCACCCGCGGGTCGTCATGCGGGATGAAGGGCAGCTTCACCGGTTCCGACCCGGCAGCGATGATGCACTGGTCGAACGAGACGGTCTTTCGTCCGCCCTCGCCCTCGACGGTGATCATGTTCGGGCCGGTGAAGGTGCCGAGGCCCTTGACCACCTCGACCTTGCGGCCCTTGGCAAGCCCGTTCAGCCCGCCGGTAAGCTGGCCGACAACGCTGTCCTTGAACTTTCTCAGCTCGTCCAGGTCGATCTGGGGCTTGCCGAAGCTGACGCCGTGGCCGGCCATCTCGTCGGCCTCGCTGATCACCTTGGCGACATGGAGCAGCGCCTTGGACGGGATGCAGCCCACGTTCAGGCAGACGCCGCCCAGGGTCGGGTCCTTCTCGATCAGCACGACCTTCTTGCCAAGGTCAGCGGCCCGGAAGGCGGCGGTATAGCCGCCCGGGCCGGCACCCAGGACGACGACCTCGCCATGGATGTCGCCGCGCTGGCCGGCGGCCAGCGCGCGGGGCGGCGACCGCGGCGGGTTCGGCCGCGGCAGCCAGGGCCGCGGCGGGCGCGGGGGCAACCGCAGGGGCCGCGGCCGGGGCCGGGGCGGCCGCAGCGGCGCCCTCGGCCTCGAGCACGAGGATCAGCGCGCCTTCCGAGACCTTGTCGCCTTCGGCGACCTTGATCTCGACCACCTTGCCGGCGGCGGGGCTGGGCACTTCCATCGTCGCCTTGTCGGATTCCAGCTCGATCAGCGGATCCTCCTTGGCCACGGTATCGCCGACCTTCACCAGGATGCTGAGCACCGGCACGTTCTTGAAATCACCGATATCGGGAACCTTGACGTCCATGATCGCGCTCCTCACCACATCAACCGGCGAACGTCGCCAAGCAGGGTCTTCAGGGACACCAGGAAACGGGCCGCCAGCGCCCCGTCGATGGCGCGGTGGTCATAGCTGAGAGACAGCGGCTGCATCAGGCGCGGCACGAATGCCTCGCCGTTCCAGACCGGGGCCATCTTCGAGCGGGTCAGGCCGAGGATCGCCACCTCGGGCGCGTTCACGATGGGGGTGAAGCTGGTGCCGCCGATCCCGCCCAGCGACGAGATGGTGAAGGTCGCGCCCTGCATGTCGGGGCCCTTCAGCTCGCCCTTGCGCGCCTTGGCGGACAACTCGCCGATGTCCTTCGAGATCTGCATCAGACCCTTGCGGTCGGCGTCCTTGACCACGGGCACCACGAGCCCGTTCGGCGTGTCGGCGGCGAAGCCGATGTTGTAGTAGTCCTTCTTGATCAGCTTGTCGCCGTCCGGATGGATCGACGAGTTCACCTCCCAATGCTCCTTCAGCGCCGAAACGCAGGCCTTCATCACGAAGGTCAGCAGCGTAACCCGGAAGCCCTGCTCCTTGGCCATCGCGTCAAGCTCCTTGCGGTAGCCGTCGAGGTCGGTGATGTCGGCTTCGTCGTTGTTGGTAACGTGGGGGATGTTCAGCCACGACCGGTGCAGCGCGGGACCGGAGAGCTTCTTGATCCGCGCCATCTCGACGTTCTCGATCGGGCCGAACTTCGAGAAGTCCACCGCCGGGATCGGCGGGATGCCCATGCCGCCCGAGATCGCGCCGCCAGCCGCCGCAGCGACCGGGGCCGCAGCCTGCTTGTAGACCTTGGCGATGTCATCGCGCAGGATGCGGCCCTTGCGGCCCGAGCCGTTCACCTTGGCCAGATCGACGCCGAGCTGGCGCGCGAAGGCGCGCACCGACGGCGAGGCATGGGCCCGGTTGAAGCCGGCATCGGTCACCGCGGTCGAGACCGCTGCCGGTGCTGCGGCCGGTGCTGCAGCCGCGGCCGGCGCAGCGGCCGGTGCCGGTGCCGGTGCCGGAGCGGCGGGCTTCGGCGCCTCGGCGGCAGCGCCGGCGGCGTCGATGATCAGGATCACCGAGCCTTCCGAGACTCGGTCGCCCTCGGCCACCTTCAGTTCCTTGACCGTACCGGCGACGGGGCTCGGCACTTCCATGGTGGCCTTGTCGGATTCCAGCTCGAGCAGCGGATCTTCCTTGGCCACGGTGTCACCCACCTTCACCAGGATGCTGATCACCGGCACGTTCTTGAAGTCGCCGATATCCGGCACTTTGACTTCGGTCGTCATCTCTCGTTCTCCTCGTTCCGCCGGGTGCCGGGCGGCTGCGTCCGCCCGGCCCGGCCGGTACCCTGTGCTTGGCTCGGTGCGCGGCGGGATCAGACCAGCCGCGGGTTGGGCTTGTTGCCGTCGATCTGGTACTTCTTCAGCGCCTCGGTCAGTTCCGACCGGGTGATGTTGCCCAGGCGGAAAAGCTCGACCATGGCGGTCGCGGCGATGTGGTTCGCATCGACCTCGAAGAAGCGCCGCAGGTTGACCCGGCTGTCGGACCGGCCGAACCCGTCGGTGCCCAGCACCTCGAACGGCACGCCGGCCGGCACGAAGGCGCGGATCTGCTCGGCGTAGTTCTTCATGTAGTCGGTGGCGGCCACGACAGGCCCCTTCGCCTTCTCGAGCTGCTCGGTCACGAAGGCCTTGCGCGGCTCGGCCAGCGGGTTCAGCCGGTTGAACCGCGCCACGTCCTGGCCTTCCCGGGCCAGTTCGTTCAGCGAGGTCGCCGACCAGATCTCGGAGGTGACGCCGAAATCGTCCTCGAGCATCTTCGCCGCCTTGATCGCCTGGATCAGGATCGTGCCCGAGCCCAGCAGCGCGACGTGCTTCTTGCCGGGCTTGGCCACGTCCTTCAGCCGGTAGAGACCGCGGATGATGTCCTGCTCGACCCCCATCGGCATGTCGGGATGCGAGTAGTTCTCGTTCATCAGGGTCAGGTAGAAGAACACGTCCTCCTGATCGACATACATCCGCTTCAGGCCGTTCTGCACGATCACCGCGACCTCGTACTGGAAGGTCGGGTCATAGGTGATGCAGTTCGGGATGGTGCCGGCCAGGATGTGGCTGTGACCGTCCTCGTGCTGCAGGCCCTCGCCGTTCAGGGTGGTCCGCCCGGCGGTGCCGCCCAGCATGAAGCCCCGCGCCCGGCTGTCGCCGGCGGCCCAGGCCAGGTCGCCGATGCGCTGGAAGCCGAACATCGAGTAGTAGATGAAGAACGGGATCATCGGCACGCCGTGCACCGAATAGGACGTCGCCGCCGCCATCCAGTCGGCCATCGCGCCGGCCTCGTTGATGCCTTCCTGAAGCACCTGGCCGGACTGGCTTTCCTTGTAGAAGTTCATCTGGTCGGCGTCCTGGGGCGTGTAGTTCTGCCCCAGCGGGTTGTAGATGCCGACCGAGCGGAACAGCCCTTCCATGCCGAAGGTGCGGCTTTCGTCGGGGACGATGGGCACCACCTGCTTGCCGATGTTCTTGTCGCGCAGCAGCGTGGTGAGGATCCGCACGAAGGCCATCGTGGTCGAGATCTCGCGCTCGCCGGTGCCCTTCAGTTCCTTGTCGAAGGCGTCGAGCCCGGGGATCTGCAGCTTCGGCGCGTCGCGCCAGTGCCGGGCCGGGAAGGCGCCGCCAAGCGCCTTGCGGCGGTCAGCCAGATAGGCCTTCTGGGCGTTGTTGAGCTGGACGAAGGGCGCCTTGGCCAGAGCCTCGTCGGTGACCGGGATGTGGAACCGGTCGCGCATGGCGCGCAGCTGGTCCTCGGCCATCTTCTTCTGCTGGTGCGTGGTGTTCTGGCCTTCGCCGGCCGTGCCCATGCCGTAGCCCTTGACGGTCTTGACCAGAAGGCAGACCGGCTGGTCCTTCACCTCGGTGGCGCGCTTGAAGGCGGTATAGACCTTCTGCACGTCATGGCCGCCGCGGCGCAGATCCCAGATCTGGTCGTCGGTCCAGTCCTCGACCAGCGCGGCGGTCTCGGGGTACTTTCCGAAGAAGTTCTTGCGGATATAGGCGCCGTCCTTCGACTTGAAGGTCTGGTAGTCGCCGTCGACGGTCTCCTCCATCAGCTGGCGCAGCCGGCCGGTCACGTCCTTCTCGAGCAGGTCGTCCCAGCCGCGGCCCCAGAGCAGCTTGATGACTTCCCAGCCCGAGCCGCGGAACTCGCCCTCCAGTTCCTGCACGATCTTGCCGTTGCCGCGCACCGGGCCGTCAAGCCGCTGCAGGTTGCAGTTGATGACGAAGATCAGGTTGTCGAGCTTCTCGCGGGCGGCCAGGCCGATGGCGCCCAGGCTTTCCGGCTCGTCCATCTCGCCGTCGCCGAGGAAGCACCAGACCTTGCGGTCGGTCATGTCGATCAAGCCGCGGTTGTGCATGTATTTCATGAACCGCGCCTGATAGATGGCGCAGAGCGGGCCAAGCCCCATCGAGACGGTGGGGAACTGCCAGTAATCCGGCATCAGCCAGGGGTGCGGGTACGAGCTGAGCCCGCCGCCGCCGACTTCCGAACGGAAGTTCTCCAGCTGCTCCTCGCTGATCCGGCCTTCCATGAAGGACCGGGCATAGATGCCGGGGACCACATGGCCCTGGAAGAACACCAGATCGCCGCCGTGGATCGCCGAGCGGGCGCGCCAGAAGTGGTTCAGGCCCACGTCGTACATCGCCGCCGACGAGGCGAACGAGGCGATGTGGCCGCCGTATTCGCTGCTTTCCTTGTTCCGCCGCACCACCGTCGCCATGGCGTTCCAGCGGTTGATCGCGCGGATCCGGCCTTCCATCTCGAGATCGCCGGGGAACTCGAACTGGTCGTCATGCGGGATGGTGTTCTGGTACGGCGTGGTGGCCGAGAACGGCAGCATCGCCCCCGCGGCGCGGGCCTGCTGGACCGCACGGTCAAGCAGGAAGTGCGCCCGGTTGGGCCCGTCGCGTTCGATCACGTCGGAAATGGCGTCCTGCCATTCCTGGGACTCGATCGGGTCGATGTCCTCGATCTTGGTCATGGATGGGTTCCCTCCTGGTATCCGAAAGCACCCGCCAGCCGGCGGGTCAAAATCGCCCACGTCCGCGCCGCCATGCGCGACGCGACGGGCATCAACTTGGCCGGGTCATTTCCTTGCCGGAAATCCGCGAGCGGTTTGCGAAACGTGCGCGCAAGATTGTTTCTCCCCCCTTGTCTTTTCGCGTTCGTTTTCAGGTATCTACGACACGATATGTCAGTAACGCTTCCCTACACGATGCTGCCTGCCTTGGCACCCCGCTCGGACGCATAGCGGGACCGCAGAAAATGCATAACGCGGCGTCACCCCTGCACCGGACGCATTCCTGACGCGCAGCCCGGCTTCGGGCGCGGCCGCCGACCCGGCCGTCGCCATGGCACGCATCATTGCCGGGCGGACCGCTGGTGCGGCCTGTCCGGTCGTCGTGGTCGGCACGATTCCGAGATCGGCATGCAGCATGACCGGACCTCCCCCAAGGCGCAGTAAGACGGGGCTGCCGTGATCTGACAAGCCCCGGCTCCGAAACATGCCAAGGCCATGCAGGTTCTACCGCCATTGGCCCGGGTCTGTGTCAGGAATACTGTTAGCGCTAATCCTGTGTCCAGACAAACGCGTCGGCATAGCCCATGGCACGAATCTGCCCGATCCGGGCGGCCGCCTCGGATTCGGAGCCCAAGGGACCCGCGTAAATCACCCGCAAGACCCCACCGCCGCGGGGAAAATCCTGGCGCAATGCCGGAATGCCGGCCCCTTGCAGGGCAGTGACCAGCCCATCGGCCTTCGCCTTGCCGGTGAAGGCCGCGATCTGCGCATAGATGCCGGGCGCGGGAAACGCGGGCGGGCTGCCGCGCCGGTTCGGCGGAATCGCCGGCACCGCGTCCGAGGGCGCCAAATCGGACAGGCCGGGCGGCAGGCCGCAGACCGGGTCGCCCTCGGCGGTCAGCCGGTCGGCCCAGACCACGACACCGCCGATTTCGGCGCGCTGGAAGGCGCAGCCGCGGCTGTCGATCCAGGTGGTACCGGCGAAACCGGCGGGCGGCGGTTCGGCCGGACCCGCCGCCGCGCCGGCGGCGGCGCAGGTCAGCACAAGCCCGGTCGCCGCCAGCCGGAGGGTCATTTGGTGCCGAAGAGCCGGTCGCCGGCATCGCCGAGGCCGGGATAGATATAGCCCTTGTCGGTCAGGCCCTGGTCCAGCGCGGCGGTGATGATCGGCACGTCGGGATGCGCCTCGCGCATCCGCTTGACCCCTTCGGGCGCGGCCAGCAGGCACAGGAAGCGGATGTCGGTCGCGCCGGCCTGTTTCAGCAGGTCGATCGCCGCGACCGAGGAATTCCCGGTCGCCAGCATCGGGTCGAGCGCGATCACCAGCCGGTCGCCCAGTTCGTCGGGCACCTTGAAATAGTACTGCACCGGCTGCAGCGTGGCCTCGTCCCGGTACAGCCCGACGAAGCCGACCCGGGCCGAGGGGATCAGTTCCAGCACGCCGTCCAGAAGCCCGTTTCCGGCGCGCAGGATCGAGATCAGCGCCAGCTTCTTGCCGTCGAGCACCGGCGCGTCCATCGGCATCAGCGGCGTCTCGATCGGCATGGTGGTCAGTTCCAGCTCGCGGGTGACCTCATAGGCCAGAAGCTGGCTGATCTCGCGCAGCAGCCGCCGGAAGCTCGAGGTCGAGGCGTTGCGGTCGCGCATCAGCGTCAGCTTGTGCTGCACCAGCGGGTGGCGGACGATGGTCAGGTGCTGATGCGCGGGAGTGTCAGGCATGCTCGGGTTCCAGTCGCTTCAGAATGGCGTCGCGGGTGGCCGCATCGCAGAAGGCCGCCTCGGCCGCGGTGCGGTTCAGGCTGCGGAAGACCGCGTCGTCCCAGCCGAAGGCGGCGGCCAGCCGGTCGTATTCGCGGCTGATCGCGGTGCGGAAGAATGGCGGGTCGTCGGTCGAGAGCGTGACCCTCACCCCCTTGTCGTGCAGCTTGCCGACCGGGTGGCGGTCCCACGAGGGATAAAGGCCGAGCGCGATGTTCGACCCCGGGCAGACTTCCAGCACCACGCCGTCCTCGGCCAGCCGGTCGACCAGCGCCGGATCCTCGATGGCGCGGACGCCATGGCCGATCCGGGTCACCCGCAGGTCGTCCAGCGCCTCGCGCACCGAGACGGGCCCGCCCCATTCGCCGGCATGGGCGGTCAGGCCCAGCCCGGCCTCGCGCGCCATGTCGAAGGCATAGGCATAGTCGCGCGGGCGGCCGATGCGTTCCTCGCCGGCGATGCCGAAGCCGACCAGCCAGTCATCCGCGGTCTCGGCAGCGCAGATCGCGGCGCCCTTCGCGGTCTCGGGGCCGAGATGGCGGATGCAGGTGACGATGCCGCGCAGGACCGTGCCCCAGCGCGCCTCGGCGATCCGGGCGGCCTCGCGGATCGCGGCCAGATAGTCGCGCCACGCCGCCAGATCGTTGCCGCCGCAGAATTCGGGCGAGAGGAAGGTCTCGGTATAGATCACGCCTTCCTCGGCCTGGGTTTCCAGCACCGCAAGCGTCAGGCGGTGATAGTCCTCGGGCGTCTCAAGGACCGAGGTCGCGGCCTCGTAGACCTTCAGGAAATGGGCGAAGTCCCGGAAGGCGTAGCCGCCGCGTTCGTCGAACACCATGTCGATGTTCTGGTGCTTCGCTTCGGCCAGCCGGCGGATGAAATCGGGCGGCGCCGCGCCTTCCAGATGCAGGTGAAGCTCGACCTTCGGGCTCACAGGAAGGCCCTCCCCGGCCCTGGGGCGGGCACCCCCAGATGCGCCGCCACGCTGGCGCCCACATCGGAAAAGCCGACCAGCCCGCGGGACCCGGGGCCGGCGGCGCTGGCGACGATGCCCACCACCGGCACACGTTCGCGGGTATGGTCCGTTCCGGGCCATGTCGGGTCGTTGCCGTGGTCCGCGGTGACCAGAAGCAGGTCCCCCGGCCGCAGGGCGGCGGCGACCCGGCCCAGCTCGCCATCGGCCCATTCCAGCGCCCGCGCATAGCCGGCGACGTCGCGGCGGTGGCCATAGAGGCTGTCGAACTCGACGAGATTGACGAAGGTCAGGCTGCCCTCGGGCATCTCGGCCACCGCCCGGTGCAGGTGGCCCATCAGCGCGGCATCGTCGCCCTTGGCGACGCTGTCGATGCCGTGGCCCGAGAAGATATCGCCGATCTTGCCGATGCCGTGAACCGTCCGGCCCGCCCCGTGGACCCAGTCGCAAAGCGTCGGTGCCGGCGGCGCCACCGCATAGTCGTGGCGATTGGTGGTGCGGGTGAACCCGGTCTCGGGCGTGCCGAGGAAGGGCCGCGCGATCACCCGGCCGACCTTCATGGCATGAAGCCGCGGCGCCAGCCGCGCGCAGAGGTCCAGAAGCCGCTCCAGCCCGAAGGTCTGCTCGTGCGCGGCGATCTGGAACACGCTGTCGGTCGAGGTATAGCAGATCGGCCAGCCGGTCAGCATGTGGGTGGCGCCGTGGGTCTTCAGGATCTCGGTGCCCGAGGCCGGGCAGTTGCCGAGGATGCCGTCGGTGCCGGCGATGCGGCAGACCTCGGCCACCAGATCGTCCGGAAAGGCCGGGGTCGTGGCGGGGAAATAGGTCCAGTCCCAGGGCACCGGCACGCCGGCCAGTTCCCAATGCCCCGACGGCGTGTCCTTGCCCTTCGAGGTTTCCTGTGCCGCGGCCCAGACCGCGCCCGGCAGCGGCGTGAAGCCGGGGGCCGCGCGGTCATTGGCTAGGGCCATGGCGGCGGCCAGCCCCATGGCGTTGAGGGCCGGCAGGCGCAGCGGGCCGCTGCGGCCCTGATCGGCGAGGCCGGCGGCGCAGGCGGCCGCGATATGACCCAGGGTGTCGGCGCCGGCATCGCCATAGGCGGCCGCATCCGGCGCGCCACCGCAGCCGACCGAGTCGAGGACGACGAGGAAGGCCCGGCTCACGGGTTCACCCGCGCGTGGACCAGCGGCGGCGCCACCGCCTCGGGGCCGATCTGGATCGCCGCCCGCACCGCCGCACGGCCAGCCTCGTCGGCGCGGGCAGCAGCAGACCAGCGCGACGACGAGATCGCCCGTCGCGACCACCGCGCTGCCCCAGCGGCAGGATGCCGGTCAGGCCGACGGCGAGATCGATCCGGTCGCCGGGATGGAGGCGCGCGCGCGCTCGGCCACCAGCTGCCCCAGCGCGACGCCGTCGATCGCCGCGATCCGCCCGCCCGCTCGGCGCGGACCTCGCGCACCGCGGGCGCCCGCGGCAAGATGCACCGCGCCGGGTCGTCCAGCAGCCTGGCCGGACCCTTCATCGCATGGATCATCGCGCCGAACTTCTCGGCCGCCGATCCGGTCTGCAGGGCCTGCAGCGCTGCCGCGCCCCGGCCTCGGCGCTGGCATGGACGCCGGCCAGCTCCAGACGCTCGCCGCAGAGCACCAGCGACAGGGTGCAGAGCCGGCTTTCGGGCCGCGGATCGCGCAGCACCGCCAGCACCTCGGCCAGTTCCACCGCGTTGCCGATCGCCGGCGCCAGCGGCTGGTTCATGTCGGTGATCAGCGCCCGTGTCGCGCAGCCCGCCGCGTTCGCGGTGTTGACCAGAAGCTGCGCCAGCGCCTTCGCCTCGGCCCGGGTCTTCATGAAGGCGCCGGTGCCGCCCTTGACGTCGAGGATCAGCGCCTGCGCGCCCCCCGCCAGCTTCTTCGACAGGATCGAGGCGGTGATCAGCCCGAGGCTTTCCACCGTCGCGGTGGCGTGGCGGATGGCATAGAGCCGCCGGTCGGCCGGGGCGATCTCGGCGCTGGCGCCGACCACGGCGCAGCCGACATCGGCGACGATGGCCTTCAGCCGCTCGGTCGACATCGTGGTTTCCACCCCCTCCAGCGCCTCGAGCTTGTCCAGCGTGCCGCCGGTGGCCCAGCCCCCGGCCCGACAGGAACGGCGCATAGCAGCCGAGCGCGGCAAGGACCGGCGCCACGATCAGCGAGGTCGAATCCCCCAGCCCCCCGGTCGAATGCTTGTCCAGCACCGGCCCGGGCAGGTCCCAGTGCAGCACCTCGCCCGAATCGCGCATCGCCCGGGTCAGCGCGACCGTCTCGGCCTCGGAGAAGCCGCCGCGGCAGACCCCCATGGCAAAGGCCGCGGCCTGGGCATCGGTCACCTCGCCCGAGGCGAGCCCGCGCGCGAAGAAGCGCAGCTCGTCCTCGCGCAGGGGGCGGCCTTCGCGCAGATGGGTCAGGACCGAGCGCGGGTCCACCGGCTCAGGCCTCGGGCGTGCCGGGCATATCCGCGGCGCCGAAGGCCCCGGGCAGCAAATCGCCGACGGTGGTGCGCAGCAGGGCGCCATCCATGGTTGCCAGCAGGACCGGCGTGTCAGGCGCGGCGAACTCGGCCAGCTTCTGCCGGCAGCCGCCGCAGGGCGGCACCGGGCGCGGGCTGGCGGCGATCACCGCGATCTCGGCGATCCGGGTCTCGCCCGCCGCCACCATCGCGGCGATGGCGCCGGCCTCGGCGCAGGTGCCTTCGGGATAGGCCGCATTCTCGACGTTGCAGCCCACATGCAGCCCGCCGCCCGCCCCGCGCAGCGCGGCGCCGACCTTGAAGCCCGAATAGGGCGCGTGGGCGTTCTCGCGCACCGCCCGCGCTGCTGCCAGTAGTTCCATGTCCCGGTCCGCCCTGCTGCTGCCGTCCTGCCGCCGGCCTGGACTGTGCCAGCCTTCGCACCAGACTGCGCGGCAGCAAATTGCTTTGCAAGGGTCAGCGCCTTGGGCCAAAGGTGAAGCCGGGGGGAGAGCGGCTGAAACGGTCTCGGCGCAGGCCGTCGGCCACCGGCTCCCGTTCGGACAGAGGCAACCGGAGTAGCAGACGTGAATAACGAGACCGGCGAGACGCTGCGCGAAGAGGCGCTGCATTATCACGAATTCCCCAAGCCCGGAAAACTCGAGATCCGCGCCACCAAGCCGCTGGCGAACGGCCGCGACCTCGCCCGCGCCTATTCGCCGGGGGTCGCCGAGGCCTGCCTCGAAATCGCCGCCGACCCGTCCACGGCACAGCGCTATACCTCGCGCGGTAACCTCGTTGCCGTGGTGACCAACGGCACCGCGGTGCTGGGGCTGGGCAATATCGGCCCGCTCGCCTCGAAGCCGGTGATGGAAGGCAAGGCCGTCCTGTTCAAGAAGTTCGCCAACATCGACTGCTTCGACATCGAGGTGAACGAACCCGATCCCGAGAAGCTGGCCGAGATCGTCTGTGCGCTGGAGCCGAGCTTCGGCGCCATCAACCTTGAGGACATCAAGGCGCCGGACTGCTTCATCGTCGAGGAGATCTGCCGCAACCGGATGGGGATCCCGGTCTTCCACGACGACCAGCACGGCACCGCGATCGTGGTCGGCGCCGCCGCCACCAACGCCCTGAAGGTCGCCGGCAAGCGGTTCGAGGACATCAAGATCGTCTCGACGGGGGGCGGCGCGGCTGGGATCGCCTGCCTCAACATGCTGCTGAAGCTGGGCGTGAAGCGCGAGAACGTCTGGCTCTGCGACATCCACGGCCTGGTCTGGGACGGCCGCAACGAGGACATGAACCCGCAGAAGGCGGCCTATGCCCAGAAGACCGACCTGCGCACGCTGGACGAGGTCATGGACGGCGCCGACCTGTTCCTTGGCCTCTCGGGGCCGCGGGTGCTGAGCCAGGACATGGTGCGCAAGATGGCGCCGCGCCCGGTGATCTTCGCGCTGGCCAACCCGACGCCCGAGATCATGCCCGACCTCGCCCGCGAGGTCGCCCCCGAGGCGATCATCGCCACCGGCCGGTCCGACTTCCCGAACCAGGTCAACAACGTGCTCTGCTTCCCGTTCATCTTCCGCGGCGCGCTGGACGTCGGCGCGACCGAGATCAACGACGCCATGCAGATCGCCTGCGTCGACGGCATCGCCGCGCTGGCCCGAGCCACCACCTCGGCCGAGGCTGCCGCCGCCTACAAGGGCGAGCAACTGACCTTCGGCCCCGAGTACCTGATCCCCAAGCCGTTCGACCCGCGGCTGATGGGCGTCGTCGCCACCGCCGTCGCCAGGGCGGCGATGGACAGCGGCGTCGCGACCCGGCCGCTGGCCGACATCGAGGCCTACAAGACGAAGCTGGACGGTTCGGTGTTCCGCTCGGCGCTGATGATGCGCCCGGTGTTCCAGGCCGCGAAGGCAGACACCCGCCGCATCGTCTTTGCCGAGGGCGAGGACGAGCGCGTGCTGCGCGCCGCCCAGGCGATCATGGAGGAAACCCGCGAGACCCCGATCCTGATCGGACGCCCCGACGTGATCAACCAGCGCTGCGAGCGGGCGGGCCTTGCGATCCGGCCGGACCGGGACTTCCAGATCATCAACCCCGAGAACGATCCCCGTTACCGCGGCTACTGGGAAAGCTATCTGGAACTGATGGAGCGCCGGGGCGTCACCCCCGACATTGCGCGCGCCGTGATGCGGACCAATTCCACCGCGATCGGCGCCATCATGGTCAACAAGGGCGACGCCGACAGCCTGATCTGCGGCACCTTCGGGCAGTTCCTGTGGCACCTGAACTACGTCACCCAGATCCTCGGCACCGACAAGCTGAAGCCGGTCGGCGCCCTGTCGCTGATGATTACCGAAGACGAACCCCTGTTCATCGCCGACACCCATGTGAACGCGGAACCCACCCCCGAACAGATGGCCGAGACGGTGGTCGGCTGCGCCCGGCACATGCGCCGCTTCGGCATCGTGCCGAAGATCGCGATCTGCTCGCAGAGCGAATTCGGCAACCTGCAGTCCAAGTCCGGGGCCACCGCCCGCGAGGCGATGCGCATCCTCGACAGCGCGCCGCGGGATTTCCAGTACGAAGGCGAGATGAACGTGGACACCGCGCTGTTCCCCGAGGTGCGGGAACGGGTGTTCGCCCATTCGCGCTTCGAGGGTCCGGCGAACGGCCTGGTCTTTGCCAGCGCCGACGCCGCGTCCGCGGTGCGCAACATCCTCAAGGCCAAGGCGCGCGGGCTTGAGGTCGGGCCGATCCTGATGGGGATGGGCAACCGGGTCCATATCGTGACCCCCTCGATCACCCCGCGCGGGCTTCTGAACGTGGCCGCACTGGCGGGCACGCCGGTGGCACGCTACGGCTGAGTCGCCGCGCCGTGCCGCCGGTCCGCGGCGACCCGGTCCGCGGCGACCCGCCCCGCACCGGGATCGCGTCGGGCCGGAACACCGGCAGGGCACTGGCGACCGGCAATCCGGGCCGGTGATACCGGGACGGTACTGCCGGGCCGGTGCGGGACGGCCTACCCGTGCGCGCTTCTGCTGCGAGATCGAGCCCGGCTTCCGACCCGGACGGGACGGCGGGACGCGGTGCCAGACCGCCGCGCGGACGGATGGCCCCGATCTTCGACCGCTCGGCCGGGGAAATCTTTACAGCCATGAAAACGCTACCGTGAAAATTCGCAAACGTCTTTTCGAGATCAGCCCTGCGGCGGATCTGCCGCCTTGTTTGGCGAGGCTTTGCACCGAATACTGCCTGCCCATCGGGAGGAGACATTCATGACCTACGCCGAAGTCTATGGCCGCTGGAAAACCGACCCTGATGCCTTCTGGATGGAGGCCGCCCAGAAGATCGACTGGGCACGGCAGCCGACCAAGGCATTGTTCGACGAGAATGCCCCGCTTTACGAGTGGTTCTCGGACGGGCTGGTCAACACCTGCTGGAACGCTGTCGACCGCCACGTGGAAGCCGGAAACGGCGACCGCATCGCCATCATCCATGACAGCCCGGTGACCCATTCGGTCCACAAGATCACCTACCGCGAATTGCGCGACCGGGTGGCGTCGCTGGCCGGGGCGCTGAAGGCGAAAGGCGTCGAAAAGGGCGACCGCGTCATCATCTACATGCCGATGATCCCCGAGGCGGTCGAGGCGATGCTGGCCTGCTCGCGGATCGGGGCGATCCACTCGGTGGTGTTCGGCGGCTTCGCGGCGCACGAACTGGCGGTGCGGATCGACGATGCCAAGCCGAAATGCATGATCGCCGCCTCCTGCGGGATCGAGCCGGGCCGCGTGGTGCATTACAAGCCGCTGCTGGACGGCGCGCTGGCCGCGGCCGAGCACAAGCCCGACTTCTGCGTGATCTTCCAGCGCGAGCAGGAAGTGGCGCATCTGGAGGAAGGCCGCGACTTTGCCTGGCACAGCTTCCAGTACGGCGTCGAGCCGGCCGACTGCGTGCCGGTCGAAGGCAACCACCCGGCCTACATCCTTTATACCTCGGGCACGACCGGCGCGCCCAAGGGGGTGATCCGTGCCACCGGCGGCCATCTGGTGGCGTTGGAATGGACCATGACCAACATCTACGCCATGAAACCGGGCGAAGTGTTCTGGGCCGCCTCGGACGTGGGCTGGGTGGTGGGGCATTCCTATATCTGCTACGCGCCGCTGCTCCACGGCTGCACCACCATCGTGTTCGAGGGCAAGCCGGTCGGCACGCCCGACCCGGGCACCTTCTGGCGGGTGATCCGCGACCACGACGTCAAGGTCCTGTTCACCGCGCCGACGGCGATCCGGGCGATCCGCCGCGAGGATCCGGACGGCAGCTTCCACACCAAGTACGATACCAGCGGCCTGCGCGCGCTGTTCCTGGCCGGAGAACGCGCCGACCCGGACACGATCAAATGGGCGCAGGCCCTGCTGGGCGTGCCGGTGATCGACCACTGGTGGCAGACCGAGACCGGCTATGCCATCGCCGCCAACCCGATGGGGATCGAGGCGCTGCCGGTGAAGATCGGCTCGCCGTCGGTCGCCATGCCGGGCTACGAGGTCCACATCCTCGACGAGGCCGGCCACGAGGTGGCGCCGGGCCAGCTGGGCGCCATCGCCATCAAGCTGCCGCTGCCGCCGGGCACCCTGCCGGGGCTGTGGAATGCCGAGGCGCGCTTCCGCAAGAGCTATCTCGATCACTTCCCCGGCTATTACGAGACCGGCGATGCGGGCATGAAGGACGAGGACGGCTATCTCTACATCATGGCGCGCACCGATGACGTGATCAACGTCGCCGGCCACCGCCTGTCCACCGGCGCGATGGAGGAGGTGCTGACCTCGCACCCGGACGTGGCGGAATGCGCCGTGATCGGCGTGGCGGACGAGCTGAAGGGCCAGCTGCCGATGGGCTTCCTGTGCATCTCGAAGGGCGTCGACCGCGCCCCCGAGGCGATCATCAAGGAATGCGTCAAGCTGGTGCGCGACCAGATCGGCCCGGTGGCCGCCTTCAAGCTGGCGCTGGTGGTCGACCGGCTACCGAAGACCCGTTCGGGCAAGATCCTGCGCGGCACCATGGCGAAGATCGCCGATGGCGAGACGTACAAGATGCCGGCAACCATCGACGATCCCGCGATCCTGGACGAGCTGCGGGCGGCGCTGAAGTCGATCGGCTTCGCCAAGGCGACCACGCCGGCCGACTGATCCGCCGAGTGACCCAAGGTGCGCCGCACCGGCGGGCGGGGCTGCATTCCCCGCCCGCCCCACCGAGCCGGTCCTGTGGCCCTACCCTGTGCCCGACCCCAGCGCCCGCCGCAGCCCGGCGACAGGGGTCAGACGAACTGTTCGCTGAGCAGCCGTTCCTCGAGCCCGTGGCCCGGGTCGAACATCAGCCGGTGGCGGACCCGCGGCTCGCTCTCGATCTCGACCCAGTGGACATGGGGAACCGACCGGCTGTCCGCATCGGCCATCACCGGGCGTTTGTCCGGGTCGAGCACGTCGAAGCGCACCTTCGCCCCCTTCGGCAGCAGGGCCCCGCGCCAGCGCCGGGGCCGGAACGCCGCCATGGCGGTCAGGGCCAGCACATCCGAGCCGATCGGCAGGATCGGCCCATGGGCGGAATAGTTGTAGGCGGTCGAGCCCGCGGGGGTCGAGACCAGCGCCCCGTCCGCCACCAGCGCCGCCATGCGCTCCCGCCCGTTGACGGTGATGCGCAGCTTCGCCGCCTGGGGGCCCGCGCGCAGCAGGGAGACCTCGTTGATGGCGAGCGCCTCGATCATCGTCCCGTCCGCCAGCGTCGCGCGCATGCGCAAGGGGTGGATCACCGCCTCCTCCGCGGCGGCGAGCCGGGCGGGCAGCCACTCCTCGGAATATTCGTTCATGAGAAAGCCGACGGTGCCGCGGTTCATGCCGTAGACCGGCAGGCTGAGGCCCTGGGTGGCGTGGAGCGTCGAGAGCATCAGCCCGTCGCCCCCGAGCGCCACGATCACGTCGGCCATGCCGAGGGGGGCCTGGCCGTGGCGATGCACCAGCCGCGCCCGCGCCTCCTCGGCGATGTCGACCCCGCTCGACACGAAATGGATGTTGTGGAAGGCCAATGCGGGGTCCCGGGGCTGTTGGTCCGCGAGAGTGGCCCGGCGGCTCAAGGAATTCAAGATGGCGCGGCCCGGGGGGACCCGAGCGCCGCCTCGTCTCGGCCGGGGTTCCCC
>JBGAOK010000075.1:0-16285 GCA_044221805.1 Meridianimarinicoccus sp.
TGTTCAGAAATTGCGACCTTCACCCACTCCCCCAGTGCTCTCGGCGCAAACAGGATGATCGCAGCTCCAACCAGGCAGATAGCGGCGCCGGTCAGACCCAGGTGTCTGGCGTTGTCCTTCGACCGTCCAAAGCCAGATCGGCAAGGCGGCGATGCAGACGCCCCATAGGCTGCGTAGGCCCGCCCCGCGGAGGCTGATGGGGCAAGGGCCAGGAACCAGGCGACGATCGCAAGGCTGATCAGCGCGGGAGAAGCGCAGGGTGCTCGCCCCCCGCCGCATCCAGGCCCAGACGGCGAAGCAGCCCGCGATTTCGGCCAGCGCCGCACCGGCATGAATGGAGAGGGCTCCGGGCCCGGTCATGGCGTTGTCTCGGAGCCTGAATGGCGATGGTCAGCCGCGCAGAGCGAATGGTCGCCCAGAACTTCGATCACCCGGCATTCGGCGATCCGGCCGCCCGCGCATTGCACGAGCATGCGTTCGAGTTCCGCCTTGAGGGCCGTCAGCCGCGCGAGGCGGCTTTCGACTTCGGCGAGTTGCGCCCTGGCGATGGCATCGGCTGCGGCACAGGACCGGTCGGGCTCATCCGACAGGCTGAGCAGATCGCGGATCGCTTCCAGTGTGAAGCCCAGGTCGCGCGCATGGCGAATGAAGGCCAGTCTTTCGAGTGCCTTGCGGCTGTAGAGCCGCTGGTTGCCTGCACTGCGCTCTGCCTCCGGCAGATAGCGTCCGAAGACGTGGTGGACTTTCGCGCCGCGCTGGCGGTGTAACCGGGGTGGCCATCGAGGACGTCGGCTTATGGTGGAGTTGCGAGCTTCAACCACGGACCGATGGAGACCCCGATGACCGACACCACCATGCCGCTGATCGAGCTGCTGCGACAGCACGATGAGGGCGATTTCCTTCGCGCCGTGACCGAAGCGGTGCTGCAGACGCTGATGGAGCATGATGTCGAGGGCATGATCGGCGCCGGGCGCTATGAGCGCGGCGACGGCCGACAGACCTGGCGCAACGGCTATCGTGACCGCGAGCTGAAGACCCGGCTGGGCGCGCTGAACCTTCGGGCGCCGAAGCTGCGGCAGGGCTCATATTTCCCCGGCTTCCGGGAGCCGCGCCGGACGTCGGAGAAGGCGCTGGTGGCTGTCATCCAGGAAGCCTGGATCGGCGGGGTGTCGACGAGGAAGGTGGACGATCTGGTGCAGGCCATGGGGCTCTCGGGCATATCGAAGAGCACGGTATCCTAGCTCTGCAAGGACATAGACGAGAGGGTGCAGGAATTCCTTGACCGGTCGCTCATCGGCGAATGGCCCTACCTCTGGCTGGACGCCCCCTACCTGAAGGTCCGCCAGGGCGGGCGGATCATCTCGGTCGCGGCCATAATCGCCGTGGCGGTGAGTACGGACGGCCGCCGCGAGAGTGAGCCATTGTGTCGCCATGTGTTCGAGACCAATGGCGATCGGCCTGAAGATCGGCCCCTCGGAAGCCGAGACGTTCTGGACGGACGTGCCTCGCGCAGCCTGAAGGGCCGCGGACTGGACGGGGTGAAACTGGTGATCTCGGACGCGCACACCGGCCTGAAGGCGGCGATCGGCCGGGTGTTCGATGCGGCCTGGCAGCGCTGCCGCGTTCACTGGATGCGCAACGCGCTGGCCCATGTGCCGAAAGGCCAGCACACCGTCGTCGCCGCCGCGATCCGGCAGGCCTTCACCCAGCCCGACCAGAAGAGCGCCATCGAGGTCTGGCGGCACGTCGCCGACCAGCTTCGCCCCCGCTGGCCAAAGCTCGCGACCCTGATGGACGAGAGCGAGGCCGACGTGCTGGCCTACATGGCCTTCCCCGCTCAGCACCGCACCAAGCTTCACAGCACGAATCCGCTTGAACGCCTGAACAAGGAAGTGAAACGCCGCGCCGATGTCGTCGGAATCTTCCCGAACGAGGACAGTATCATTCGCCTGATCGGCGCCGTCCTGTTCGAGCAGAATGACGACTGGCAGAGCCAGCACCGCGACATGATGGTCGAAGCCTTCAGCCAGATCGACATCGCCCAGACCGATCCGCTTCTCAGCATCACCACACAGGCCGCCTGACCGATGACCTCAAAAGGCCATCCCGGAAACTACACCAGCTTGACGGACGCTATCCTTTCCCAAGGGTCATTCAGGCTGCGGCGCGGCGGCATTTGCTGTCCCGCAGCGGCTCAGGGCAGCACGTAGGAAGGGCCATGCCTGACGGGCAAGACCCGTTGGCCGGTGCCGGTAAGTGAGTCCGCGTCCGGCGCCTCCCGGTCGAGGCGTTAGGACGTCGCCGACAGCGACCGTCGCTTGCCCGCGCTACCTGCGCCCGGGAACGTCACACCCCGCTCCGCCCCTTCCGAGGCCGCACCGTCTTCTGCAAAGTCTGGGGGGCGTGTGTGGTAGCGGAGGAGGGACTCGAACCCCCGACACGCGGATTATGATTCCGCTGCTCTAACCAACTGAGCTACTCCGCCACGTGGCGGGGCTGTTAGGCAAAGGCGCTGCAGGCGTCAAGCCCGATCTGCGAAGGGGATCCGACGCCGCGACCAGAAAGATCCGGTCAAGCTGCCGAACAATTGGACTTTTCGCGGTCTGGGCCGGCATAATGTCAGAGATGTGACAATGCCGCACCGCACGGCGGATCGACAGAGCCTGATCGGCCAGTTCCGGCCCCGGCGGGTTCGCGACACCGGATCCGCTCGTGGCTCCTCCGGGACCCGGGTCCGGCGCGACTGCGCCGCGCCATCCGGTTTCGGTCTCGTTGCCTCTCCCGACCCGGCCTTCTAGCAGGGGCCGGACTGACCTGCGCCTTCAAGACCCAAGCGGACCGAAATGAGCGTCACCACCCTGGACCCAAGGCCGATTTCGGCTACCCACGCCCCGGCTTTCGGCGTCGATGCCACACGCGATCTCCGGCTGGATTTCTTCCGCGGGCTGGCGATGTTCTTCATCCTGCTCGCCCATATCCCCTACAACATCATCGGCGACTACGTCCCTTCCCACTGGGGATGGTCCGACGCGGCCGAGATCTTCGTGTTCTGCTCGGGCACGGCGTCGGCGCTGGCCTTTGGCAGGATCTTCGTCACCCGGAACTGGTGGATCGGCACGGCCCGGGTCGGCCACCGGATCTGGCAGGTCTACTGGGCGCATATCGGCCTGTTCCTTGCGGTCGCCACGACGCTGGCCGCGATCGACCTGTCGGGCGTCTTCGTCCGCTTCGGCGCGTTCGAGAAGGACTATGTCAGCGAATCGAACCTCGCCTATTTCTTCTCGGACCCGGAACGGAACCTGGTCGCGCTGATGACGCTGGCCTATGTGCCGAACTACTTCGACATCCTGCCGATGTATCTGGTGATCCTCGCCATGATCCCGGTGGCGATGGCGCTGGCGCGGGTAGATCCCCTGCTGGCGATGGCGGCGTCGGTCGCGCTTTGGGCCGTGGCGCAGACCGGCCTGCTCGACCTCTCGGCGGAACCCTGGTCCAGCCGCGAATGGTTCTTCAACCCCTTCGCCTGGCAGATCCTGTTCTTTACCGGCTTCGCCTTCGGGCGCGGCTGGCTGCCGGCGCCGCCGGTGCGCCGCTGGCTGGTCTGGACCGCGGTGGCCTTCCTTCTGGTCTCGGTGCCGTTCTCGCGCTGGCAGATCTACATGGAGGTCCCGTGGATCGAGGCCTGGCGCGTGGGCCGCGAGCAGTTGTTCTTCAAGACGAACGAGGGCATCCTGCGCTATGCTCACTTCCTGGCGCTGGCCTATGTGGCCTGGGTCGCCGCCGGACCGGGCGGACGCCGGCTGAAGGCGTCCGCGGGCGGATGGACGGGGGCGCTCTGGGCCCGGATGGTCGGGGTGATCCTCACCGTCGGCCGGCAGTCGCTGGCGGTCTTCGTGTTCTCCATGTGGCTGGCGCTGGTCCTCGGCTTCCTGCTCGACTTCACGCCGGCACGCGGGATATGGCCGACGATCGGCGTCAACGTCCTTGGAATCGTTCTGGTCTCGATCCAGGCTCATCTAGTCGACTGGTTGAAGGCCGCACCGTGGCAGTCCCAGCCCAGGACCAGACCCGGGTCCTGACCGGCGGCTTCCCGATCGGGAAGCCGGGCAACCCATGCGGAGCCTCACGGCGTCGAAGACTGCAAGCGGCGCTTGAGACGGGGCACGCGCGCGGCTAGAACGCGGGCTGATCCGACAAGGGACGCGAAAGATGCTCGATCTCGCCTACGAGGCGCCGAAACCCAAGGTTATTGCCGGCGCGAAGCACGACTGGGAACTGGTCATCGGGCTTGAGGTCCATGCCCAGGTCGCTTCAAAGGCCAAGCTGTTTTCGGGCGCCTCGACCGAATTCGGCGCCGAGCCGAATTCGAATGTCGCGTTCCTGGATGCAGGCATGCCCGGGATGTTGCCGGTGGTGAACGAGGGCTGCCTCGCACTGGCGGTCAAGACCGGGCTGGGCCTGAAAGCGAAGATCAACCTGCGCTCGGCCTTCGACCGGAAGAACTATTTCTATCCCGACCTGCCTCTGGGCTACCAGATCAGCCAGCTCTACCACCCGATCGTGGGCGAGGGCGAGGTTCTGGTAGACATGGGCCCCGGCATCGCCCGGCGGGTGCGGATCGAACGCATCCATCTGGAACAGGACGCCGGCAAGTCCATCCACGACATGGACCCGACCATGTCCTTCGTCGACCTGAACCGCACCGGCGTCGCCCTGATGGAGATCGTCAGCCGCCCCGACATCCGCGGTCCCGAGGAAGCCGCCGCCTATGTGGGCAAGCTGCGCCAGATCCTGCGCTATCTCGGCACCTGCGACGGCAACATGCAGAACGGCAACCTGCGTGCCGACGTGAACGTGTCAGTCTGCCGCCCCGGCACCTACGAGCGGTTCATCGAGACCGGCGACCATTCCCTGCTCGGCACGCGGTGCGAGATCAAGAACATGAACTCGATGCGGTTCATCCAGGCCGCGATCGAATACGAAGCCCGCCGCCAGATCGCCATCGTCGAGGATGGCGGCAGCGTGGTGCAGGAGACCCGCCTCTACGATCCCGACAAGGGCGAGACGCGCTCGATGCGCTCGAAGGAAGAGGCGCATGACTACCGCTATTTCCCCTGCCCCGACCTGCTGCCGCTGGAAATCGACCAGGCCTTCGTCGACGACATCGCCGCCAGCCTGCCCGAACTGCCCGACGAGAAGCGCGCCCGCTTCGTGCTGGACTACGGGCTGAGCGAGTACGACGCGTCAGTGCTGACAGCCGAGGCCGAGAACGCCGCCTTCTTCGAAGCGGTGGCCCAGGGCCGTGACGGCAAGACGGCGGCAAACTGGATCATCAACGAACTGTTCGGCCGGCTGAAGAAGGAAGACCACGGCATCACCGAAAGCCCGGTCAGCGCGGCGCAACTGGGCCAGATCGTCGACCTGATCGCCTCGGAGCGGATTTCCGGCAAGATCGCCAAGGACGTGTTCGAGATCAGCTATACCTCGGGCCGCGACCCGGTCGAGATCGTCGAGACCGAAGGCCTGACCCAGGTCACCGACACCGGCGCGATCGAGGCGGCGGTGGACGAGGTGATCGCCGCCAATCCCGCCCAGGTCGAGAAGGCCCGCGCCAATCCGAAGCTGGCCGGGTGGTTCGTGGGCCAGGTGATGAAGGTCACGGGCGGCAAGGCCAACCCCAAGGCGGTGAACGATCTGGTGGCGGCGAAGCTGGGCCTGTGACCCTGGCGCACGAACGTTTCGCGAACATTTTAGCCGAACCTTAAGCGAATCCGGCACAGCCTGAGGACGGCCGCCACATCCCCGTGGCGGCCCGACGCAGGGAGGGCCGGGATGCCGCACAGACCATCCGACAGCACCGAAACGCCGCTGCGGGCGGGCCATCGCCTGGCCGCCGCAAAGCGTCCCCCGGTGTCGCCCTGGCCGGCACGGGTGACGCGCGCTATCGCCCGCGGCCGGATCGCACTGGCCCTGCAGCCGGTGGTGCTGGCCAGGGCGCCGTCGCGGGTCGCCTTCCACGAGGCACTGGTCCGTATGGTCGGCGAAGACGGTCAGGTGACGGCCGCCGGTGCCTTCATCGACGCGGTGGAACCGACCGCGGCCGGACGGCTTCTGGACCGTGCCGCCTTGCGACTTGCCATCGCCGAACTGGTCGCCACCGCGGATCTCAGGCTCGCCGTGAACCTGTCACCCCTCAGCCTCGGCGACCGGGAGTGGTCGGCTATCCTCTCCGCTGCCGTGCTCGAGCATCCGACCCTTGCGGAACGCCTGATCGTCGAGATCACCGAACGCGGCCTCGGCGCCGATCCGGCGGCGATGCACGCCTTCCTCGACCATTGGCGGATGCGGGGCGTGGCCTTCGCGCTCGACGATTTCGGCGCCGGCTCGACCGCCTACCGCCAGTTGCGGGATTTCCGCTTCGACATCGTGAAGCTGGACGGCAGTTTCAGCCGGGCGGTGCACCGCGACCCCGACCAACAGGCCTTTCTGCGCACGCTCATTCCCCTCGCCCGGCATTTCGAGGCGATGACCGTCGCCGAAGCCGTCGAGGGCCCGGCCGAAGCCGCGTTCCTCGCCGGACTGGGGATCGACGCGCTGCAGGGCCACCACTTCGGCATGCCGCAGATCGGCCGCCGACCCTGTGGCTTCCGGGCCTCGTCGCTGACCGCCATCGGCGCCTGACCAGGCCTCGAACCCCCGGGATCCGCACCTCCGGATCCGCTTGGCGCCGCGGCTGACTGCCGGCACGGAATGTCCCGCGTCCGGGTGGGCGCGGCATCCCGAAGCGGGGGCGGATTTGTCGACCCCCAGGCTGTTGCCCCCCGTCGCGGCACCGCCTATTGCTTCCTCAGGTTTTGTCTGGGTCATGCTCAAGACAACCTTTGCAACCGGAGGGGAAGTACACACCATGACGGACGTAGTGATCGTATCGGCGGGCCGCACCGCGGTCGGCAGCTTTCTGGGCGCCTTCGCCAACACCCCCGCCCACGAGATGGGCGCCGCCGTCCTCGAAGGCATCGTTGCCCGTGCCGGCATCGACAAGTCCGAGGTCTCCGAGACCATCCTCGGCCAGGTGCTGACCGCGGCCCAGGGCCAGAACCCCGCCCGCCAGGCCCATATCCGCGCCGGCCTGCCGATCGAATCCGCTGCCTGGGGTCTGAACCAGGTCTGCGGTTCGGGCCTGCGCGCCGTAGCACTGGGTGCCCAGCACATCATGCTGGGCGATGCCGCGATCGTCGCCGCCGGCGGCCAGGAAAGCATGTCGCTGAGCCCGCACGCCGCCACCCTGCGCCAGGGCCAGAAGATGGGCGACATGTCCTATGTCGACACCATGATCAAGGACGGCCTCTGGGACGCCTTCAACGGCTACCACATGGGCCAGACCGCCGAGAACGTCGCCCTGAAGTGGCAGATCAGCCGCGAAGCCCAGGACGAGTTCGCCGTCGCCTCGCAGAACAAGGCCGAAGCCGCCCAGAAGGCCGGCAAGTTCGACGACGAGATCATCCCCTTCACCGTCAAGAGCCGCAAGGGCGACGTGGTGGTGGACAAGGACGAATACATCCGCCACGGCGCCACCATTGACGCGATGACCAAGCTGAAGCCGGCCTTCACCAAGGACGGGTCGGTCACCGCCGCCAACGCCTCGGGCATCAACGACGGCGCAGCTGCCGTGCTGCTGATGACGGCCGCCGAAGCGGAACGGCGCGGTCTGGAACCGCTGGCCCGCATCGCGTCCTATGCCACCGCCGGCCTCGACCCGTCGATCATGGGCGTCGGCCCGATCTTCGCGTCGCGCAAGGCGCTGGAAAAGGCCGGCTGGAAGGTCGAAGATCTGGACCTGATCGAGGCCAACGAGGCCTTCGCCGCGCAGGCGCTGGCGGTGAACAAGGACATGGGCTGGGATCCCGCCAAGGTGAACGTGAACGGCGGTGCCATCGCCATCGGCCACCCGATCGGCGCCTCGGGCTGCCGGGTGCTGAACACGCTGCTGTTCGAGATGAAGCGCAGCAACGCCAAGAAGGGCCTCGCCACGCTGTGCATCGGCGGCGGCATGGGCGTCGCCCTCTGCGTCGAGCGGCCGTAATCGCCTGACCTGACACGGGGGCCTCGAGCCCCCGGTCATCAGCGCCCCCGCCCGAAGCGGCGGCGTCGTTTGAAGACCCAACCAAAATACTGGAGGAGCGCACATGGGACGTGTTGCACTTGTGACCGGCGGATCGCGCGGCATCGGCGAAGCGATCTCGAAGGCCCTGAAGGCGGAAGGCTACACCGTTGCCGCCACCTATGCCGGCAATGACGAGAAGGCCGCGGCCTTCACCGAAGCCACCGGCATCAAGACCTACAAATGGAACGTCGCCGACTACGCGGAAAGCAAGGAAGGCATCGCCAAGGTCGAGGCCGATCTGGGTCCGATCGAGGTCGTGGTGGCCAACGCCGGCATCACCCGTGACGCCTTCTTCCACAAGATGACCCCCGAACAGTGGAAAGAGGTCATCGACACCAACCTGAGCGGCGTCTTCAACACGATCCATCCGGTCTGGCCGGGCATGCGCGACCGCGGCTTCGGGCGCATCATCGTGATCAGCTCGATCAACGGCCAGAAGGGCCAGGCCGGCCAGGTCAACTATGCCGCCACCAAGGCCGGTGACCTGGGCATCGTCAAGTCGCTGGCGCAGGAAGGTGCCGCCAAGGGCATCACCGCAAACGCGATCTGCCCGGGCTACATCGGCACCGAGATGGTCCGCGCCATCCCCGAGAAGGTCCTGAACGAGAAGATCATTCCGCAGATCCCCGCCGGCCGTCTGGGCGAGCCGGAAGAGATCGCGCGCTGCGTGGTGTTCCTGGCTTCGGACGATGCCGGCTTCATCAACGGCTCGACCATCTCGGCCAACGGCGCACAGTTCTTCGTCTGAGCTGACTGAATCGCCGGGCAACCGGGCCGGGACCGTCCTTCGGGGCGGTCCTTTGCGTGTCCGGCCGTGTCGTGAGGTCAGCGGAAACGAAGAAGGCATGCCGGAACCGGCATGCCTCTTGTCGGGACTGGTCTGTGGGGTCAGGTCATGCGCCCTGTGCGGCGGACACCTCCATCCCAGAAAGACGATAGATCTCTTCCTTCAGATGGAGCTTTTCCTTCTTCAAGCGGGCGACCTGAAGATCGTCGATGCCTGGACTTCGTTGCGCTTCCTCCACCTTCGCGGACAGGATCCGGTGCCTGCGGCGGAGTTCTTCGAGACGAGCGTTCGATGACATCGATGACACCTCCTTGCTTGTTTCTAGCCCGACCATGGCAACACGAATCGGTCGCCCTGTCACCAAAAAGCCGTAGGACCGTTACAGTGGAGTCATCGAAGCTCGGCAAAATTCCGCGTCAGGGTTGCGTAAATCCCACCATTGCGGCGCCGTCGCGCAGGACTGAGGCAATCGCAGAAACATAGTCCGCGCGGTCGCCCTGATGCATCGGCGCCTGATGCATGACCACCGCCGGCGCCAGGCGGAACGGCGTGCGCCGGGCCTTGGCGCTGCGCAGCAGGAACAGGGACGGCGGCCGGCCGGGGCGGGACACCAGCGGCAGGACCTCGGTCGCCCCGCCGCGCCCCTCCAGCGCGGCCAGGACCGCCGGCAGGCGCTCGATCCGGTGCACCAGCGTCAACCGGCCCCCGGCCTTCAGCCGGCGCAGCGCCACGTCGATCCAGGTCTCCAGCGCGGCCGATTCCCCCATCGCGGTCTCGCGCCCCGGATCCTGCGCCGCGGTGCCGTCCGCGCGCCGGAAATAGGGCGGGTTCATCAGGACATGGTCGAAGGTCTCGGTCCGGATGCGTTTCGGCAGGTCACGCAAGTCGGCCTCGACCACCCGCAGGGCGATCCCTGCCCGTTCGGCATTCGCCCGCGCCAGCGCGGCATAGGCCGGCTGCAGTTCGATCCCGGTCAGAGCCAGACCCGGAACCCGCAAGCCAAGGCAGAGGCTTGCCGCACCGACGCCACAGCCGAGTTCCAGCACCCTGTCGCCGGGCCCGGCCGGCACTGCCGCGGCCAGAAGCACCGCATCCACCCCGGCGCGATAGCCGCGGCGCGGCTGCGTCAGGCACAGTC
This sequence comes from Meridianimarinicoccus sp., assembly GCA_044221805.1. Taxonomy (GTDB): domain Bacteria; phylum Pseudomonadota; class Alphaproteobacteria; order Rhodobacterales; family Rhodobacteraceae; genus Meridianimarinicoccus. The sequence goes on from JBGAOK010000075.1 coordinate 10,090, forward strand.
GCCCGTCAAGGAACAGGTCCTCGGTCAGATCGCCGGCAACAGGCCCCGCATCGGGTCTGCCCGACGCCACTGAATCGCCGCTGCCGTTCATGACGAAGCGGAAATCCCGTTGTCAGTCAGGATCGCCCGGGCGATGAACAGATCCTGAGTGCGCACGAGCACCCTCCGCGGCAGTACGCCCACCGACCCCTCAAGCACGCTCATATGGACGTCCACCGCAAAGCAGTCTATACCCTCGCCTCGGAGCAGAGCCGCCACGAAAGCCACCAGCGTTGGATCGGTTGTGCGCAAAAGCTCCCTCATGATCAGACAGTTATGACAAGCCTGCCCTGCTTGTCGAGACAGCATACGGACCCGTAATGAGCCTCGACACCGCTGCCGTCAAACCGATGGAACGCCTTGCCGCAGCCCTTGCCGGCGAGATGGAACAGGTCAACCTGCTGATCCGCCAGAGAATGGTGTCGGAACACGCGCCGCGCATCCCCGAGATCACCGCCCATCTGATCGAGGCCGGCGGCAAGCGCCTGCGCCCAATGCTGACCCTGGCTGCGGCGCGGCTGTGCGGCTATTCCGGCACGGACCACATCCGCCTGGCCGCGACGGTCGAGTTCATCCACACCGCGACGCTGCTGCATGACGACGTGGTCGACGAAAGCGACCGGCGGCGCGGCCGGCCCACCGCGAACCTGCTGTGGGACAACAAGTCCTCGGTCCTGGTCGGCGACTACCTGTTCGCCCGCTCGTTCCAGCTGATGGTGGCCACCGGCTCGCTCCGCGTGCTCGACATCCTGGCCAACGCCTCGGCCACGATTTCCGAAGGCGAGGTGCTGCAGCTGACCGCGGCCCAGAACCTCGCGACCGGCGAGGACACCTACATGAAGGTGATCCGCGGCAAGACCGCGGCGCTGTTCTCGGCCGCAACCGAGGTCGGCGGCGTGATCGCCGGGGCGCCTGAGCCGCAGGTGGACGCCCTGCGCGACTATGGCGACGCGCTGGGGATCGCCTTCCAGATGGCGGATGACCTGCTGGATTACGGCGGCGACTCGGCCGCCATCGGCAAGAACGCCGGCGACGACTTCCGCGAGCGCAAGCTGACCCTGCCTGCGATCAAGGCGGTCGCCGCCGCGGACGCGACCGAGCGCGCCTTCTGGGCCCGGGTGATCGAGAAGGGCGACCAGCGCGACGGCGACTTCGCCCATGCGCTCGACCTGATGCAGCGCCACGGCGCGCTGGACGCGGCGCGGGCCGATGCGAACCACTGGGCCAACCGGGCCAAGGCCGCGCTTCAGACGGTCCCGCCGGGCGAGATCACCGACATGCTGTCGGACCTGGCCGACTACGTGGTGCAGCGGATCAACTGACCCGGCCGCGGCGCCGCGCCTCAGGCCAGGACCGGCGCCGCCGCCAGCCACCAACCGGGGTTTTCCGCCGCGATGGGCGCAGCCGCCTGCCGCGCCGCGGCTTCATTCGCGTAAAGCCCGAAGCAGGTCGCGCCCGATCCCGACATCCGCGCCAGCGCGCAGCCCGGGGTGGCGGCCAGCCGCGCCAGCACCGTCCCGATCACCGGGGCGATGGCCTGTGCCGGGGCTTCCAGGTCGTTGCGCTGCCGCGCCAGCCATCGCGCCAGATCGGCCGTGTCGTGCCAGTGCGGCAGGGGATCGGGCATCGGCGGGTTGTCGCGGCGCGCCAGCCGCCGGAACACCTCGGGGGTCGGCACCGCCACGCCGGGATTGACCAGCACGAGCCAAGCGGGCGGCAGCGCCGGCACCGGGCTGAGCTCGCCGCCGATGCCCTGCATCCGCGCCGGGCGGCCGGCGAGACAGACCGGCACATCGGCGCCCAGGCGCAGCACCGCCTCGGCCCCCGGCAGCGGCCGCCCGGCAAGCGCCGCCAGCGCGGCCAGCGTCGCCGCCGCATCGGCCGAGCCGCCGCCGATCCCGGAGGCCGCCGGCAAGTGCTTGTCCAGGGTCAGCCCCGCCGCCACGGGGGGATCGAACAGCGCCGCCGCCCGGGCGACAAGGTTCTCGGGGCCATGCGGCACGCCCTCGCCGCGCGGCCCGGTGACGCGAAGCCCCGCATCGCCGGCGGTTGCGATGATCCGGTCGCCCACGCCGGCAAAGACCACCAGCGAATCCAGCAGGTGATAGCCGTCGGGACGCCGCCCGGTGACGTGCAGCGTCAGGTTGACCTTGGCGGGTGCGAAGACCTCAACCGTCCTTGGCGACCGCAAGCGGCGCCGACCCTTCCTGCTGCAGGACCTCGTCGAGCCCCACGTCCAGCTTCTTGCGGATGCGGTCGGCCTCGGCCGGCTCGGGCCCGAAGGACAGCGCCCGGTGCCACTGGAACCGTGCCTCCATCTTGCGGCCCACCGCCCAATAGCCGTCGCCCAGATGGTCGTTGATGATCGGATCGGTCGGCATCAGCTCGGCCGCCCGTTCCAGATGCACCACCGCCTCGTCATAGCGGCCCAGACGATACAGCGCCCAGCCCAGCGAATCGGTGATGTAGCCGTCGTCGGGCTGCGCCGACACGGCGTCCTGGATCATCTGCAGGGCCTCGTCCAGGTTCTCCTGCTTCTCGACCATGGAATAACCGAGATAGTTCAGCACCTGCGGCTGGCCCGGTGCCAGTTCCAGCGCGTGGCGGAAATCGGCCTCGGCCTTGTCCCACTGGTCGGTCCGCTCGTAGGTGACCCCGCGCGAGAAATACAGCGTCCAGTCGTCGGGCTGTTCGGTGCCGATCAGCGCGATGGCACGGTCATAGGGCGGCGTCGCCTCGGCATAGCGTTCAAGGCTGCGCAGCGTGTCGCCCAGTTGTCGCTGCACGATCATCAGGTCGGGATAGGTCTTGGCCAGCTGGTTCAACACCTCGACCGCCGCGGCGGTATTGCCGGATTCCTTCAACGCCTGGGCCCGGCCAAGCTCGGCCGACACGAACTCGGGATGTCCGCGCGGCACCGAGTCATAGGCCTTGGTCGCCAGCGCGAACTGGCCCATCTCCTCCAGCAGCGAGGCGCTGAGCAGGGTTGCCTCGATGTTCGACGGGTTCAGGTACTCGGCGATCCGGGCATAGAGCAGCGCAAAGCCCGGCGCCGACTCGCCCGCCAGCGCCGAGGCGACGCCGTGGAACACCTCGCCCATGCCGGCGGCCGGTCCGTCCACCACGTCGAAGGGCAGGGTCTCGCCCGCCGTCAGCTTCTCGACGATCAGCCGGAACTCGGGCGGCGGGTTGTCGCCCATGGTGTCCGAGATCAGCTCGACCGCCGCCTCGGGACGCTCCAGCTGGCTCAGCACCTGGGCGTGGGCCAGAACGCCGCGGCGCATCGCCTGCAGGGGACCGCTGGCGCGCCCCGACAGGATATCGTCGGCGCCCTCGAAATCGCCCACCGAAGCCAGCGCCAGCGCCTTCTGATAGAGCGCGAAGGATTGCAGCCCTTCCTCGCCTGCGACCGCGTCGAAGGCGGCCAGCGCCTCGGTCGACTTGCCGGCGCCCAGGAAGGCCCAGGCCCGGGCCAGCCCGTCGACCAGCGCGCCCACGGATTCGCCCGCGTCCAGCGAGGCGAGCACGCCAGCGAAATCGCCAGCCTTGGCCTTCTCGGCCAGAATGACCATGTAGGCCGCCTGGTTTCCCAGCTGCAGCTCGTTCATCCGCCGCGCCACCGGCACCGCGCGCTCCACATCGCCCATGTTGACGGTCGAGGTGATGACGGCTTCCATCAGCGCCGGATTGCCCGGGTCGAGCGCGAGGGCGCGGGTGAAGTACTCCGACGCCGTCACATAGTCGTTGTCATAGCTGGCGTGCCGGGCGGCCAGATAGGCCCCCGACGATCCCAGCGCCAGCGCGGGCCCGGCAAGGCAGGCGCAGAGGGCGGCGGCAAGAAGCGGGCGGGTCAACGGCAAGTCACGGCTCCGGTCACGACAGGATCTCTGACCTAGGCTAGACTCGCAGGTCCGGCTTGACAATGAGCGTCACGGGGCGCCGCGCCGAAGCCACCGGTGCGGCACCCCGTTTCCGATCACATGTTCGGGTAATTCGGCCCGTCGCCCCCCTGGGGCGTGGTCCAGGTGATGTTCTGGGCCGGATCCTTGATGTCGCAGGTCTTGCAGTGGACGCAGTTCTGGAAGTTGACCACGAAGCGCGGCTGGCTGCCGTCCTCGCCACCAACGAACTCATAGACCCCGGCCGGGCAGTAGCGGGACGAGATGCCGCCATAGCGGCCCCAGTCGATCTGCAGCGCCAGATAGGGATCGGCGAGCTTGAGGTGCGCCGGCTGGCTTTCCTCGTGGTTGGTGGCGGCGAAGCTGACGTCGGTCAGGCGGTCGAAGCTCAGCGTGCCGTCGGGCTTCGGATAAGCAATCGGCTTGAACATCCGCGCCTCGCCGGTGGCTGCTGCGTCGGTCTTGCCATGCTTGAGCGTGCCCAGGACCGAGAAGCCAAGGGAATTCGTCCACATGTCGAGCCCCCCCAGCATCAGCGAGGCCGCCATGCCGTGGCGCGACCACAGCGGCTTCACGTTCCGCACCGGTTTCAGGTCGGCGGCGATCGGGCCGGCGCGCAGGTCGGTCTCATAAGCGGCCAGCTCGTCGCCCGACCGGCCCGCCTCGAGCGCGGCGTGAACGGCCTCGGCCGCCGCCTTGCCCGACAGCATCGCGTTGTGGTTGCCCTTGATCCGCGGCACGTTCACCAGCCCCGCGGAACAGCCCAGAAGCGCGCCGCCCGGGAACACCAGCTTGGGGATCGACTGCCAGCCGCCCTCAGATATCGCCCGGGCGCCATAGGCCACGCGCTTGCCGCCCTTCAGCAGATCGGCCACCATCGGGTGGTGCTTGAAGCGCTGGAACTCCATGTAGGGATAGAGATGCGGGTTCTCGTAGTTCAGATGGACCACGAAGCCGATGAAGATCTGATTGTTTTCGGCGTGATAGATGAAGGACCCGCCACCGGCGTTCGATCCCAGCGGCCAGCCCATGGTGTGGGTGACCCGACCCTCGCGGTGCTTCGCCGGGTCGATCTCCCAGATCTCCTTCATGCCGAGGCCGTATTTCTGCGGCTCGTGCCCGGCGGTCAGGTCGTACTTGGCGATCACCTGCTTCGACAGCGATCCGCGCACCCCTTCGGCCAGCAGGACATAGGTGCCGCGCAGGATCATCCCCGGCTCATAGCCGGGTCCCGGAGTGCCATCGGATTCCTTGCCGAACTCGCCCGCAACCACGCCGGACACCGCGCCGCTGTCGTCATAGACCAGCTCGGACGCGGCCATGCCGGGGAAGATCTCGACCCCCAGCGCCTCGGCCTGGGTCGCCATCCAGCGGCAGACATTGCCCATCGACACGATGTAGTTGCCGTGGTTCGACATCAGCTTCGGCATCGGCCAGTTCGGGATCCGGATCGCACCGGCCTCGCCGAGGAGATAGAACTGGTCCTCGGTGACCGGGACGCTCAACGGCGCGCCCTTCGCTTTCCAGTCCGGGATCAGCGCGTCGAGGCCCGAAGGATCCAGCACCGCCCCCGACAGGATGTGCGCGCCGACTTCGGATCCCTTCTCCAGAACCACCACAGATCGTTCGGGGTCGAGCTGCTTCAGGCGGATTGCCGCCGAAAGACCCGCAGGCCCGGCACCGACAATGACCACGTCGTATGCCATTTCCTCGCGCTCTGGCGTGCTCATGCTCAATCCCCCTCTGCGCCGCCCCGGCACTCTGCCGGAGACGTCCCTGACGCCTTGCTGTTGCTTATTGGGACAGTCTTGCATGGCGTCAATTCCATCGCTAGGAAAGATTGCCGCAGCGCCGCAACGTCGGGGTCGGGTCATCCGGACGGAGCCGCCTCGCGCCCCGCGCTTGCAATTCCCGCATCGTTTTGGTGTGGTCACCGAACAGTCGCCTTCCGCCGCCATGGACGGCGGAACCACAGGCCGGACGTAGAGACCCATGGAAAAGATACCGATGACCCGCGCAGGCTTTCACGCGCTGGATGAAGAACTGAAAATGCTCAAGTCCGTGGAGCGCCCGGCGGTGATCCGTGCGATCGCCGAGGCGCGCGAACACGGCGACCTGTCCGAGAACGCCGAATACCACGCCGCGCGCGAGCGTCAGAGCTTCATCGAGGGCCGGATCAAGGAAGTCGAGGCGATCATGAGCCGGGCCGAGATCATCGACCCCTCGCGCTTCACCGGTTCGGTCAAGTTCGGCGCCAC
>JBGAOK010000076.1:0-16916 GCA_044221805.1 Meridianimarinicoccus sp.
GAGACCGAGACGCGGCGCAACTCTCCGCTGACGCCGCGCGGGCTCTGGCTCGTCTACCTGCCGCTTCTGGTGCCCCAGGTGGCCTTCCTGCCCGGGCTGCAGACCTTCCTCCTGTCGCTGGGCGCCGGCACCGGCCCGGTCCCGGTCATCGCCGCCCATCTGGTCTTCGTCCTGCCCTATGTCTTCCTGTCGCTGGGGGGGCCGTGGCGCGCGCTCGACCCGCGGCCGGCGCGGATCGCGGCGGCGCTGGGGGCCGGGCCCGCCCGGGTGTTCTGGCGCCTGCGCCTGCCGCTGATGCTGCGCCCGGTGCTGACCGCGGCGGCGGTGGGGCTGGCGGTCTCGGTCGGGCAGTACCTGCCGACGCTGCTGGCGGGCGGCGGCCGGGTGGCGACCCTGACGACCGAGGCGGTGGCGCTGGCCTCGGGCGGCGACCGCCGGCTGGTCGCCGTCCACGCCCTGGCCCAGACCGCTGCCGCCCTGCTGCCCTTCGCCGCCGCGATCCTGATCCCCGCTGTCCTCTGGCGCCACCGGCGGGGGATGCATGGCTGAGGGTCTGGTCCTGCAGGGCGTCCGCATCACCCGCGGCGGGGCGCCGCTTCTCGCCCTCGACCTCGCCGTGGCGCCGGGGCAGGTGGTGACGCTGATGGGCCCCTCGGGGTCGGGCAAGTCGACGCTGCTCGCCTTTCTCACCGGCGCCCTGCCGCCGGGCTTCCGCGCCGAAGGCCGCGTGCTGATCGACGGCAGCGACATCACCGACCTGCCGGCGCACCGCCGGCGGCTCGGCATCCTGTTTCAGGACGACCTGCTCTTCCCCCATCTCAGCGTCGGCGACAACCTCGCCTTCGGCCTCGCGCCCGGGGGCGGCCGCGCCGCGCGCTGCGCCGCCATCGACGCCGCCCTGGCCGAGGTCGGGCTCGCGGGCCAGGCCGACCGCGACCCCGCCACGCTCTCGGGCGGCCAGAAGGCGCGGGTGGCGCTGATGCGGATGCTGCTGGCGGAGCCCAAGGCGCTGCTGCTGGACGAGGCCTTCGCCGGCCTCGACCAGACGCTGCGCGCCCGCACCCGCGAGATGGTCTTCGCCCGCGCCCGGGCACGCCGCCTGCCGGTCCTCATGGTCACCCACGACGCCGAGGATGCCGCCGCCGCCGGCGGCCCGGTGATCCGGCTTGACCCCGCCGATCCGCCAGCCCCGCGCTGACCCGTGCCCGCCCGCAACCGGGCAGGGCAGGGGGCAACGCCGCCGCGGCCGCTACTCGACCAGCATCCCGATCTCGGGCGTCCCGGTCTCGCGCACCAGCTTCCGGGTCATCGCCTTCTCGAAATCCTGATAGTCCTGCGCGATCTCGACAAAGGCCCCCGGCCCGTTGATCAGCGAGCGCTCGAAATACCCCGGAAGGTCTTCCAGCGCGCCGCCGATCGCCAGCCCGTTCACCGTGACGCCCCCCAGCGGGAAGGTCTTGTAGGCCGCCTCGGGACCGAAGCCGGCATTGTTCTTGCCGTCGCCCGAGACATCGACCACTTCCCGCTCGCAGTCGGGGGCCCGTTCGAAGGCCACCGCCGCATGGCCCAGGGCATAGCCCAGGGCGGTCGGCATGTCGTTGTTGAGCCGTTCGCTGACGGCAATGACCGAGGCCGCGCGCTCGATATCGGCACGCGAACTCAAGACCGTCCAGTCAAGGACGGTATTCTGCTGTTCCCGGCCCGACCATTCGAAGACGTGCAGCGCCACGTCCCAGCCCGGCTGGGACAGGATCGCGTCGGTCACGTTCTGCGAAATCAGCGCCGCGGCAAGGCCTTCGCGCTGCAGCCGGTCTTCCTCACCATCCACCGACGACGAGATGTCGATTGCCAGGACAAGGGCCAGGCGGCAGGCGGCAGAGGCGGGAGCGGCCGGTTGCGCGAGGGCGAAACCAAGAACAGCAAGACCAGTAAGGCGGTGATACATGCTCATGAGAAAAAGGATGAAGGCCCTTTCCCATGGGTCAAGTCACACCCGGGGTAGAAATGCTGCAATACAGCAAATGATGCCGCATCGCAGCATGAAACGCCCGCCGATTGGGCGGTCTGTCAAACGTACTCGCCCTTCTGGGTCGTATACATGCCCGCATAGAGGCCCTGCTGCTGCAGCAGCTCCTCATGGGTGCCGGTCTCGACGACTCGGCCGGCGTCCAGCACATAGATCTTGTCCACGTCGATGACCGAGGACAGCCGGTGCGCGATGACGATGGTGGTCTTGCCCGCCGACAGCTTCGACAGCGCGCCCTTGACCCGTTCCTCGGTGCGCTGGTCCAGCGCCGAGGTCGCCTCGTCCAGCAAGAGGATCGGCGCCGAGCGCAGGAAGGCCCGGGCGATGGCGATCCGCTGCTTCTGCCCGCCCGACAGCTGCGCCCCCTTCGGGCCCAGCCGGGCGTCGCCGCGGACGCGGATCAGCTCGGCGATCTCGGCATTCTCGGCGGCCTGCCAGACCTCCTCGTCGGTGGCGTCCGGGCGGACATACTTGATGTTGTCCCAGATCGAGGCGTTGAAGATCACGATGTCCTGCGCCACCACCGAGAACGACTGGCGCAGCGCGGCGATCCGGATCTCGCGGATGTTGGTGCCGCCGATGGTGATCTCGCCGCCCTGCACCTCGTAGAGCCGGCCCAGCAGCGACAGCACCGTGGTCTTGCCCGATCCGGTGGCACCCACAATCGCGGTGCGCCGGCCGCCCTCGAAGGTCAGCGACAGGTCGGCGAACAGCGGATGGCTGGGCGAATAGCCGAAATCGACCTTGTCGAAGCGGATGTCGCCGGTGGTGTCGAACCTGTCGGTGGCGCCGGGCGCATCGGTGATGGTGGGCTCCACCTTCAGCATCGAGCGGATCCCCGACAGCAGGATCAGGTTCGCCTGCATCGTGGTGAAGAAGCGCGAGAAGTTGCGCATCGGATCGAACACCATCACGAGACCGATCATGAAGGTGATGATCGTCGCCCCGTCGATCTGCCGTTCGGCCCCCAGCGCCAGATAGCCGCCGACCCCGATCACCAGCGCATAGGCAAAGGCCGAGGCGATGTCGATCGCCGGCAGCACCACCGCCTGGGCCGAGTTCAGGCTGATCTGCAGCTCGTGGATCTTCCGCGTCGCGTCCACCAGCCGGGTCTGCTCGAACGGCTCCTGGTTGGAAATCTTCACGGTGCGCATCCCGTTCAGCGTTTCCTCCAGCGTGTTCATGTAGTTCCCCAGCGCGTCCTCGGACTGGCGCTGGACCTGCTTGATGCCGTGCGAGACATAGCGAAGGATCAGCAGGATCGCCGGCGCGATGATCAGGGCCGAGAAGTACAGCACCGGCGCCTTGTAGATCAGGTAGGCCGAGACCACGATCACCATCACCGCATCGCGCACCGCGCCCACCGTGGCGGTGCCCACGAACTGGCTCAGCCCCTGTGCCTGCTGCACCAGCTTCAGGATGAAGTCCCCCGGCGACGAGCGTTCGAAATGCGCCAGATCCAGCTTCATCATGTGGTCGATGAGATCCCGGCGCATCTCCATCACCGCACTGCTCGCGAGCCAGGTGGACAGCCGCGGAATGACATAGGATGTGGCCGCCCGCACCGTGAACAGCCCGAAGACCATGGCGCAGACCCGCACCAGATCCGCGACCGAGCCCTGGTCGAAGATCACCCTGAGGCCGCTCTCGGTCATCCGTAGGAACTGCTGGTAGACGATCCCCTGCACCGAGATCATGCCGAACACGACCAGCAGCCAGGGCGTGCGCTTCTTCAGGTAGGAATGCCAGAACCACGTGATGTTCTCCCGGTCTTCCGCGGTGAAGAACGGGGACCTGGACCTGGTGCGGTGGGCGGTGAGCAGGCGCTTGATCATGCCGGCTGTGTCTCACCCGATCCCCGAGTTGTCGAGTGCCTACGCGCCGCGAGCCCGCAACCCCGCCGCGCCGTTGCAAGAAGTCAGCGCTCACAAACCGGGCAGATGCCGCGAATCCGTGCCCCGCGGCCGGGCAGCGCCGGAGTCTGTCCCTCCACGACCCCCGCCCAGCGTCGCGTCCCGTCGACAGGTCGTCCCGCAGGCGGGCATTCTGCGCGGCTCTACGACTTTGGTCGGATTGCGACCCCCGAAGCGGTCTGAGACGCTTTCCCGGTCGCCAAGGGCCGAATGGCCCGCGACAGCAGCGTCCAGCAGGCAGAGGAGGTGCCGGATGCGTCCATGGGCCTGTCATGTGGACAGGGTGCTCTCGACAGCGCAATCCAGCTCGGCCGCCGCGCACTCGCGGCTTGCCGCATCGTGGCGGCGTTCGGTGTTCAAGCACGGGCTCGACCCGGCCGACCGCCGGGCGCCCGCGCGGATCGAGGCCCCGGCGCTGCATCGTCGCCGGGCCGAACTGGACCAGTTCCTCGCCGTCGCAACGCGCCAGATCGACAGCCTGTTCCAGCTGGTGGCAAGTTCGGGCTGCTGCGTCCTGCTCACCGACGCCGAGGGCGTGATCCTTGACCAGCGCTGCGACGCCGGCGATGCAGCGGCGTTCCGGCACTGGGGCCTGTGCGAGGGCGCCGTCTGGTCCGAGGCGGTGGAAGGCACCAACGGCATCGGCACCTGCCTCGCCGAGGCACGCGCCATCACGATCCACCGCGAGGACCACTTCTATGCCCGCAACACCGGGATGAGCTGCATGGACGCGCCGATCTTCGGCGCCGACGGGCAGATCCTTGCCGCGCTCGACGTCTCCTCGGCCCGCCCCGAACAGACCGAGGCGTTCAATCGCCTGATCGCCGCCATGGTCGTCCGGACCGCCCGGGCGATCGAGGCGGACAACTTCCGCGCCGCCTATCGCGGGGCGCGGATCGTCATCGCCGAGGACCATGACGCCGACGCGGCCGTGCTTCTCGCGGTCGACCAGGACGACCTGGTGATCGGCGCCACCCGCGACGCGCGCCGGGTCTTCGGGCTGGGGCTGGGGGGCCGGATCACGCCGCGGCCCGCCACCGACCTGCTGGGCCGCGGCGAGGGGCCGGCCGGGTTCGAAAAGGCCGAACGGGCCGCCGTGATTCGGGCGCTCGCCCGGTCGGGCGGCAATGTCACGCAAGCGGCACGGGCGCTCGGCGTGGGCCGGGCCACCCTCTATCGCCGCATGAACCGCCTCGGGATCGGCGACAGCCGGCCCTGACCTGTCTCAGTTCCGAGACAACCGCCCCCGGCATGGGACCAAGGTCGAAGTGACCGCCCGCAGGGGGTTTCGTACTTTCGCTCACGACCCGGACGGAGGAGCCGGGAAAACAGGAGGAATACCATGAACGAAATGAGCCCGCTGGCGATCGACAATTACGTCTCGCCGTTCAAGACCCGTTACGACAACTTCATCGGCGGCAAGTTCGTGCCCCCCGTCAACGGCCGCTACTTCCAGAACATCACCCCGATCACCGGCCAGGTGGTCTGCGAGGTCGCCCGTTCGGATGCCGCGGACGTGGAACTGGCCCTCGACGCCGCCCACGCCGCCAAGGGCGCCTGGGGCCGCACCTCGCCCGCCGCGCGTGCCAACGTGCTGCTCAAGGTCGCCGACGCGCTGGAAGCCAACCTCGCGCTGCTCGCCGCCGCCGAGACCTGGGACAACGGCAAGCCGATCCGCGAAACGACCTTCGCCGACATCCCGCTGTCGATCGACCACTTCCGCTACTTCGCCGGTGTCCTGCGCGCGCAGGAAGGCACCATGTCCGAGATCGACGACGACACCGTCGCCTATCACTTCCACGAGCCGCTGGGCGTGGTCGGCCAGATCATCCCGTGGAACTTCTCGATCCTGATGGCGGCCTGGAAACTGGCGCCCGCCCTGGCCGCCGGCAACTGCGTCGTGCTGAAACCGGCCGAACAGACCCCCGCCGCAATCTTGGTCCTGGCCGAGATCGTCGCCGACATCCTGCCGGCCGGCACCCTGAACATCGTCAACGGCTTCGGCGCCGAAGTCGGCGCGCCGCTGGCGAAATCGCCGCGCATCGCCAAGATCGCCTTCACCGGTTCGACCCAGACCGGCCGGATGATCATGCAGTACGCCACCGAGAACCTGATCCCGGTGACGCTGGAACTGGGCGGCAAGTCGCCGAACATCTTCTTCTCGGACGTCATGGCGAAGGATGACGCCTTCCTCGACAAGGCGATCGAAGGCTTTGTGCTGTTCGCCTTCAACCAGGGCGAAGTCTGCACCTGCCCCAGCCGCGCGCTGATCCAGGAAGACATCTACGAGAAGTTCATCGAACGTGCGATCGCCCGGGTGAAAGCGATCAAGCAGGGCGACCCGCGCGACATGAACACCATGGTCGGCGCGCAGGCCAGCGAAGAACAGCAGACCAAGATCCTCTCCTACCTCCAGATCGGGGTTGACGAGGGCGCCCAGGTTCTGGCCGGCGGCGGTGCCGCGCAGTTCGGCGGCGAGCTGTCGAACGGCTTCTACATCCAGCCGACCATCCTGAAGGGCCACAACAAGATGCGGGTCTTCCAGGAAGAAATCTTCGGCCCGGTGGTCTCGGTGACCACCTTCAAGGACGAGGACGAGGCGCTGCACATCGCCAACGACACCATGTACGGCCTCGGCGCCGGCGTGTGGTCGCGCGACGCCAACACCTGCTACCGCTTCGGCCGCCACATCCAGGCCGGCCGGGTCTGGGTCAACAACTACCACGCCTATCCGGCCCACGCGGCCTTCGGCGGCTACAAGCAGTCGGGCATCGGTCGCGAGACCCACAAGATGATGCTCGACCACTACCAGCAGACCAAGAACATGCTGGTCAGCTACAACCCGAACAAGCTCGGCTTCTTCTGAGCCGTCCGGGTCTTCCGGCAGGGAAGGGGGTCCGCATCGCGGGCCCCCTTTCCCGTTCCGGGCTCAGGCCGCCACCCCGGCATGCAGGTGGTGCGAGACGCAGGCCACGTGCCGGTGGTCGGTGCCGCAGCAGCCCCCCACCACCCTGAGCCCCGGCAGCAGCCGCGCCAGCTCGCCATGCAGCCGGCCGAACTCCTCGGGGTCGCCGTCATCCAGCTCGGTCGCGGCATCCAGCTCGGCATGGGACAGCCGCGAGGCATTCGCCCGCACCCCGCCGATCCGCCCGACCCAGCCCTCGGCCGCGGCCAGCGCGCCGCGGAAATGCTCGGGATGGGCGCAGTTCACCATGTAATAGAGCGGCGCCGCCCCGGTCGCCGCATCGGTGGCCGCGATCGCCTCGCCGATGGTCTCGCCGGTGGGCAGCCGGCCGTCGGTCTCGACCGTGAACGATACCACCACCGGCAGTCCCGCCGCCCGGGCGGCCCGGACGATGCCCACCGCCTCGCCGGCATGGGTCATGGTGATCGCCGAGACCAGGTCGACCCCTTCCTCGGCCAGCACCCCGATCTGCGGCGCGTGCAGCGCCTGCGCCTCGTCCGGCTCCAGCCAGGTTCCAGGCCGATAGCCGTCGCCCGCCGGGCCCACGACCCCGTTGACCAGGATCGGCCCGACCCGGTCCTGCCAGCGGGCGCGCAGCCCATTGGCAAAGCCCACCGCCTCGCGGTTCAGCCGGACCATGTCCGCCGCGTCCCGGCCCAGATGCGGCGCCCAGACCGTGGCGCCGCGTGTGCAGGTGTCCAGCACGAAGCCGGTCCGGGCGGCCTCGGCAGTGGCCAGGGAAGCGCTCTCGAAGTACCGCGTCATCGCGCGCGCGCGGCGGGATCGTCCAGCAGCACGATGGCGGCGAAGGCGGGCGCCTCGAAGCCGTCGATGAAGAACAGCGTGGTCTCCAGCCCGCCATCGGTCAGGAACGGGCGGGGGTGGTCAGCAGGGTCTCGATCCGTGGCATCTGTGTCCTCCAGCGATGCAGGGTTGCAACCACGGATCTGCCCCGGAGGCCGCCGCCGCGATAGCCGACCCGTGGTACGGTCCGGGCCGGAATCTTTTCCCTTCGCAAACAGCGCTTTCCCGGAACGCGGCTTGCACGCGGGCCGAGTCCGCGCCAGAATCCGTACTGCCGGTACTGGACCGGCAGTGCAGTTTTCCGGACGCGGGGCCATGGCCAGGGGGAAGGCGACACGCACGCGGATTCTCGACGTGGCGCAGGACGCGATCCTCGCCAAGGGGTTCGAGGCGACCTCGATCGACGAGATCGTCGCCAGCGCCGAGATTACCCGCAGCGGCTTCTTCTACCATTTCCGCGACAAGAACGCGCTCGCCCGCGCCCTGATCGAACGCCATATCGAGGTCGAGGACGCGCTGTTCGACGACCTGCTCGGCCGCGCGCGCGACCTGTCCGACGACCCGCTGCAGGCGGCGCTGATCGCGCTCAAGCTGCTGGCCGAACTGATCGAGGACATGCCCGGCGGCCATCCCGGCTGCATCGTCGCCACCGCCGCCTATCAGGACCGGCTGTTCGACGCCGAGGTGCGCGCGGCGAACCGGCGCGCGGTGCTGGGCTGGCGGCTGCGCTTCCGGCAGATGCTGGACCGGGTCGCCGCTGTCTATCCGCCGCGGGACGATGTGGACCTCGACCATGTGGCCGACATGGTCAGCGGCGTGGTGGAAGGCGGCATCGTGATGGCCCGGGCCATGGACGATCCGCGCATCACCGCGCAGCAGGTCCTGTTGCTGCGCTCCTACCTCAAGTTGCTGTTCGCGCCGCGGGTGCAATAGCGGCCGCGCTGCAGATCGAGCCGCGCCCGGCCGCTCTGGCGCGCAAGGGTAACCATTGCCGGCCGCGTGCCGCTAGTCCTGCCCGCGGCAGTGCCGCCGAAACAAGAAACCGTCCCGCATTGTCCGGGACCCGAGGCAGGATCATCCCCGCATGAAACCCGTTCTGACCGCCATCGCCCTCACGCTTGGCCTCTCCGCAACCGCCGCTTCGGCCCAGTCCGGCACCCAGGTCGGCATGCTGACCTGCACCATGACCGGGATCGAGAACGTCGTGGTCTACACCAAGGAAGACTTCGCCTGCACCTTCCAGCCGAACAGCGGCGAGGCGCAGACCTATACCGGCGTGATCAAGGAGATCGGCGTCAACCTGTCGATCACCAAGGACAACACCATGGTCTGGGGGGTGATCGCGCCGGTGGCCGATCTGGCCTCCCCCGATGCGCTGAAGGGCACCTATGTGGGCGGCACCGGCCAGGTCGAGATCGGCGGCGGCATCGCCGCGAACATCCTGATCGGCGGCAGCGGCAAGACCGTCAGCCTGCAGCCGATCAGCATGAACGGCATGGTGGGCGCCGGTGCGGCGCTCGACATCACGGCGTTCGAACTGAAGTGATCCGGCCATCGCCGCCGGCCGGGCCCGTCCCGCCGGCGGCGAACCCCCGCGCCCGCTCCGGCGCGCGCCGGCCGCCCGCGACCGGGGTCAGCCGAAGGCCTGCAACCCGGTCACCGCGCGGCCGAGGATCAGCGCGTGGACATCATGGGTGCCTTCGTAGGTGTTCACCGTCTCCAGGTTGACCATGTGGCGCATGACCTGGAACTCCTCCGAGATGCCGTTGCCGCCGTGCATGTCCCGGGCCATCCGGGCGATCGCCAGCGCCTTGCCGCAGTTGTTACGCTTGATCAGGCTAATCATCTCGGGCGCGGCGTTGGCCTCGTCCAGCAGCCGGCCGACCCGCAGGCTCGCCTGCAGCCCCAGCGCGATCTCGGTCACCATGTCGGCGAGCTTGAGCTGATAGAGCTGCGTCCCGGCGATCGGCTTGCCGAACTGGCGGCGGTCGAGCCCGTATTGCCGCGCCGCGGCCAGGCAGAACTCGGCGGCGCCCATGACGCCCCAGCTGATGCCATAGCGGGCGCGGTTGAGGCAGCCGAACGGCCCCTTCAGCCCCTCGACCCCCGGCAGCAGCGCGTCCTCGCCGACCTCGACGCCCGCCATCACGATCTCGCCGGTGATCGAGGCGCGCAAGGACAGCTTGCCGCCGATCTTCGGCGCCGTGAGGCCCGTCATGCCCTTCTCCAGCACGAAGCCGCGGATCGCGCCGCCATGGGCCTCGGACTTCGCCCAGACCACGAAGACGTCGGCGATCGGGCTGTTCGAGATCCACATCTTCGACCCGTCCAGCACATAGCCGCCGTCGGTCTTCCGGGCGACGGTCTTCATGCCCCCCGGGTCTGACCCGGCTTCGGGCTCGGTCAGGCCGAAGCAGCCGATCCACTCGCCGGCGGCCAGCTTCGGCAGGTACTTCCGCCGCTGCGCCTCGGTGCCATAGGCATGGATCGGGTACATCACCAGGCTGGACTGCACCGACATCATCGACCGGTACCCCGAATCGACCCGCTCGATCTCGCGGGCGATCAGGCCATAGGCGACATAGCTCGCACCGAGCCCGCCATAGGTCTCGGGCACGGTGACCCCCAGCAGCCCCATCGCGCCCATCTCGGCGAAGATCGCGGGATCGGTATGTTCATCGGCATAGGCGCGGATCACCCGCGGCTGCAGCCGGTCCTGGGCATAGGCCCGCGCCGCGTCGCGGATCGCGCGCTCGTCTTCTGTCAGTTGCTGGTCCAGCCGGAAGGCATCCTCCCAGTCGAACCGGCCCAGCCCGGGGGCGTCCTTGGCTTTCAGCGGCGGGGTGTCGGTCATGGAAACTCCTCCTGAACAGGGCTGCAGGTCGGGCGGGGGGCGCGGCGCACGGGACGAGGCGCTGCCCCGGTGCCGCCGCGGCCCCCGATCCGCGGCAGCGGCGCGGCCAAGGTCCGGCCGATCCGCGGCCCGGGCAGATTCCGGGCCAGCCCGACCAGCTTCAGCCCGGTCCCCCTCAGCCCGTCCCGCGGCGTCCCGTCCATGCCGTCCTCGCGTCCCTCGTCACCCCGGGTTACGGCGATGCGAGGGACGAGGGAACGGTGTATTTCCACTCGTCGGCCGGTGCCTGCCGGTCTGGCGCCGGACACCGGCACAATCCGCGAACACATATGTGCAAACGGTCACTTTGCCAATTCTGCCCGCCTGCCGGGCTTGCGCGTTAGTCCTCCCGCCCGAGGCTGCCATTGCCGGAAAGTCGCTCTTGCCAGCAGGCCCGGCGGCGGGTTCCCTTGAGGACCACAAGGGGGAGGACCCGCATGGCCCAGATGCCGATCACCTGCGTCACCGACGACGTGCCGCTGGCCGCAGACGCACCGCTCTCGCGCGTAGCCGCGACTCCGGAAGCGCTGGAATTCCTGAATGAAATCAAGGCTGACCATGGAGAGCTGATGCTGTTCCAGTCGGGCGGGTGCTGCGACGGGTTCTCGCCCATGTGCTACAAGCGGGGCGATTTCATCCTTGGCCAGTCCGATGTCTGCCTGGGCGAGATCGACGGCACCAAGGTCTGGATCTCGGGCCCGCAATACGAGGTCTGGAAGGAAACCCAGCTCATCCTCGACGTCGTGCCCGGCCGCGGCGGTGTGTTCTCGCTCGACAACGGCCGCGAACGCCGCTTCCTGACCCGCGCCCGCATCTTCACGCCCGAGGAAGTTGCCGCGCTGGAACCCGTAACTGTCGGTGGATAAAGAGGAATTCTTTGCCGCTTGATCGGGTGCAGGGGGCGTGGTTCAGTGCTCCATGGCCCCCGGACAGGCAGCGAGGACGATGGAGAAGCCACCCGAGAGCGTCCCCGTGATCCGCACCATCGCGATGCCCGCGGACACCAACCCGGCCGGCGACATCTTCGGTGGCTGGCTGATGAGCCAGATGGACCTCGCCGCCGGCTCGGTCGCCGCCCGCACCGCCCGCGGCCGCAGCGCCACCATCGCGGTGGAAGGCATGATCTTCCACCGCCCGGTCAAGGTCGGCGACGAGGTCTCGCTGTTCGCCGACCTGCTCCATGTCGGGCGGACCTCGATGCGGATCCATATCCAGGCCTGGCGCCGCCCGCGCGACCGCGAGGACGGCGAGAAGGTGACCGAGGCGACCTTCACCTTTGTCGCGATCGACCGTGAGGGCCGCCCCCGCCCGGTCGGCGAACCCGACCCCGAGGACTGAGCGCAGTCGCGCCCGGCCCTCGGCTCAGCGCGGCGGAAAGGTCTCGTCCCAGCGCGCCAGCATCAGCGCGCGCTTCTGGCGGTCGAGATTGACCAGCAGCACCGGCGACAGCGGGATCGGGCGCAGCCGCGCCTGTTCCTCGGGGGCGACATCGACGATCATGTGCGTCCCGGCGAGCAGGGCCCGCCCCGCCGGCGACAGCATGAAATCGACCAGCGCCCCTGCGTCGGCCGGGTTGGCGGCGCCTTTCGGGATCAGCGCGGCGCGGCTCAGGACCAGGGTGTAATCCTCGGGCAGGACCACGGCGAGGCGCGGATCGTCCGCGGCCCGGGCCAGCGCATAGGACCCCAGCACGTTGTAGGCGATCAGGTAGGTTCCCGCGGCCACGCCCTCGATGATCTCGGCCGAACAGCAGGTGGCGACGGCGCCGGTGCGCCCGAAGGCCTCGATCAGGCTGCCGAAGGTGGTGGCCTGCTGCGAGTCGAGCACCGCCAGCATGTAGCCGACGCCCGAATCCCGGATGTCATAGGTGGCGACCTTGCCGAAATAGGTCTGCGGCTGGCGGCGCAGCAGGTCGAGCAGGTCGAAGCGGGATTGCGGGGCGTCGGCCGGCGGAACCAGATCGCGGTTGTAGACGATGACGGCGGGTTCGCTGGTGACCCCGAAGACCTCGTCCCGCCAGTTGGTCGTCGCCGCCAACGCCTGCGTCAGCGAGGAGGCATGCGGCCGGGCGCAGCCGTCATTGGCCAGCTTGACCATCTGGTCCACGGCCGAACTGATCAGCAGATCCGCTGCGCCCTGTCGGTCCCGGCAGGCCCGGTCGGAGACGGTGTAGAGATCGTTGGTGTTCCAGGATTCGATCGTGATCCCGACGTCGGGATTGATGTCGGTGTAGGCCGCCAGAAGCGGCGCCAGCACATCGATGTCCGTCGCCGTGCGCATCAGCAGCTGCCGGGGTGCCGTTTCGGACCCGAAGCCGATGGCGTATTCCGCGACCTGTGCCGCCCCGGGCGAGGCGAGGCCCATGGCCGCTGCCGTCAGCGCGGCCAGAAGCATCCTCCCGGCATGGCCGGGGAGACCTGCCTCTGCCCGCGGCGCCTGCATGGCCAGCGTCATCCTCGCCCCTTTCGCCGGATCCTGCCGACACCGGGGAGTCTGAACCTGACCGGGGGCGGGGACAAGCCCGGCGTCGGTCCCGCGCGGATCGGTCCAGCAGGGGGGCGGGCCGGCAGGGGGCGGGCCGGCCCGGCCCTGTGGAAGGCCGCGCCGGCCGGTTGCGGCTCAGTTCCCGAGGCCGAGCTCGACCAGAACCTGTTCGATCCGCGGTTGCTCGGCTTCGAGGAAGGCCGAAAACTTGTCGGACGGCAGGTACATGTCGACCCAGCCCCGCTCGGCCGCGAGGGTTTTCCACGCCTCGGTTTCCACCATCTGGGCCAGCGCCGCATCCAGCGCCGCCATCTCGGCCTCGCTTGCCGACTTGCGGGCCAGCAGGCCGCGCCAGTTGACCAGCTCGACATCATAGCCCTGTTCCTTGAAGGTCGGGATCTCGACCCCCGGAAGCCGCTCGGGCGACGAGATCGCCAATGCCCGCAACTGGCCCGTGGCGATCAGCCCGGCCATCTCGTTCAGACCGCCCGTCGCCACGGTGATGTGGCCGCCCAGAACCTGGGTCAGCATCTCGCCGCCGGCACCGGTGACGATGTAGTTCATCTGCTTCGGGTCGCCGCCCATGGCGGTCACGGTCATGGCCGAGATCAGGTGGTCGGGGCTGCCGAAGGCGAAGCCGCCCCAGGTCACCGAGCCGGGGTCGGCGCGGTACATGGCGGCAAGATCATCCAGCGTCTTGATCGGGCTGCTGGCGGCGACGACCAGAGGCTGGTACTCGCCGGTGAGCCGGGCCAGCGGCTGGACATCGGCCAGCGTGACCGGCGACTTGTTGATCTTGATCGCGCCCACCATGCCAAGGCCGGCGACGATCGCCTTGTCGCCCTGCCGGCTGTCTGCGGCGAACTGGGCAAGGCCGATGGTCCCGCCGGCACCGGGCACGTTGATGACCTGCACGTCCGAGGCGAGGCCGGCCTGTTCCAGGGTCTGCTGCACCGCGCGGGCGAGCTGGTCGTAGCCGCCGCCGGGACCGGCCGGGGCGATGACCTCGAGGCTGTCGGCGCGGGCGATGGCGGGGACAAGGGCGGGGGCAATGGCGGGCGCGACGAAGGCGCTGGCCAGGATGGCGGCGCGCAGGCCCCGGCGCAGGACGCGGGACGCGGTCCGGTGGATGGTCATGGTCGGTCTCCTCACAATCAGCCGTCCGGGCGCCGGGACTCGGGACGAGGCCGGGGGGTCGGAGGGCTTGGGGTCGGTGAAGCAGCGCTGGCTCCTCGCGCGCTGCCTGGGGTCCGCTATGGCGGCCGAACCTGTCGCAAGCCTGTCAGTCGCGCCTGTCAGTCGGGGGATTGTCTTTCGGGGCCCGGGAAGGCCGGCAGGGTCAGGGCTGCCTCGAAGGCGCCCTCGTCGGTACGGCGGAACCGCAGCCCGCCGCCATGGGCCCGCGCCACCGCGTCGACGATCACCAGCCCAAGGCCCGCGCTGTCCGGGGACACGCCGGATTGCCGGCCATAGCGCACCGGCGCGTTCTCCCAATGCTCGCGCGGCATCCCCGGCCCGACATCGCGGACGCCGATCCGCGGCGCGCCGTCCTCGACCCAGACCGCCACCGTCACCGGCGGGCGGCCATGGCGGAAGGCATTGGTGACGAGGTTCTTGCAGGCCTCGACCAGCGACAGGGTGTCCCCGGCGACCTCGACCGGATCCTCGGGCAGGTCGAGCCTCAGGACCGCGTCCGAGGCCAGCAGGTCATGGTCGCTTTCGTCCACCGCCCGGATCGCCACCTCGCGCAGGTCGATCCGCGCGCGGGGGACGGCCTCGGCGCGGTGGATGATCATCGCATGGCTGAGCAACTGGTCCGCAAGCCGGCCCAGGTTCACCGACCGGCTGCGGATGCGGGCGATGAT
Source organism: Meridianimarinicoccus sp. (assembly GCA_044221805.1). Lineage (GTDB taxonomy): Bacteria > Pseudomonadota > Alphaproteobacteria > Rhodobacterales > Rhodobacteraceae > Meridianimarinicoccus. The sequence goes on from JBGAOK010000076.1 coordinate 14,951, forward strand.
CTCGCGCTGGCGGTCGGGGTCGGTCTCGTCGGCAGCCAGTTCGGCCTGGGCGCGCAGGGCCGCGATGGGGGTGCGGAGCTGGTGCGAGGCATCGGCGATCAGGCTGCGCATGCCCTCAATCTGGCGGTCGAGCCGGCCCATGAAGTGGGACAGGCTGGCGACCAGCCCGCCGACCTCGCGCGGGACCGGCACGTCGAGGGGCGAGAGATCCTGGGGCGAGCGCGCTGCCAGCGCCCGTTCGATGGTTCGCAGCGGCGCCAGCGACGAGCGCACCGCGAACACCGTCAGCGCGGCCATCGCCAGCGCGGCGGCCGCCAGCACGCCCATGGCGTTGCGGGTGATCTGGCTGGCCAGTTCCTGCCGCGCCCTGAGCGTCTGGCCCACCGCCACCCGCACCGTGCCGGCGAAGGCGCGTTCGGCGAAGGTGCGGTCCACCACCGCAAGGCGGAACGGCTCGCCGCCGACCGGGACCGTGGCGAAGCGGGCGCCGGGGGCGGGCAGGGGGATGGTGTCATAGCCGGTGACCACCTGTCCCGCCGGGTCGATCACCGCGTAAAGGATGCGATCCTCGGGGGCGAGCGCCAGCAGTTCGAAGGCCGAGGCGGGCAGGTCCACCACCACGGCGCCATCCCTGAGGCTGACCGCGCCGGCGATCTGGTTGGCAGCGCCGACCAGCAACCGGTCATAGGCCTCCTGCGCCGCGCGGCGGCCATAGTCGAAGGCGGCAAAGGTCACGCCGGCGCCGCCGGCGAGGATCAAGAGCCCCAGCGCCCCCGCCAGCCTGAGAACCAGCGAGGCCGCCGCGCCCGTATGCCCGCCGGGCGGGTCAGGCCTCGGCGACGAGCTGATAGCCAAGTCCGCGCAGCGTCCGGATCGACACGTTGCTGCCTTCCAGCTTGCGGCGCACCCGGCTGACGCAGATCTCGACCGAGTTCATGCTCACGTCCTCGTCGCCGAAGGCATAGAGGCGTTCGAAGATGCGTTCCTTCGGGATCACCCGGCCGCGGTTGGCCAGCATCACCTCGAGCAGGCTGAACTCGCGCCGGGTCAGCGGCACCGGGGTGCCGGCCACGTCCAGCGCGCAGTGCGCCGGGTCGAAGCGCAGGTTGCCGAACCGGATCACGCTGTCGCGGTCCGGGCCCTGCCGGCGGGCCAGCGCGCGGACCCTTGCGTGCAGCTCGCGCAGGTCGAAGGGCTTGACCACGTAGTCGTCGGCGCCGCCGTCCAGCGCGGTCACCCGGTCGTCGATCCGGCCCATGGCGGTCAGCATCAGCACGCCGGTCTGGCGCCGCGCCAGCCTGAGCGCCTTCAGCACCTCGATCCCCGACCCGTCCGGCAACTGCACGTCCAGGATGGCGACGTCGTAGTCCTGGACATCCACCAGTGCGGTGGCATCGGCGACGCTGGTGGCATGGTCGACCGCATCGCCCCGTCGCGCGAAGCTTGACGCGATCGCGTCGGCCACGTCCTCGGCGTCCTCCAGCAGCAGGATCCGCATCGGTTCTCCTCCCCCGGGTCATGCTGCCCGGCTGGCTTCAGCCTACGCCAAGGGGCCGGGGGTGCAAGCCCGACGGGCGCCGCGGCGCCTTGACAGGACCGGATCCCCGGCCGAGCGTGGCGCCGGACGGACAAGGGGGGTGCCATGTCACGGACGCTGATCGCCGCCGCCGAGCGGGAACTGGCGACACTGGAGGCCGAGGGGCTGGCGAAGCACGAACGGGTGCTGACCGGCCCGCAGGGCGCGGTGATCGACGTGGGCCCCGCCCATGTGCTGAACCTGTGCGCGAACAACTATCTGGGTCTTGCCGATCATCCCCGGCTGATCGCGGCTGCGAAGCAGGCGATGGACGAGCGCGGTCTCGGGCTGGCCTCGGTGCGCTTCATCTGCGGCACCAACGACCTGCACAAGACGCTCGAGGCGCGGGTCGCGGCCTTCCTGCAGATGGAGGACGCGATCACCTTTGCC
>JBGAOK010000077.1:0-16614 GCA_044221805.1 Meridianimarinicoccus sp.
CGCCGAAGCGGGGCGGGCCTCAGGCACCATCCCGGCATCGGCCAGGAAGCGGTCGAAGCGGGCATAGCGACCGGCATCCAGCCCCGCCGGCGATTGCGCGAAGCGCGGCCAGGTGTCGGCCCAGGCCTTCGCGTTCAGCTCGTCCTGCAGTTCCGGCGCGGTGCCCGAGAAGATTTCCCAGGCCCGTTCCGGGTGGTTGACGATGAACTGGGCGGCCATCTCGGTCGCGGCGAGGAAGCGGCGGATTGTGTCCCGGTCCATGCGGTCGGGGTTGGCCACATAGATCAGCTCGTCATAGCTCGGGACGCCCTCTTCCTCGACCGGGAAGCAGTGACCGGGCCGGCCCTCGATCTCCATCTGGTTCAGCTCGAAATTGCGGTAGGCGCCGATCACCGCATCCACCTGTCCCGCCATCAGCGCGGGCGAAAGCGAGAAGTTGACGTTGACCAGGGTCACATCGTCCAGGCCAAGACCCGCCCGCGCCAGCATCGCGGTCAGCAGCGCCTCCTCGACCCCAGCGACCGAATAGCCGATCCGGCGGCCCTTCAGGTCGGCGATCGTCGTAACCGGTCCGTCCTCCAGCACCATGAGGCAGTTCAGGGGCGTTGCCACCAGGGTGCCGACCCGAACCAGCGGGAGGCCCTCGGCCACCTGCAGGTGCAGCTGCGGCTGGTACGACACCGCGAGGTCCGCGCGCCCGGCCGCAACCATCTTCGGCGGGTCGGCCGGGTCGGCCGGGGCGATGATCTCGACCTCGAGGCCCTGGTCGGCGAAATAGCCGTTCTCCTGCGCGATCAGGATCGGCCCATGGTCGGGGTTCACGAACCAGTCGAGCATCAGGGTCAGCTGGTCCTGGGCCCGGACGCCGGCGGGAAGCAGGAACGCGACAAGCGCGAGGGGAAGCAGGCGGATCATGGTCGGTTCTCCGGGTCAGCGGTCCGGCGCGGGCCAGAGCGCGTGGAAATGATGGGTGGGGCCATGACCATGGCCGACGCCCAGCCGGTCGGCGGCGGCGATCGCGCCCAGGACATAGGCCTTGGCGGCGGTGACGGCGGCGGCGGTCGTTTGGCTGCCCTTCGCCAGTTCCGCCGCCAGCGCCGCCGACAGGGTGCATCCGGTGCCATGGGTATTGGCGATCCGCGGGGCGTCGAGCCAGCACAGCCCCGCGGACCGGCAAGAAGGTCAGGGCTGTCGGCCCCGCCCAGATGCCCGCCCTTCAGCAGGACGGCGCCCGGTCCCAGGCCGCGCAGCGCCGTGGCCTGCGCCGCCATGCCGTCGCGCCCCGTCGCCTCGGCAATGCCCAGCAGCGCCGCGGCTTCTGGCAGGTTCGGCGTGAGATGGCTGGCCAGCGGCAGCAGGCTTGTCGCGCGTCGCGACCGCCGCCTCGGGCAGCAGGGGCCGCGCCGCCCTTGGCGACCATCACCGGATCCAGCACCACCGGGATGCCGCGGTGCGGCGCCAGCGCCTCGGCCACCGCCGCGGCCACCTCGGCCGTTGCGATCATGCCGATCTTCACCGCATCGACCCGGATGTCGGCGAAGATCGCGGCGATCTGCTCGGCGACGAAGTCCGGCGGGACGGGACGGATGCCGGTCACGCCGGTGGTGTTCTGGGCGGTCAGCGCGGTCAGCGCCGCCATGGCGTAGCAGCCCCGGGCCGAGATCGCCTTGATGTCAGCCTGGATGCCGGCGCCGCCCGAGGGGTCCGACCCGGCGATCGACAGGACATTGGCGATCATGATCAGCAGACCCGCGGGGTCCCGGCGCGGCGGCAGCCGAAAACGCGGGCGAGGGCGCGGGCGGCCGCTTCCGGACCGGACTGCCCGCAGATCGCCCGAGACCACCGCCATCCCGGCCGACCTGGCTGCCTTCGCTGGCGCGGCATGGTCGGCCTTGATCCCGCCGATCGCCACGCGCACGGGACCGGGCAGGCGGCGACGATGCCGCGCGAGGCCGTCCCAGCCGGTCGCCGCCTCGGCATCGGTCTTGGTCGGCGTGGCGAAGACCGGGCCGACCCCGGCATAATCCACCAGCCCCGCATCGACCGCCGGGTCGCCACAGAATGCACCGAGATCCCCAGCAGTGCGGCCGGGCCTGGCCGGGCGCGGGCCGTCGCCGCGTCCAGATCGCCCTGGCCGACATGCAGCCCGTCGGCCCCCGCCGCCAGCGCGGCCTCCAGATCGTCGTTGATGACCAGCGCAGCTTGGCCGATCCAGCCAGCGCGCCGCCTTCAGCGCGCGGCCGGCCGCGATGCCGTTCGCGGTCGCGGCGTCCTTGTCGCGGAGCTGCACCACGGTGGCGCCGCCCTTGACCGCCGCGGTGGCCGTCCTGACCATGCCGGCCAGCCCGCCGCACAGCACCGGGTCCAGCACGAGATAGACCGACAGGTCGGGCAGCCGCCGGCTCATGCCGGGTAACCGGCACGGCGTCCAGATCGGCGGCGCAAGCGCGTGCAGCGCGTCGAGGAAGGCCACCGCGAAGCTTCCGGGCCCGGTCGCCCTCGCGCCCGCGCTGCTGCCGGCGGCCTTGAACATGGCCAGCGCGCGGTCGCTCGCGCCGAACGGATCCTCGGGCGTCACCGCGACGAAGGCGCCGACCAGCGCGGTCAGGGCACAGCCGGTGGCGGTGACCAGCGGCATCAGCGGCGAACCGCCGCATGACCTGGGCGGCGCGCGCGCGCCGTCGGTGACGAAATCCGTCTCCCCGGTGACCGCGATGATGCAGCCATGCGCGGCGGCCAGGCCCGCGCCGCGGTCCTCGGCGGCGACCGCGTCGCCGGCATCGACCCTTGCCGGAGGTCGCCGCCCGCCAGCGCGAGGATCTCGGACGCATTGCCCTGGATGATCGTCGGGCGTTCGGCGAGTAGCTTCTGGATCGTCGCCTCTCCGGTACGCGGTGGCGAAATGCGCGACCGGGTCCAGCACCCAGGGCCGGCCGGAATGCCGCGCGCTGGCCGCGGCGGGGTCATGCCTTCCACCCATTCGGGCGAGAGCGTGCCGATGTTGACGGTCAGCGCCCCGGCGACTGCGGCGTGAACTGGCCGGTTCCCTCCGGGCGTGTGGACCATGGCGGGCGAGGCCCCGGGCCAGCAGCACGTTCTCGGCATAAGTTCATCGCCACATAATTGGTGATGCAATGCACCAGCGGCGCGGCCTCGCGCATCGCGGCGAGGGATCGGGCAGTCTCGGTCATCGTGGGTCACGGCGCGTCCTCCAGTGGCGGGGGAGCCGTGGCGGCAAGTCGGGGTGCATCGGCACCGCGGTTTGCGCGTCAGGTTTCCCTCGCCGGTCCTAACCGGGTCAGGTTCAAAGGGTGCTTCTCAGCCGTCGGGGCCGTGGTTCCGATCCGCAGCATGGGGCGCCCCTGTCTTCGGGGGACGTTAGACCACAGGGCGCGGCGCGTGTCACCCCCCGATCGCGGCGCACAATTGCCGCGAAATTTGTGCGCAGGCCGCCTGTGCCCGATGCTGCGACGCAGCGAAGCGGGGACAGGGCGGCCAGCGGCTGCGACCTTCGTCACCGTGCCGGCCGCGCGCGGATGCGTGCGGGGAGTTCCGGGGCCGGGTCGCCGCGCGACACAGTCTCGGGGTGAACACCGCCGCCGTGGCGGTGCGCACCATGCCAGCGACCCCGCCGCAGAGCAGGGGGTCGAGCACCAGGTAGACCGCGAGGTCGGGCAGCAGCCGGCTCATGCCGCCTCGACCTTCACCCTGTCCAGATCCGCCGGCTGCAGCGCGTGCAGCGCATCCAGGAAGGCCACGGCGAAGCTGCCCGGACCGGTGGCGACCGCGCCCGCCCGGCTGCCGGCGGCCGCGAAAGTCGCCAGTGCGGCCACGCTGGCCTCGAACGGATCCTCGGGGGACACGGCGGCGAAGGCGCCCACCAGCGCGGTCAGGGCGCAGCCGGTGGCGGTCACCAGCGGCATCAGGGGCGAGCCGCCCTCGATCCGGGCGGACCGCGCGCCGTCGGTGACGAAATCGACCTCGCCGGTCACCGCGATGGTGCAGGCGTGCTTGGCGGCAAGGCTGCGGGCGGCGTCCTCGGCGGCGGCGACGGAGTCGCCGGAATCGACCCCCTTGCCGGCGGTGGCCTGACCGGCAAGGGCGATGATCTCGGAGGCGTTGCCCCGAATGATCGTCGGGCGCTGGATCAGCAGCTTCTGGATCGCCGCCATCCGGTACGAGGTGGCGAAATGCGCCACCGGGTCCAGCACCCAGGGCCGGCCGGAATGGCGCGCGCTGGCGGCGGCGCGCAGCATGCCTTCGACCCAGTCGGGCGACAGCGTGCCGATGTTCACCGTCAGCGCCCCGGCCACCACGGCGAACTGGCCGGATTCCTCGGGCGAATGTACCATGGCGGGCGAGGCGCCGGCAGCCAGCAGCACGTTGGCGGCGAAGTTCATCGCCACGTAGTTCGTGATGCACTGCACCAGCGGCGCCGCCGCGCGCATGGCGGTCAGCGACTGGGCGGGGGTGGTCGTCAGGGCGGTCATGGCACGTCCTCCAGAATTGCCGGCGGGAGGCCATGGCGCGACCTTCGGCGACTGGCGCTTCGGGGCCGCACGTCAGACTCCCTCCGCCGGTGCTAACCGGGTCAGGTTCAAAGGGTGCTTCTCAGCCCCGGGGCCGCGGATCGCGCTGCGGCCAGGGGGCGCCCCTGTCTTGACCGGGCATTAGACCACAGCCGGGGCGCGCTGTCACCCCCCGATCGCCCGGCTGCGCGACCGATGTCCCCCTGCGGCCTTATGCTGCGACGCAGCGTGGCGGCGACAGGCCCGGCGCGGCGCGCTAGACTTCGCCCGAACCGGCAGGGCCGAGGCTGCTGCCGACGATCCTTCGCGCGGTCCCGACCGCGCGCCAGACCCCAGGGGTGTGACGATGTCCGAGACCGTCGAACGGGTGCCGCCGGGCACCATCCACGATATTGACGCCCATCAGGGATGGGCGCTGACCCGCCACGACCCAGGCCCGGCGCGGGCGCGGGGGGTTGACCTGCTGTTCCTCCACGGCATGGCCGCCGGCGGCTGGATCTGGCCGGAAAGCTGGATCGGCGCCTTCACCGGGGCGGGCTATCGCTGCTGGACCCTGTCGCTGCCGGGGCGCGAGGGCGGCGGGCTTCGCGCCGGCGATCCGGCGGTGATCGACGTGGCGATCTCGCACCTTCTGACCACCGGGGACGCGGACGGGGCGCTGACCATCCTGGTCCGCTCGCTCCCGGGTGCCTCGCTGCTGGATGGGCCCAGCCTGGACGACTACACCGACACGCTGGCCCAGGCGCTGGACCAGATCGCCGGGCCGGTCACGGTGGTCGGCCATTCGCTGGGCGGTGCGGTGGCGCAGAACCTGATCCGGCGCGGCCGCGCCCCGGCGGGCACCGTTCTGATGGCCTCGGTGCCGCCCTATGGCACCTGGCGCGCCGCGGTCGAGATGGCGCTGGTCAACCCCGTGCTGTGGCACACGCTGGCGCGGTTCAGCCTGTACGGCCCGGCCGGCGCCGACATGGCGGTGATGCGCGACGGGTTCTATCCGCGAGGTGTCAGCGACCGGGATTACGCGAACCTGGTCAACAACATGCGCGACGAATCCCTGGCCGCGATGGCACAGGCCGCGGGCTTTCCGCCGTTCGCGCCGCTGCCGGGACCGCGCCGTGACGTCATGGTCATCGGCGGCGCGCTGGACCGGATCGTGCCCGCGACCGACGTGGCGCTGACCGCGGCCTGGTACGGCCTGCTGCCCGAGATCGTGCCCGAGGCCGGGCACATGCTGATGCACGACGATGCCGGGTCCGGCGCGATCCGCCGCATTCTGGCCTGGCTCGACGGGCGGGCGGGGGCAGGGCGCAAAGCCGCCTGAGGCGCCCCGGCGGGCGGCGTGGCGGCGCCGCGGGTTTCCCCGCCGCACCGCCGCCGCAGCGGGTCTTCGGACCCTACGCAGCGGTGCGTTTTGCACCCGTCGCGCGCGACACCCGTTCCGGTGCCTCCCGGATAGCGTGTTGTGGTGAAGCAACAGTTAACGACCGCGGTCGGTTCCGGCCCAGTCCGGCCTGATTGACATTGCGGCCCCGGCAACGACACTGCACCCCGTCTCTGTATGGATTGTCACGATGTTCGAGCGTTTCCTGTTGTCGCGGATCGAAGTCTGGCTGGCAGCGCTGCTTCTGCTGCTGGCCTGCTCGGGGCCTTCTTCTATGGCGCCTTCGTCAAGTTCGCGGCCGAGAACAAGGGGGCGGCGGGACCTCTTGGCGCGGCGGCGCTCCAGGTGGCCGGGCTTCCGGTCGATGCGAAGAACGCCGTCGACCAGATGTTCAAGGGGCACAAGTCCGCGCTGCATGCCTATGAGCAGCGTTTCGGAACCGAGACCGGCTTCCACTTCGCGTACCCGGCCGGATCGCAGCCCGAGGCTGGCTACCTGCTGCTGTCGCGCTATGACGGCGACGCCATGCAAAGCGTGGTCGAGCTGGTCGATCTGAACAGCCAGACCGTCCTGCACCGCTGGGTCCCCGATTTCGATGCGATCCGCAGCCAGTTCAAGGTCGATGCCGCGCTGCCGGATTCGAACTGGGCCGACCCGGCCGAGCGGGTGCGCATGATCCACCCGCTGCCGACTGCGGACGGCGGGCTGATCTATCAGAACGATTCCCCGCTGGTGAAGATCGACGCTTGTGCGAAGCCGGTCTGGGTGACGAACGGCATCTATCACCACAGTGTCGAGCGGGCCCCGGACCGCAGCCTGTGGGTGCCCTTTTACCAGGTGCCCAGCCAGCTGCCCCTGGTCGATCCCCAGTTCGAGGAGGACGAGATCGTCCACCTGAGCGCAGAGGGCGAGGTGCTGTCGCGCACCTCGGTGGTCAGGCTGCTGCAGGACAGCGGCTATGGTCATCTGGTGTTCGGAACCGCCGAGTATGTCAGCGACGCCACCCATCTGAACGACATCCAGCCGGTGCCCGGGGATGGCCCCTTCTGGAAGGCCGGGGACGTGTTCCTGAGCCTGCGCAACATCTCGACCGTACTGCTCTACCGGCCCTCCGAGAACCGGGTGGTCTGGCTGAAGCAATGGCCATGGGTCAACCAGCACGATGTCGATGTGCTGGATGACCACCGGATCTCGATCTTCGACAACCGCAAGTTCAACTTCCGGGACTACCGGAGCAAGGTCGTGCCCTTCAACGACGTGAAGATCTACGACTTCGCCACCGACACCGTCAGCTCGCCCTGGCAGGAGGCGATGGCGAAGCTGGAGCTTCGCACCGTCGATATGGGCCGGCAGGAGGTGATCGACGCCGACACGGTCTTTGTCGAGGAGTCGAATTTCGGCCGGCTGGTCCAGTTGCACCGGGATGGCAGCGTCGACTGGCAATATCTGAACCGGGCCGACGACGGCACGGCTTACCTGCTGAACTGGACGCGGCTTCTGGACCGGGCCGAGGGCGATGCCTTCGCGGCGGCAGTGGCCGCGGCAGGCTGCAAAGGCTGAGTGGGTCCCGGCACGGGCTTCCCGCCACGGCGCTTCACCGCTATCACCATGCCAGAGATGGCCCGATCGATGCCGGGCATGGTGACTGACCAGAAGGACCCGTGACCGGAATGACCGAGGCGTGCCTGACCCAACCGCTCTTGACCCCGGCGGCGGAACCGCCGCGGTCCTTCACCGATCCCGACGCCGCGGTCGCCTGCCTGCGCGATCTCTACGAGGCTGCGCGGCATTTCCTGGCGTCGGCGTTTCACGAGGCATTGAAGCATGGCGCGCCTGCGGGACGGGTGCGGGCCTATTACCCCGAGGTGCGTCTGGCGATCACCAGCCACGCCCCGATCGACAGCCGGCTGAGCTTCGGCCACGTCACCGACCCGGGTGAGTACGCCACCACGATCACCCGGCCCGATCTGTTCGAGAACTACCTGAAGCAGCAGATCGGCCTGATCCTGAAGAACCACGGCGTGCCGGTGCGGGTCGGATTTTCATCCGTGCCGATGCCGCTGCATTTTGCCATGGCGGGGCAGGCGGTGCCCCATGACGGCGTTCTCAGCTTCGCGTTGCGCGACGTGTTCGACGTCCCCGACCTGATGACCACCAGCGACGACATCGTGAACGGCGCTGTCGTGCGCGGTCCCGACGGGGCGATGCCGCTGGCGCCCTTTACGGCTCAGCGCATCGACTATTCGTTGGCCCGGCTCTCGCACTATACCGCGACCGACGCCGAGCATTTCCAGAACCATGTCCTGTTCACCAACTACCAGTTCTATATCGAGGAATTCGAGGCCTTCGCGCGTGCCGCGCTGGGAGACCCGAACAGCGGCTATACCTCGTTCGTCGGCCCCGGCAACGCCGAGATCACCCACCCCGATGCCGACATGCTGCACCCGGCCAAACTGCCGCAGATGCCGAGCTATCACCTGAAGCGGGCGAAGGGGAACGGGATCACCCTGGTCAACATCGGCGTCGGTCCGTCGAACGCCAAGACCGCCACCGACCACATCGCGGTGCTGCGCCCCCATGCCTGGCTCATGGTCGGCCATTGCGCGGGGCTCAGGAACTCGCAGCGGCTCGGGGATTACGTGCTGGCCCACGCCTATCTGCGCGAGGACCATGTCCTTGACGACGACCTGCCGGTCTGGGTGCCGATCCCGCCGCTGGCCGAGATCCAGATCGCGCTGGAGACGGCGGTCGAGCAGGTGACAAAGCTGGAAGGCTACGAACTGAAGCGGATCATGCGCACCGGGACCGTGGCGACCATCGACAACCGCAACTGGGAGCTGCGCGACCCGACCGGGCCGGTGCACCGGCTGAGCCTGAGCCGGGCGGTCGGGCTGGACATGGAAAGCGCCACGATCGCCGCGAACGGCTTCCGCTTCCGGGTACCCTACGGGACGCTGCTCTGCGTCTCGGACAAGCCACTGCATGGCGAACTGAAGCTGCCGGGGATGGCCAGCGACTTCTACCGCACCCAGGTCTCCCGCCATCTGGAGATCGGCATCCGTGCCATGGAGTTGATCCGCGACATGCCGCTGGAACGCATTCACTCGCGGAAGTTGCGATCCTTCGAGGAGACGGCCTTCCTCTGAAGGCGTGACTTTTCCGCCGCGGTCCGGCGACAACCGTGCGTTATCCCCAGTGTTTGCTGGTCTTCCACGTTGTGGTGCCGATTCGTCTGACGCTAGAGTAAGCCAATTCAAGACGATGCAGGCTGAGGAGGCAAAGATGACGAAGCAGATGACGAAGGCGCAATTGGTCGCGGCCATCGCCGAGGAGATGGGCACCGACAAGAAGACCGCCGGTGCCGCACTGGAAGCGATCACCGGGCTGATCACCAAGGAAGTGTCCGGGGGCGGGTCGGTGACGTTGCCGGGCATTGCCAAGTTCTATTGCCGCGAGCGGCCCGAGCGGCTGGTGCGCAACCCGGCGACCGGCGAGCAGATCAAGAAGGACGCCGACAAGCAGGTGAAGATCACCCTGGCGAAGGCGCTGAAGGAAAGCGTCAACGTCTGAGACTGCGGCTTGAGGACAGACCGGCCCCGTCCGGGGGCTGGATCTTGCGCACCGCGCATGAAATGGGGTCGCCTCGGCGGCCCCTTTTCCGTGCGGGGCTTCGGACACGGCCCTTCGGGTCAGGAGAGCGACAATGGACCTGAAGGCAATGGCGATGGGGCTGGCGTTCGCGCTGATGTGGTCCTCGGCCTTCACCTCGGCGCGGATCATCGTCACCGAGACCTCGCCGCTGGCGGCCTCGGCGCTGCGCTTCCTGCTGGCCGGGCTGGTCGCGGTGGCGCTGGCCCGGGCGCAGGGCCAGAGCTGGCGGCTGACCCGGGCGCAGGCCCGCGGCACGGTGATCTTCGGGCTCTGCCAGAACGCTCTCTACCTGGGCCTGTTCTTCATGGCGATGCAGCGGATCGAGGCGTCGCTGGCCTCGATCCTCGCCTCGTCGATGCCGCTGGTGGTGGCGCTGGCAAGCTGGGCGGTATTCGGCGACCGGCCGCGGCCGCTGGCGGTGGCCGGCCTTGCCGCCGGGATCGCCGGCGTGGTGCTGATCATGGGCGCGCGGCTGGGCAGTGGGGCCGACCCGATGGGGGTGGCCTATTGCATCGTGGGTGTCTGCGCCCTCGCCGCGGCGACGCTGGCGGTGCGCGGGGCCACCGCGGGCGGCAACGTGCTGATGGTGGTGGGGTTGCAGATGCTGGTCGGCGCGGTGGCGCTGGCGGTGCCGGCGATGCTGGCGCCGATGCCGCCGTTGCACCTGACGCCGCGGCTGGCGATCGCCTTCCTTTATACCGTCTTCGTGCCGGGGCTGGTGGCGACCTTCGTCTGGTTCCAGCTGGTGAACCGGATCGGCGCCACAAGGGCGGCGACGTTCCATTTCCTGAACCCGGCCTTCGGCGTGGCGATCGCCGCGGTGATCCTGGGCGAGCCGGTGCGCCCGACCGACATGGTGGGCGTCGCGGTGATCGCCGCCGGGATCCTCGCGGTGCAACTGGCGCGGCAGGGTGGCGCCGGATCAGCGCCCGGACCCGTCGCAGCCGGACGCCCGATCAGCCGGTCCGACGTTCCTCGAAGCTGAGCGCGATGAAGCTGGGCAGGTGATCGCCAAGCCCGACCACGCTGACCTCGTCGGCGCGGTCGCGGCCACGGCGGCCACGGCGATTGCGGGCGTCGTCGTCGCGCGCTTCGCGCACCGGCTCGGCGCGCGGCTCGGCACGTGCTTCGGCACGTGCTTCGGCCCGTGCTTCGGTCCGTGCTTCGGCCCGGTTCGGCGCGGCGCGGCTGGCGTGCTCCGGCTCGGGGCGGGCGCTCCGTTCGACCCGATGGCTGCGGCCTGCCGGCTCGGTCCGCGCGGTCCGCTCGCCCCGGTCACTTCGCTCGCCGCGGTCCCGGCTGCGTTCGCGGCGGGCGGGGCGGGCTTCGGTCTCGTCCGTCTCGGCCTCGATGGCGGGCAGGGCAAGCGGGCTGTCCAGCCGCGGGATCGAGGTCGAGATCAGCTTCTCGATCTCGGCGAGGTATTTCTCGTCATGGGGCACGCAGATGGTGAAGGCCTTGCCGGCCCGCCCCGCGCGGCCCGTCCGGCCGATCCGGTGCACGTAATCCTCGGCATGGGAAGGCACATCGAAGTTGAACACATGGCTCACCTCCGGCACGTCAAGCCCGCGCGCCGCCACGTCCGAGGCCACCAGGATGCGCAGCTTGCCATCCCGGAAGCCCTGCAGCGTCGCAGTGCGCTGGGACTGATCCAGGTCGCCATGGATCGGCGCGGCGTCATAGCCGTGCCGGGTCAGCGACTTCGCCACCACATCGACCTCGGTCTTGCGGTTGCAGAACACGATCGCGTTGGTGCAGGCAGCGCCCTCGCGGTCCAGCAGCGCGCGCAGCAGCGCCCGCTTCTCGTGCGGCTGGCGGTCCTTCCGGCTGGCGCGGTACAGCACCACCTTCTGCTCGATGGTCTCCGAGGCGGTGGCCTGACGGGCAACCTCGATCCGCTCCGGGTTCGACAGGAAGGTGTTGGTGATCCGCTCGATCTCGGGCGCCATGGTGGCCGAGAAGAACAGGGTCTGCCGGGTGAACGGGGTCAGCGAGAAGATCCGCTCGATGTCCGGGATGAAGCCCATGTCGAGCATCCGGTCGGCCTCGTCCACCACCATGATCTGGACGCCGGTCAGCAACAGCTTGCCGCGTTCGAAATGGTCCAGGTCGGATCCGAGGCGTTCCGCCGCTATTGGGCCACACTGCCGCTGCACGCCGCCAAGCCGCTGGTGGTCGAGCAGGGCGAGGTCGGCTTCAGCCGCGCGATGGAGGCGGCGGGCTTCCCGCCCCGGGTGCTGCACGACCACCGCGCCATCGCCATGACGGTCGAGGCGATGGATGCGGACGATCTCGCCGCCTTCCTGCGCCGCCTGCCGGTGCTGAACATCCGGATCCGCCCGGGCTATGAGGCGATGCTCGCCCGGCTCGATGCCGGCGGGGTCGACGAGGCCGAATTGCGCGACTACCTGCTGGCGCTGCTGTCTGAACTGAACCCCTGGGACAGCCTTGTCTATAACGGGCTGGTCCGCGGCTGGACCGACTTCGTCAAGAAGGCCAACCTGAAGGACGCCGGCAATGCCCGGCGCTTCCTGAAGCTGGCCGACGCGGACCGGCTTGCCCTGATGCCCGAGGTCCGGGCCGAGATCGCCGCCCTGGCGCTGCGCTGAGGCCGCGCCGGGGGAACCGGCAGGCGGTCTGCGGGCGCGGCGCTCAGACCATCATCTCCTTGGTGGCGCTCAGCGTCAGGTCGGGATGGTCGCGCACGATCCGGTCGATGTCCCATTGCAGGCGGGTCATGTAGACCACGTCGCCGTCGTTGTCGGTGGCGATATGGCCCTTGTTGGCGTTCACGAAGGCCTCGACCTTGTCCTTCGGGCCGGTGACCCAGCGCGCCGAGGTGAACTGGGTCGGCTCGAAGCGTACCGGCAGGCTGTATTCGCCCTCGATCCGGCTGGCCAGCACGTCGAACTGCAGCGGTCCAACCACGCCGACGATGAAGCCCGAGCCGATCATCGGCTTGAACACCTTGGCCGCGCCTTCCTCGGCGAACTGCATCAGCGCCTTTTCCAGATGCTTGGCCTTCATCGGATCGCCTGCCCGGCAGGCCTGCAAGAGTTCCGGCGCGAAGGACGGGATGCCGGTGACGCGCAGCGCCTCGCCCTCGGTCAGGGTGTCGCCGATGCGCAGCTGGCCATGGTTGGGGATGCCGATGATGTCGCCGGCCCAGGCTTCCTCGGCCAGTTCCCGGTCGGCAGCCAGGAACATGACCGGGGACGAGACGGTGATCGCCTTCTTCGCCCGCACATGGGTCAGCTTCATGCCTCGGGTGAAATGCCCCGAGGCCAGCCGCAGGAAGGCCACCCGGTCCCGGTGCTTGGGGTCCATGTTGGCCTGCACCTTGAAGACGAAGCCGGCGACCTTGTCCTCCTCGGGACCGATCTGGCGCGGCGTCGCGGCCTGGGGCTGGGGTTCGGGGCCGAATTCGGCGATGCCCTTCATCAGCTCGCGCACCCCGAATGAATTGATCGCCGAGCCGAACCAGATCGGCGTCAGTGTGCCCTCGAGCACGGCGCGTCGCTCCAGCGGCGGCAGCAGTTCGCGGGCCATCTCGATCTCGGCCCTGAGCTGGTCGAGCAGGTCGGCGGGGATGTGGTCCGCCATCCTCGGGTCGTCCAGCCCCTCGATCTGGATCGTCTCGGCCACCCGGTTGCGGTCGGCACGATCCATCAGCTCCAGCCGGTCGTGGATCATGTCGTAGCAGCCGAGGAAGTCGCGGCCCTGGCCGATCGGCCAGCTGGCCGGCGTCACGTCGATGGCGAGGTTCTCCTGGATCTCGTCGATGATCTCGAAGGTCTCGCGGGCCTCGCGGTCCATCTTGTTGCAGAAGGTCAGGATCGGCAGGTCGCGCAGGCGGCAGACCTCGAACAGCTTGCGGGTCTGGCTTTCGACCCCTTTGGCGCCGTCGATCACCATGACCGCCGCGTCGACCGCGGTCAGGGTGCGATAGGTGTCCTCGGAGAAGTCCGAATGGCCCGGCGTGTCGACGAGGTTGAAGCGGAAGCCATCGAAGTCGAAGGACATCGCCGAGGCCGAGACCGAGATGCCGCGTTCCTGCTCCAGCTTCATGAAGTCCGAGCGTGTGCGCCGCGCCTCGCCCTTGGCGCGGACCTGGCCGGCCATCTGGATCGCGCCGCCGAACAGCAGGAACTTCTCGGTCAGCGTGGTCTTGCCCGCATCGGGATGCGAGATGATGGCGAAGGTCCGGCGCCGCGCCACTTCCGGCGGCAGCTTCGGGGCGTTGGAGGTGCGCTCGAGCATGGCGGTGCTATAGCGGCGGCGCCGCGGCGGCGCAATCCGGCCATCTGCGTCGACCGGGCGGGGCGGGACCCCGGCAGGGGTCGGCGCGGCAGGGAGGGGTGACGGGACACCGATAGCGGCACCTGCAGCAGCAGGGACGACCGGCAAGGGCATGCCGGGCGCCGGGCGGCTCCCGCCCGTCTTTGCCGCCGCTGCCGCAGCAGCTCATCCCGTTGGGCCGGGCCGCGCGCCGGCGGCGCGCGCGGCTGCGCCAGGGAGCGGGCGGAGCCCGTCTGGGCACCGAGCGGGATCGTTATGACAGGGGACCGGCGGCGGTCCCGGCGGGTTCGTTGCCAGAAAGCTGCGGGGCGGGCAGGGACAGGCCGGAACGAGCCGCGCGGGTGGGGGAGGGGCTGGATGAGAAGGCGCCGAACTTTTGCCGAAGGGCGGCAGCGTCGGCAGGTCGGGCGGTGTCCGGCCCGGGTGTGGCGGGGCGGCGAGGCCGGATCGGGTGCCCTGCGAGGGACTGGCGCGTTGCCCCGCGCGTCGCCCGACAGGTGGGCGGCGGGGGACCGGGGCGGGGCGACGGGCGGGCAGAAGGCGGAGGCCGGCGGCGCGCCATGCCGGCTGTCAGCCGGCGTGGCGGAGGATCCCGGGAATCGGGGCGGCCGCGGCCGCCGGCATCTCGGACGTCCAGCCCGGATCGGGGGCGGCATCGCGGGCGGCCAGCAGCCAGGCGGGAGGCTCGGGCAGCGGGGTCTGGGTCAGCACGAAGCGGCGCTCGCCCCGCACCACGCTGGACAGCAGCCGTCCGGTGATAGCGAGCGCATTGTCGTTGTGGGTCGAGTTGTCGATCCCTTCGGTATAGAGCCGCCGGATCAGCGCGATGCGCTGCGGACCGTCCGGCAGCAGGAATTCGACTCCGATCCCGCCGGCAAGGACGCGGCGGATGCAGGCCGGGATGCGCCCGACCCGGGCGATCTCGACAAGGCACCAGTCGCCGGGCCGGGGCGGGGCAGTCGGCAGATCCGGGTCGGGCTGCAGGAGCGCGCCGGTCAGCGAGACATTGGCGACGAGCCCCGACCAGACCCCGTCGGCGAAGGTCAGCCGGCAGGGCTCGTCCATCTCGAAGCGTTCCTCGGTGCGCAGCATTGGCGGCGAGACCGCGATCGTCGCCACCACGCTGAGGACCAGCATGTTGTAGATCGCCCAGCCCGCCACAACCGGGAACAGCGCCCCGGAATCGACGATCCGGGTGTTGATCCCGGCATTGATCATCAGCCCGAAGGCGGTGGCCAGCATCAGACCCAGGGCGAGCAGCACGGTGAAACGGTCGGCACTGGCGCCGGCGGCGTCGCTGCCCTTGGGCGTGACCTTGAACTTGTGGCCATGGGGCTTGACCAGGGTGATCAGGATGGTGGGGGTCAGCCGGAACGCCTGCAGCACCCCGTGCGCCGACGAGGCAAGCGGGAAGAACTGCCCCGGGCAGAGCAGCCGCATGGCGACCAGCATGCCGACCACCGCCGGGATCTGGTAGTTCATGACGGTCGTGCCGTTCGCCGCCAGCAGCGGCATCAGCCCGGTCCAGAGATAGATCGCCGGCGTCGCCATCGCGGTGATCTGGCAGAAGGACTGGGTCAGCCAGTGGGTCGGCAGGAACAGCAGCCGCTGGTGCCATTTCAGCCCGGGGCCGAGCGGACCTTCCTTCAGATAGAGGATCTGCATCGCCCCCTGGGCCCAGCGGGCGCGCTGGACGAAGAAGGCGGGCAGCGATTCGGCCGCCAGGCCGACCGCGAGGCGTTCGTTCAGGTATCGGGTGACATAGCCCTTCCTCAGCAGCGCCAGAGTCAGCAGCATGTCCTCGGTGATCGAGCCGGTGGGCAGGCCGCCGCCCACCGCCTCCATCGCGCTGCGCCGGGTCAGCGCGTTCGAACCGCAGCAGAAGGCGCAGTCCCAGCCGTCGCGGCCGGGCATGATCGCGTCGAAGAACAGTCGCTGGTCGTCGGGCAGGCTGTCGCGCACCCCGAGGTTCGACTGCATCGGGTCGCCGTTGAAGAAATTGTGCGGGATCTGCACGATGCCGACGCTGGGGTCGTCGAAGAAGCCGATGGCGCGGAACAGGAAGTTGCGGTGCGGCACGAAGTCGGCGTCGAGCACCAGGAAGAATTCGCCATCGGTGCGCCGGATCGCGGCGTTGATGTTGCCGGCCTTGGCGTGGTGGTTGTTGTCCCGGGTCATGTGCCGGGCGCCGAGCCGGTTGCAATAGGCCCTGAGCCAGTCGCGCCGGCCGTCATCCAGCACCCAGACCCGGAGCCTGTCCCGGGGCCAGTCGAGCGCGAGGGCGCCGATGATGGTCTTTTCCAGCACCTCGACCGGTTCGTTGTAGGTGGCGATGAAGACGTCGACCATCGGCAGGCTGGCGGCGGGCAGGGCGCGCAGGCGCGATTCGTGGCGGTCGGCCTCGGCGCTGCGGTCGGTGCGGCGCAGCAGCGCCATGAACAGGATCACCGCGTCGACCCAGGACAGCATCTCGATGGCGAAGACCAGCCAGACGAAGGCCGATTGCACCGTGAGGCTGTCCGCGGGCAGCACGGTGACGGTGAGCCGCCACCAGAGATAGCGCAGCACCAGCACCGCAAGGCCGGCGGCGATCAGCGGCTCCAGCACCCGCTTCAGGGCCCGCCGGTCGTGCCAGCCGGGCGGCACCGTCAGCGCCGCGGCGGCGATCAGCAGAAGCGGCGTGAGCGTCTCGACCATTTGCGCCTAGCCGGCGTTGCCCGGCGCCGTGCCCGCGACGGTCGCGGCTGCGGGCAG
>JBGAOK010000078.1:0-16007 GCA_044221805.1 Meridianimarinicoccus sp.
CCAGGCCGGCGCGGTCACCAGATTGCCATCGGTGACGGCGTCGGTCACGGCAATCTCGGCATAGCTGCCGCCGGCCGCTGTCACCTCGGGCGCGCAGGCCGGATAGGCCGAGCAGCGCCGCCCCTTCAGCACGCCCGCCGCCGCCAGCAGCTGGGCGCCGTGGCAGATCGCGGCCACCGGCTTGCCGGCGTCGAAGAAGTGGCGGACATGGGCCAGCACGTCGGGGTTCAGGCGCAGGTATTCGGGCGCCCGCCCGCCGGGGATGACCAGGGCATCATAATCCTCGGCCCGCACCTCGTCGAAACTGGCGTTCAGGGCGAAGTTGTGGCCGGGCTTCTCGGAATAGGTCTGGTCGCCTTCGAAATCGTGGATCGCGGTCCGGACCGTCTGGCCCTTGGCCTTGCCCGGGCAGACCGCGTCCACGCTGTGGCCGCAGGCGAGCAGGGTCTGGAACGGGACCATGGTCTCGTAATCTTCGGTGAAGTCGCCGGTGATCATCAGGATCTTCGCCATGCTGTCCTCCTCTGACATGGGCAGGGGCAGGATAGCGGGCTTCGCGGCGGCGCGGGTGGTATCCGGATAACGCCACGGAAAAAGACCCGGAGCAGAGGCTCCGGGTCTTCAGCCGATGCCGGGTGGCCGGCTCATTCTCCCCGCGGCACGATGCGAGTGGCGAGCGGGATCTCCTCGAGCCGCAGCGCCAGCACGAAGCCCATGGCGCCCAGCACCGCGACGATCCAGAAGATCGGGTGCAGCGCCGAGGCGACCGCGGTGGCGATCACCGCCTGCACCGCCGGGGCCAGCCCGGCGACGGCGTCGGGGCCGATCTCGAAATCCGCCGGCAAGTCCAGCCCGGCCCCGGCCATCGCCGTGGCGATCCCGGCCGAGAACAGCGCGCCGAACACCGCAACCCCCAGCGACCCGCCGATCTGGCGGAACATCACGCCCGCGGCCGTGGCGGTGCCCAGTTGCTGGCGCGGCACCGCGTTCTGCACCGCGGTCGTCACCACCGGGAAGATGCAGCCCATGCCGATGCCGAAGAAGGCCAGCGCGATGCCGAAGCCGGTCGTCGAGGTGCCGGTGCCCAGCCGGGTCAGTGCCAGCCCGCCCAGGGCGATCACCGCCGTGCCGATCAGCGTCATCAGCCGGTAACGCCCGGTCCGGCCCATATAGCGCCCGGCCAGGTTGGCGGCGACGAGGATCCCCATGGTCATCGGCACCAAGAGGAAGCCCGACACCATGGGCGAGGCCCCCAGCGAGATCTGCAGGTAGAGCGGCAGGAAGGTCAGCGCGCCGAACATCGCCGCGCCGGCGACGAAGCCGATGCCCGAGGTGTTGCGGAACACGTTCAGCCGGAACAGCGAGGGCGGCAGGATCGGCTCCGGGGCGGTGGCCTGGATGCGGAAGAACAGCACGCCCGCCACCAGGGTCAGCACGCCCAGCCCCAGCGCATAGGGCGAGGTCCAGGGGAAGCTCGTCCCGCCAAGGCTGGTCAGAAGGGTCAGCGAAGCCAGGGCAACGGTCAGCGTCGCGGCGCCGGCCCAGTCGATCCGGTGCTGGGTCCGGGCCGAGAAATGCGGGAAGCTGAGCGTGAAGCCGATGATGGCAAGCAGGCCGAAGGGCAGGTTGACGAAGAAGATCCAGTGCCAGCTGGCGACCTCGACGAACCAGCCGCCGACCAGCGGGCCGAGCATCGACGAGATCGAGAACACGATGGCGAACAGGCCCTGAATCTTGCCGCGCTCGTGCGGGGGGATCACGTCGCCCACCACTGCCAGCGCCAGCACGAACAGGCCGCCGCCGCCCAGACCCTGGATGGCGCGCGCCGCGATCAGGACGGGCATCGACCCGGCCATGCCGCACAGGGTCGAGCCCAGCAGGAACAGCCCGACCGAGACATAGACCATGCTCCGTCGGCCGTAGAGGTCGCCCAGCTTGCCGTAGAGCGGCGCAACCACGGTCGAGGCCAGCACATAGGCGGTCACCACCCAGGACAGGTGGTTCAGCCCGCCAAGGTCGGCGACGATGGTCGGCAGCGCGGTGGCGACGATGGTCTGGTCCATCGCGGCCAGCAGCAACAGCACCCCGATCGAGCCGATCACCAGCCGCGGCGAGCCGGTCGCGGCCTGGGCCGGGGCGTGGTGATGCGGGGAAGGAGCGTCTGACATGGGGACCGCCGGATCAGGATTCGTTTCGGGCTGACTACGCCGGAGCCATTTATGTGTCAACCGCACATATATGCGACTAGCACATGTTTGACTCCCGCACGGAAACCCGCTATCCGCCAGCCATGAACGACCAAACTCCGCGCCAGTTCCCACCGCGTTATCAGCAAGGCGTCAGCGACAGCCTCGCCGCCGACGGGCACGCCCCCGACACGATCGCGGCGCTGCTGGCGCTCGACGGGGCGATCTTCCTGTGGCACCGCATGGCGGTAAAGGGCGAGGTGCCGGGCAAGCTGATGTCCGAGCTGGGCCTCGGTCTTGATCCGGCGCAGTTCTTCGCCCTGACTGCGGTGACCCGGATCGAATGCGGCATCGGCCGCGCCGGGCCCGAGGCCGCCACTGTGGGCTTGCTGGCCGAGGAATTGGCGATCGACCCGTCGCGGGCCAGCCGAATCGCCTCGGACCTGATCGCCGGCGGCTTCCTGCGCCGCGAGGCCGACCAAAGCGACGGGCGGCGCGCGATCCTGCGCCTGACCGACCGGGCCACCGCCGCGATGGAAGCCTTCCGCGACCTGAAATGGTCGAAGTTCCGCACCATCTTCGGCGACTGGACCGATGCCGACATCATCGCCTTCGCCGGGCTGTTCGACCGCTACGTGGCGGGGGTGCGGCAGGTCTATGGCATCGCCCCGGCCCCCGACGCGCCGGCTGGCGGCTGACCCTTCCGCCCGTCGCGGCGCGAACATTCGCAGAACTGCCCTTTTCTCGGCATCGGGCTTCGACTAGTTTCGCGCCATGGCCGGTTACGACGACAGCGATGCCTTCATGGATGCGCCTGCACCGCTTTCGGGCAGCCTGTCGATGCGTGCCATGGCGGCACGGCCGGCGCCCTATCTGGACGGGCTGAACCCGGAACAGCGCCGGGCGGTGGAGACGCTGGACGGGCCGGTCCTGATGCTGGCCGGCGCCGGCACCGGCAAGACCCGCGCCCTGACCGCGCGGATCGCGCACCTGATGGCCACCGGCCGCGCCCGCCCGAACGAGATCCTCGCGGTGACCTTCACCAACAAGGCCGCGCGCGAGATGCGCAACCGCGTCGGCCAGTTCATGGGCGAGGTGGTCGAAGGCATGCCCTGGCTGGGCACCTTCCACGCCATCAACGTGAAGCTGCTGCGCCGCCACGCCGAACTGGTCGGGCTGAAATCCGGCTTCACCATTCTCGACACCGACGACCAGATCCGGCTGCTGAAACAGGTCATCGCGGCGCGCAACATCGACGAGAAGCGCTGGCCGGCGCGGCAGCTTTCCGGGCTGATCGACCACTGGAAGAACCGCGCCTGGACGCCCGAGAAGGTGCCCGTGGCGGAAGCCAGCGGCTTCAACAACCGCGGCATCCAGCTTTACGCCGATTACCAGACCCGCCTGCGCGAGCTGAACGCGGTCGATTTCGGCGACCTGCTGCTGCACATGGTCACCATCTTCCAGGCCCATCCGGACGTGCTGACCCAGTACCAGCGCTGGTTCCGCTACATCCTCGTGGACGAATACCAGGACACCAACGTCGCCCAGTACCTGTGGCTCCGGCTGCTGGCGGCGGGGCACCGCAACATCTGCTGCGTCGGCGACGACGACCAGTCGATCTATGGCTGGCGCGGCGCCGAGGTCGGCAACATCCTGCGCTTCGAGAAGGATTTTCCCGGCGCCGCGGTGATCCGGCTGGAACAGAACTACCGCTCCACGCCGCACATCCTTGCCGCCGCATCGGGCATCATCGCGGCCAATCGCGGCCGGCTGGGCAAGACGCTCTGGACCGAGGCCGAAGATGGCGCGCGGGTCCGCCTGATCGGCCACTGGGACGGCGAGGAGGAAGCCCGCTGGATCGGCGAGGAGCTTGAGGCGCTGGGGCAGGGCACCCGCGGCCTCCGGCGGTTCGGGCTGGACGACTGCGCCATCCTGGTCCGCGCCAGCCACCAGATGCGCGCCTTCGAGGACCGCTTCCTGACCATCGGCCTGCCCTACCGGGTGATCGGCGGCCCGCGCTTCTATGAGCGGCTCGAGATTCGCGATGCCATGGCCTATTTCCGTCTCGCTGTCGGCCCGACCGACGACCTGGCCTTCGAACGGGTGGTGAACACCCCCAAGCGCGGCCTTGGCGACAAGGGCCAGCAGACGATCCAGATCGCGGCGCGGGCCAACGGCACCTCGCTGGTCGAGGGCGCGAAGATCCTGCTGAAGGCCGGCGAGGTCTCGGGCAAGGCCAGGGCGGAACTGTCTCGCCTGCTGGTGCAGATCGGCCAGTGGCACGCCGAGGCGCTGGATCCGGCGTCGAACCACATCGCGCTGGCCGAACGCATCCTTGACGAATCCGGCTACACGGCGATGTGGCAGAACGACAAGACGCCCGAGGCGCCGGGTCGGCTGGAGAACCTGAAGGAACTGGTGAAGGCGCTGGAGAATTTCGAGAACCTGCAGGGGTTCCTGGAACACGTCGCGCTGATCATGGACAACGAGCAGGACGATAGTGGCGCCAAGGTCGCCATCATGACCCTGCACGCCGCCAAGGGACTGGAGTTTCCCGCCGTCTTCCTGCCGGGCTGGGAGGACGGGCTGTTTCCCTCGCAGCGCTCGATGGACGAGACCGGCGCCGCCGGGCTCGAGGAGGAACGGCGCCTGGCCTATGTGGGCATTACTCGCGCCGAGGAACTCTGCACCATTTCGTTTGCGGCCAACCGCCGGGTCTTCGGCCAGTGGCAAAGCCAGTTGCCCTCGCGCTTCATCGACGAATTGCCCGACGCCCATGTGGAGGTGCTGACCCCGCCCGGGCTGTACGGCGGCGGCCAGGTCGCGGCGGCGTCGGCGCGCATGGCGGGCGGGACGCGGGTCGAACAGGCCGCGGCCGAGGCCAATGCCTACAACTCGCCGGGCTGGCGCCGGCTGCAGGCGCGGGTCGGCAGCCATGGCCTGTCGCAGCCGCGGGAAGCCGCCGCGCCGGCCATCGACGCCCAGGCGATCCCCGCCTTCGCCGCGGATGACCGGGTGTTCCACCAGAAGTTCGGCTATGGCAGCGTCCTGTCGGTCGAGGGCGACAAGCTGGAAATCGCCTTCGACAAGGCCGGGGTGAAGCACATCGTGTCCCGCTTCGTCACCAGCGCCGCCACGTCCGACGACCTGCCGTTCTAACGCCGCGATTCTCGCGTGGCGGCGGATGCGAGCTTGACTGCCCCCGGCAACCGGCACATTGCTTGGTTATGCGTCACCGCGACCCGTAACGTTTTGCCGCAGAGGAAAAGCGTGAAATACCTGATCGCCGAAGATGACCCGAACCTGCGGCTGTTGTGGCAGACCCTGCTGGCCGGCCATGGCTACATCGTGACCGTCACGGGATCGGTGGACGAAGCGCGCGGGGCCCTGGAATCCGACCATTTCGACGTCATGCTTCTGGACCTCTACCTCGGGCGAGCAACGGGGCTTGGCCTTGTTTCCCTGGCAGAAAAGCGCAACCCGGCGTGCAAGGTCATCATCGTGACCGGATCCGGCGAACTGTCCGACCAGGAGATCCGCTCCGGAGCGCGCTCGGTCGTCTCGATCCATCGCAAGCCGGTCGACATCGAGGACCTGCTCGATGTCTGTTGCCGGCTCGACAACATCGGCCCGCGCCGCGCCATCGTCTGACCCGGCTTTCCAAGCGACTCGGCATCCGGCCCGGCCTGCGCCGCCCGCAGGCTCGCGCATGGCGCACGAGACGCGCTGAAACTTCAAGCAGTAAAGTAATTGACTGGTGAGGACGCGCGATTTCCGCGGGGAATCGGGTCCGTCGTCTTGAGGTCCAGTCGAAGTCCGCCGCGATTCCGTCCAGGCTTGACATAAAAAACGGCGGCGCCAGGGAGGAGGAGGGCGCCGCCGTCAGAAGCAGAAAACCCAGGGAGGAGAAGGGGTCTTCTGAGCCGTGTAACCAACCGCGATGAAAGTTGACGGATCATCCGGAGACATGCTCCGCTGCGCCGTACTCGATAAAAGATCCCGAGGGACCGGAACTGGAACTGTGGCGCGGGGGGTCTGGGTCGCGTCGACTTTATTCACCGTACTGAACAAAAGATAGCATCATGCTGCACCTGCACAACCGCAAATTGGCGCATGGCTGCCATGCTGCGGATGCATGGGTTGGACCGGTTGCGGCGGCCGGGCCGTGGCGGCAGGATGGGGCCGCCCCCTTGGGGGCGCGTGGTGGTCTGGCCGCCGCGGAACTGGAACGGAGGGAACGGCATGGCGGTCACGAAGGAACAGGTTTTGGCGGCACTTTCCGGGATCGGCCTGCCGGAAGGCGGCAGCCTCGTCTCAGCGGATCTGGTGCGCGCGCTGTCGATCCGGGACAGCGCGGTAAGTTTCGTCATTGAATCGCCCTCGGCCGACGCGGCGAAGGGTCTGGAGCCGGTGCGCGCCGCCGCCGAGCGCGCGGTCTCCGCGCTGGCCGGGGT
This sequence comes from Meridianimarinicoccus sp., assembly GCA_044221805.1. Classification (GTDB taxonomy): domain Bacteria; phylum Pseudomonadota; class Alphaproteobacteria; order Rhodobacterales; family Rhodobacteraceae; genus Meridianimarinicoccus. Next base: position 6,641 of record JBGAOK010000078.1, read on the forward strand.
CGACCGGGTCACCGTGGCGCTGACCGCCCACACCGCCCGGGCTGCGCCCAAGGGCGAGCCGCCAAGCCTGAATATCGGCCGGCATCCGACGCCCCAGCAGGGGCCGCAGCGGATCCCCGGCGTGAAGCGGCTGATCGCCATCGGTTCGGGCAAGGGCGGCGTGGGCAAGTCCACCGTCTCGGCCAACCTCGCCGTGGCCATGGCCCGGGCCGGCCGCCGGGTCGGGCTGCTGGATGCGGATTTCTACGGGCCGAGCCAGACCCGGATGATGGGGGTCTCGCAGCGTCCCGACTCGCCCGACGGCAAGACCATCCATCCGCTGCACGCCCATGGCGTCACGGTGATGTCGATCGGCCTGATGGTCGAACCCGAACAGGCGCTGGTCTGGCGCGGGCCGATGCTGATGGGGGCGCTGCAGCAGATGCTGGGGCAGGTGGCCTGGGGCGAGCTGGACGACCTGCTGATCGACATGCCGCCGGGCACCGGCGACGTGCAGCTGACCCTGTGCCAGAAATACGTCCTCGAAGGCGCGGTGATCGTCTCGACGCCGCAGGACGTGGCGCTGATGGACGCCCGCCGTGCCATCGACATGTTCCGCCGCCTGGATGTGCCGGTCCTGGGCCTGATCGAGAACATGAGCACGCATATCTGTCCGAAATGCGGCTACGAGGACCACGTCTTCGGTCAGGGCGGGGTCGAGGCCGAGGCGGCGAAGCTGGGGCTTCCGTTCCTCGGCGCGCTGCCGCTGAACCTCGAGATCCGGCTGTCGGGGGATTCCGGCGTGCCCATCGCCGCCACCGACAGCCCGCTGGCGGCCCCGTTCCACGCGCTGGCCGCCCGGCTGTCCGCCAGCGTTCCGGCCTGAGCCTTAGCTGAGTCGCGGCGATTCCCGGTCCCCCGCCGGGAATTTGCGGAACTAGGCCCGGGAACGGGCCGTTTCCACCGCCGGTCGGGTCTGATTCCGACCATTTCCGGGGCTTGCGCCGCCTTCCCGCCGCCCGTCCTGCCCGCGTCGCGCCTCGGCCGGGTCCGGGCGGGCGCGGCGGCTTCTCACGATATGGTGTAGTTTTGTGTTGGGTTCGCGATATGTGGATCCGGCACCCGCTGCGCCGATCCCGGCAGGCGTCGGACGTCGCAGATTTCACAAAATTCCCCCGAAATACCGTGAAATCCCTTGTCAGAAGGGACCGCTCGTGGCATCTCTAGGTCACGGAGAAAACGATCGGCTCCAACGAGGGTCGAAACAAAAAACACGGAGAAAACGATCGGCTCCAACGAGGGCCGCAGCAAAAAAACGGCAGGTTCATACAGGCAATCGCTTTCATCCGAAACAAAAGAAGTTCCGCCGCGCGCACGAGCAGTCCCCCAAAGACAGCGCGCAGGCGGACCCCTTTGAGGGACATGGTGGCGGCGGATCGAGCGGTGGCAGCGGCTTGATCCGCTGCTTCCGCGTCTGCGAAAGGGTATCGGGGCCAGGGCAGTGGCGCGGAGGTTCAGGGGCGAACACAGCCAGAAGATCGACGCGAAGGGTCGGCTCTCGATCCCCTCGACCTTCCGGCGCGTGATCGAACTGTCGGACCCCGACTGGGTCGAAGGCATCCCTGCATCGCTGGTCATCGTCTATGGCAACGAGCGCCGCAAGTTCCTCGAATGCTACACCATGGAGGCGATCGACGAGGTCGACCGGGCGATCGAGCGCATGCCGCGTGGGTCCGACGCCCGCCGCGCCATGGAAGATTTCATCTATGCCCATTCCGAACCGGTGCAGGTCGACGGCGGCGGCCGCATGGTCCTGCCCAAGAAACTGCGCGACAAGATCAGGCTGAACGCCGACGACACGCTGTATTACAAGGCGGCCGGAGACACCTTCCAGATCTGGAAGGAGTCCACCTACCTGGCCGAGCACTCGGAAAGCATCGAGCGCGCCTATGACGGCTTGCCGGATGGCGCCGACCCGCTCATTCTCCTCGACCAGTTCCGACAGGGTTAGGATGATGTGCGCCGTTCCCCCGATCCGCCCGCCGCACATCCCCGTGCTGCTGGGCCCGCTCTTGCAGGCTGTGGCTCCGGTCACGGGCGTCTGGGTCGACGGCACCTTCGGGGCCGGGGGCTACTGCCTCGGCCTGATCGAGGCCGGGGCCGACCGGGTCATCGGCATCGACCGCGATCCTTCGGCGATCGCCATGGCGGCACCCCTGGCCGCCACGCTGTGCGACCGGCTGGTTCTGGTCCATGGCGATTTCGCAGCGCTTGACAAGCATGCCGGCGGGCCTGTGGATGGGGTCGTGCTCGACCTCGGCGTGTCCTCCATGCAACTCGACCAGCCGCAGCGCGGGTTCTCGTTCCTGCGCGACGGGCCGCTCGACATGCGCATGGCCCAGGACGGGCCCTCGGCCGCCGATCTGGTGAACGGCGCGGCCGAGGCGCTGCTGGCCGACATCCTGTTCCAGTACGGCGAGGAACGCGCCTCGCGCCGGATCGCGCGCGCCTTCTGGCCGAGATCGTCGCCGGCTGCCTGCCGCGGCCCAAGCCCGGCCAGAGCCATCCCGCGACGCGCAGCTTCCAGGCGCTGCGCATCGCGGTGAACGACGAATACGGCCAGCTTGCCGCCGGGCTCGAGGCCGCGGAACGGGCCCTGCGCCCGGGCGGGGCGCTGGCGGTGGTGACCTTCCATTCCGGCGAGGATCGTGTTGTGAAGCGCTTCCTGCAGGACCGCTCGGGCCGCGCCGGCCGGGCCAACCGCTATGCCCCCGAAGCCGCGGCCGAGGCGCCGCGCTGGGAGGCGGTCGCGGCGGCGGCCGGCCCGGACGAGGCCGAACTGGCGGACAATCCCCGGTCACGCTCGGCGCGGCTCCGGGTGGCGCGGCGGACAGCGGCGCCGGCAGGGGCGGTGGATCGCGCGGCCCTGGGACTGCCGCGCCTTGTGTTGGAGACTTAGCGATGCGCGTGCTTCTGGGGCTGCTGCTGGGCGCGACGGTTCTGGCGCTGGCCTTCTGGGCCTATCAGGAAAACTACCGCACCCGCGAGGTGCTGGCCGAGGTGCGCAGCGTGCAGGGCGAGATCGGCCGGCTGCAGGAACAGCTCAGCGTTCTGCGCGCCGAATGGGCCTATCTGAACCGGCCCGACCGCCTGCGCGAGCTGGCCGACCTGAACTTCCCCCGCCTCGGCCTGTTGCCGATGACCTCGGCCCAGTTCGGCCGGGTCACCGCGATTCCCTATCCCGCCCCCGAGATCGAGGCGGTGCCGAGCTACCTGGTCGACGGGATGCCGACCCTGCCCAACAAGGGCACCGAGGACGGCCTGCCGCTGCCGGGCACCAAGCCGATCCCGCCCTCGTTCGCCTCGACCGCCCCGGCCCCGGTGGTGGACGAAGCCGTATTCGAGGAGGTTGCCCCGCTGGAGGGCACCGATGCCGTCGCCGCGGAAGCACCCGTCGAAGGAGACCCGGCCCATGAGTGAAGCCCGCCGCCCGCTGCGTCCGCTGGCGCCGATCCTGCGCGCCCGCGACCGCGGCGAGAACCCGGACCTGATCGAACGCGAGAATCGCAAGCTCAGACGCGAGGCGATACACGACAAGCTGCGCCGCCAGGCCCAGGGCCGGCTTCTGGTGCTTAGCGTGTTCTTCATCGTCGCCTTCACCGCGGTGGGCGTGCGGATGGGCGGGCTCGCGACCTCGCTGCCGACCGAGCCGACCCATTTCGGCAGCGGCAGCAAGATCACCAGCGCCCGCGCCGACATCGTCGACCGCAACGGCCGCCTGATGGCGACCAACCTCGTCACCCAGGCGCTCTATGCCCACCCGCAGGAGATGGTGGACATCCCCGGATCGGTGGCGAAGCTGGCCGAAATCTTCCCCGACCTCGACCCCAAGCTTTTGCGTGCCCGGCTCGAGGAGCAGGGGCGCAAGTTCATCTGGATCCGCAAGACCCTGTCGCCCGAGGAGATTCAGGCGGTCTATGACATCGGCGATCCGGGCCTGCTGTTCGCCAGCCGCGACATGCGGATCTATCCCAACGGCCCGCTGGCGGCCCATGTGCTGGGCGGCGCCAGCTTTGGCACCGAAGGCGTCGACGCCGCCGAGGTGATCGGCGTGGCCGGGATCGAGAAGGCCTTCGACGACCGCCTGCGCGACCCGGCACAGCTGGACCAGCCGCTGGAACTGTCGATCGACGTGACGATCCAGTCCACCGTCACCGAGGTGCTGCAGGGCGGGATGCACCTGCTGAAAGCCAAGGGCGCCAGCGCGGTGATCATGGATGTCCATACCGGCGAGATCGTCTCGATGGTCTCGCTGCCGCAGTTCGATCCGAACGACCGCCCGCCGGTCGCCCTGACCAACGACCCCTCGGACAGCCCGCTGTTCAACCGGGCGGTGCAGGGGGTCTATGAACTGGGCTCGGTGTTCAAGGTGCTGACCGTGGCCGCCGCGATCGACGCCGGCGTGGTCAACGAGAACTCGGTCGTGAACACCGCCAGCCCGATGTACTGGGGGCGATTCAAGATCAACGACTTCCACAATTACGGCCCGTCGCTCAGCGTCCGCAACGTGATCATCAAGTCCTCGAACGTCGGCACCGCCCATATCGCCCAGCGGCTGGGCGGCCCTCGCCAGAAGGCCTTCCTGGGAAGCCTCGGCCTGTTCGAGGCGACCCCGGTGGAACTGTCCGAGGCGCCCTCGGGCCGGCCGCTGCTGCCGACGAAATGGGGCGAGATCCAGTCGATGACGATCTCCTACGGGCACGGCATGTCGACCAGCCCGGTGCACCTGGCCACCGCCTATGCCTCGATCGTGAACGGCGGCACGCGGGTGCGCCCGACGCTGCTGAAACAGACCGGGCGGACCCTCGGCCCGCAGGTGCTGAAGCCCGAGACCTCGGCCACCATGCGCAGCTTCCTGCGTGACGTGGTGCAGAAGGGCACCGCGACCTTCGCCCAGGTGCCCGGCTATGATGTCGGCGGCAAGACCGGCTCGGCCGACAAGCCGCGGCCCCATGGCGGCTACTACAAGGACAAGGTGCTGGCGACCTTTGCCGGCGCCTTCCCGATGCATGACCCGCAATACGTCTTCGTGGTCACGCTCGACGAAGGCTACGAGGTGGTCAACGGCAAGGCCTTCCGCACCGCCGGCTGGACCGCGGTGCCGGTCACCGCCGAGATCATTCGCCGCATCGGTCCGCTGCTCGGCATCCGGCCCGAGGTTGAAGTCGCCGAGGGGGATGCGGTACGCGAGGCGGCGAAGCACGACTGAGGGGCAGGGCAGGGTATGGATGCGGATCAGGCGACGCGGTCGCTGGCCGAACTGGGGCTGCACGCGCAGGGCGGGCGCGAGGCGCGGATCACCGGGCTGAGCGTCGACAGCCGCAGTGCGCGGGCCGGGCACCTGTTCGCGGCTCTGCCGGGCAGCACGGCCCATGGCGCGGGCTATGTGCCGGCCGCCCTGCAGAAGGGCGTGACCGCGATCCTGACCGACCGCGAGGGCGCCCAGATCGCCCATGACGCCATCGCCGCCGCCGGCGTGCCGGTGGTGATCGCCGAGGATCCCCGGCAAGCGCTGTCCTATGCCGCCGCGCTGTGGTTCGGGGCCCAGCCCGAAACCGTGGTCGCGGTGACCGGCACCAACGGCAAGACCTCGGTCTCGACCTTCGCGCGCCAGATCTGGACGTTGCTCGGGCGTCCGGCCTCGAACCTCGGCACCACCGGGGTCGAAGGCGCCTACGAGGCGCCGCTGGCCCATACCACGCCCGACCCGATCACGCTTCACCGCCACCTCGCGGCCATGGCCAAGGCCGGCGTCACCCATCTGGCGATGGAGGCCTCGTCCCACGGGCTGGACCAGAAGCGGCTCGACGGGGTGCGGCTGGCGGCGGCGGGCTTCACCAGCTTCAGCCAGGACCACCTGGACTACCACCACGACTTCGAGACCTATTTCGCCGCCAAGTCGGGTCTGTTCGACCGGGTGCTGGGCGAGGACGGCATCGTCGTCGCCAATCTCGACGATCCGGGCGGCGCCCGCGTCGCCGCCGAGGCCGTCGCCCGCGGCCAGGAGGTGATCGGCATCGGCCGGGCCGACGACGCGGCGCTGCGCATCGAGGGCCAGCGCTATGACGCCACCGGGCAGGACCTGCGCTTCTCGTGGCAGGGCCGGCCGCGGCAGACCCACATGGACCTGATCGGCGGCTTCCAGGCCTCGAACGTGCTGGTCGCGGCCGGTCTGGTGATCGCCGCCGGCGAGGATCCGGACGAGGTGTTCGCCTGCCTGCCGAAACTGACCACCGTACGCGGGCGGATGCAGCTGGTGGCGACCCGGGCGAACGGCGCCACGGTCTTCGTCGACTACGCCCATACCCCCGATGCCATCGCCACCGCCTGCCGGGCGCTGAGGCCCCATGTGTTGGGCCGGCTGGTGATCGTGTTCGGCGCCGGCGGCGACCGTGACCGGGCCAAGCGGGTGCTGATGGGCCGGGCGGCGGCCGAATGTGCCGACGAGGTGATCGTGACCGACGACAATCCCCGCTCCGAGGTGCCGGCGACGATCCGCGCCATGGTGCTGGACGGCTGCCCCGAGGCGACCGAGATCGGCGACCGGGCCGAGGCGATCCTGCGCGGGGTCGATGCGCTGGGGCCGGGCGACGCGCTGCTGATCGCCGGCAAGGGCCACGAGACCGGCCAGACCATCGGTGACAGCGTCTATCCTTTCGACGATGCCGAACAGGCCAGTGTCGCGGTCGCGGCGCTGGAAGGCCGGCGCCCGTGAGCGCGACCGGGAAGGGTCCCGCAGGCGTGCTCTGGACCGCCGCCGAGGCCGCGGCCGCCACCGGCGGCGCGGTGCGCGGCGACTGGGCGGCGTCGGGGCTCTCGATCGACACCCGCAGCCTTGAACCGGGCGACCTCTTCATCGCCCTGACCGACCGGCGCGACGGCCATGACTTCGTGGTCGAGGCGCTGGCGAAGGGCGCGGCCGCCGCGCTGGTCTCGCGCATCCCCGAAGGCGTCTCGATGGATGCGCCGCTGCTCCTGGTCCCCGACGTGCAGGCCGCGCTCGAGGATCTGGGCCGGGCGGCACGGGCGCGGCTTCGCGGCCGGGTGATCGCGGTGACCGGCTCGGTCGGCAAGACCTCGACCAAGGAGATGCTGCGCGCCGCGCTGGCGCCGATCTGCCGGGTCCATGCCGCCGAGAAAAGCTTCAACCACCACTGGGGCGTGCCGCTGACGCTGGCGCGCTGCCCGGCGGATGTGGACGTGGCGGTGATCGAGATCGGCATGAACCACCCCGGCGAGATCGCGCCGCTGGTCGCGATCGCCCGCCCAGACGTGGCCATGGTGACGATCGTAGCGCCGGCGCATCTGGAAGCCTTCCCCGACGGGCTCGACGGCATCGCGCGCGAGAAGGCGGCGATCTTCTCGGGCCTGTCCACCGGCGGCGCCGCGGTGCTGAACGCCGACCTGCCGACCGCGCCGATCCTGCGCCTGGGCGCGGCCGGCGCGGCGCGGGTGATCGGCTTCGGCCTCACCGAGGCCGCCGAGGCCCGGGTCACCGGCCTTCAGGTCGGCAGCGACGAGACCCGCTTCACCTTCCGCTTCGACGGAAGGGCGATCCCGGTCCGCCTCGCCACGCCGGGACGCCACTTCGCCGCCAATGCCGCCGGCGCCCTGGCCGCGGTCGCGGCGATCGGCGGCGACCTGCAGGCGGCGGCCGACGGCCTGGCAAGCTGGCTGCCCCCGGGCGGGCGCGGCACCCGCGAGACCGTCCGCACCCCGGCCGGCGCCTTCGCCCTGATCGACGACGCCTACAACGCCAACCCCGCCTCGCTGGCCGCGGCACTCGAGGTGCTGGCCGCCGCCGAACCCGCGGGCGGGCAGCGGGTGGCGATCCTGGGCGACATGCTGGAACTGGGCCCTGACGAGGCCGCGCTCCATGCCGCCGTCGCGGCGCTTCCCGCCATGACGGCGATCGACCGGGTCCACTGCGCCGGTCCCCGGATGCAGCATCTTCACGCCGCGCTGCCCGCGGCGAAGCGCGGCCTCTGGGCCGAAACCGCCGCCGAACTGGCCGCGCATCTCGACGCCGATCCCGGCGCGCTGGCCCGTCCGGGCGACGTGGTGCTGGTGAAGGGGTCTTTCGGGTCCCGCGTGGCGACGGTCGTCGACGCGCTTCGCCGTCTCGGCCAGGGCGCGGCCCCCGCAACGCAGGATTTCTGAGAATGCTCTACTGGCTGACCGCGCTCTCCGACGGAGGCGATGCCTTCAACCTGTTCCGCTACATCACCTTCCGCGCCGGGGGCGCGTTCTTCACCGCGCTGGTCTTCGGCTTCCTGTTCGGCCGGCCGCTGATCAACCTGCTGAGGAAGCGCCAGCGCCGCGGCCAGCCGATCCGCGAGGACGGCCCGGAAAGCCACATCAAGACCAAGGCCGGCACCCCCACCATGGGCGGCGTGCTGATCCTTGGCGCGCTGCTGGTCTCGACCCTGCTCTGGGCGCGGCTCGATTCCCCCTTCATCTGGATGGTGCTGTTCGTCACCGCAGGCTTCGGCCTGATCGGCTTTGCCGACGACTACGCCAAGGTGACCAAGCAGAACCACAAGGGCGTGCCAGGCCGGGTGCGGCTGGCGGCGGGCTTCGCCATCGCCGCGGTCGCCGGGGCCTGGGCGATGTGGTTCCACCCTGCCGATCTGACCGGGGCGCTGGCCTTCCCGGTCTTCAAGGGGCTGCTGTGGCACTTGGGGCTGTTCTTCATCCCCTTTGCCATGCTGGTGATCGTCGGTTCGGCCAATGCGGTGAACCTGACCGACGGGCTGGACGGGCTGGCGATCATGCCGGTGATGATCGCGGCGGGCGCGCTCGGCATCATCGCCTATGCGGTCGGCCGGGTCGACTTCTCGACCTATCTCGACGTCCACTACGTTCCCGGCACCGGCGAGCTGCTGGTCTTCGTGGCCGGGCTGATCGGCGGCGGCCTCGGCTTCCTGTGGTACAACGCGCCGCCCGCGGCGGTGTTCATGGGCGACACCGGCAGCCTCGCCCTTGGCGGCGCGCTCGGCGCCATTGCGGTCGCCACCAAGCACGAGATCGTGCTGGCGATCGTCGGCGGCCTCTTCGTGGTCGAGGCGCTGAGCGTGATCATCCAGGTCGGATACTTCAAGCGCACCGGCCGGCGGGTGTTCCTGATGGCGCCGATCCACCACCATTTCGAGAAGAAGGGCTGGCAGGAGCCGCAGATCGTGATCCGCTTCTGGATCATCTCGCTGATCCTGGCGCTGGTGGGTCTGGCGACGCTGAAGATCCGCTGACCCGGCCGCGCCGGCGTCCCAGGTCCGACGCGGCCAAGCGGCGGCGCGCGTCCCGCGCGCCACGCGATGCACCCCATCCC
>JBGAOK010000079.1:0-15955 GCA_044221805.1 Meridianimarinicoccus sp.
GTCGCCGGATCCGGGCTCGCCCGGCCTTGCGGCGTGGATCACCTCCATCCCGAAGGCGGCGGCGATGGCGCCGACCCGGCTGCCGATGCCGCCGCGCCCGACGATGCCCATGGTGGTGCCGGCCAGATCGCGGATCGGGTGCGAGAAGAAGCAGAACTGCCCGGCACGCTGCCAGGCGCCGTCCAGCACCTCGGCCGCATAGGGCACGAGGTTGCGGCGCAGCGCCAGCAGCAGGGCGAAGACATGCTCGGGCACGGTATTGACCGAATAGCCGCGCACGTTGCAGACCGCGACGCCCCGGGCGGTGCAGGCGTCCAGATCGACGCAGTCGTAGCCCGTCGCGGCGACCGCGACCAGCCGCAGCCCCGGCGCGGCGTCCAGCGCGGCGGCGTCGATCCGCACCTTGTTGGTGATGGCGACCCCGGCGCCGGCCAGCCGCGCAGGGGTCTCCTCGGGCCGGGTCCGGTCGAAGGCGACCCATTCGTGCGCGAAGGACGGACGCGGCAGCACCACCTGCGGCGCGATGGTGGCGCGGTCGAGAAAGACGATGCGTGTCATTGACCCCCCGTCGTTGACCCCGTCGGCCGCATTGGCCGCACCGGACCGCAGCCGGCGCCATGTGCCACCCTAGCGGCAGTCACCGGCCTGGACCAGACACCCAATGGCGGCGCGGCCGGCCGGCGGAGTTCCGGACGCGGGGGTCGGCCTGTCGCGGGGGCGGCAACCCGAACAGACCGCGCCGAAAAAATTCGATCACGAAAGGTTGACGGAATAGGATCGTGACGCCATGTTCCGGCCACGCTCCCACGGTCCGGCGACGGACTTCAGACCGGAGCGATCACACGGTGACCGGGCCCCTCTGGTGAGAGTATTCGGCGCTCTTGCGATGTCGGCGCCGCCGAACGTGAAGCCGGTGGAACCTTGGCTGATGAATCCCATTCGCACGCGCCTTCAGCGTAACCACGCCCGTTGCGCGCTTTCCTGCTGCCTCGGAGACGCCCGATGAGCATGCAGCCCGTCTCCCACACCTCGACGATCGGCTACTTCAAGTGGGCCTTCATCGTCACGGCGATCGGTCTTGCCCTTGGCCTCTGGCTGGGCTTTGCCACCGAACACACGATCGCCGGCGCGATGAAGGTCTTTTTCATCGTCTGCGTCCTTGCGGTTCTCGAAATCTCGTTGTCCTTCGACAACGCCATCGTGAACGCCAACAAGCTCAAGGACATGACACCGGTCTGGCAGCAGCGCTTCCTGACCTGGGGCATCGTGATCGCGGTCTTCGGGATGCGCATCATCTTCCCGGTGCTGATCGTGGTGGTCGCGGCGAACATCGGCCCGTGGCAGGCCATGGTGCTGGCAGCGGCCCGGCCCGAGGAATACGCCGAGATCATGCACGACGCCCACCTGCCCATCGCGGCCTTCGGCGGCACCTTCCTGATGATGGTCGCGCTGAACTTCTTCTTCGACCACGAGAAGGACGTGCACTGGGTCCACAGTCTCGAGGACTGGGCCTCGCGCTATTCCTCGATCCGCGGCATCGAGATCGCCGTGGTGCTGGTGATCATGCTGCTGTTCTCGCGCATCCTGCCCGAGGCTGAATCGATCGCCTTCGTCACCGCGTCGATCTGGGGCCTGCTGACCTTCCTGCTGGTCGAGGTTCTAGGTGGGGTCCTGGACAAGAACGAGGAAGCCATGTCCGGCGCCGCCCGCGGCGGTCTGGGCGCATTCCTCTATCTCGAGGTCCTGGATGCCTCGTTCTCGTTCGACGGCGTGATCGGTGCCTTCGCGCTCAGCCACAACCTGTTCGTGATCGCCATCGGTCTCGGCGTCGGGGCCATGTATGTCCGGTCGATGACCATCATGCTGGTGGAGAAGGGCACGCTCGCCCAGTTCCGCTATCTCGAGCACGGCGCCTTCTACGCCATCCTGATCCTGTCGGTGATCATGTATTGCCAGACCATCGTCCACATCCCCGAGGTCATCACCGGCCTGGGCGGCGCCTCGCTGATCGGCATCGCGCTGTGGTCGTCGATCCGCTGGAACCGGCAGAACGGCACCGCGGAGGTCTCGGCGCACTGACGCCGGAACCGATCCCGGCAAGTTTTTGGGGCCGCCTGCGGGGCGGCCCCGTCCATCCGGGCGGAAATGGAAGCGGGGCGCGCGGGGCCTGGGGCGGTTCGGTCATCCGACGGCGCCCTCGTGGCTCGGGAGATGCCCGACAGATTCCACGCCAGCACCAATGCTTCAAGGGTGCTCACGTGGCTTCATCAGCGATATGCGGTCCGAATCTTCGCAATAGCTGTTATGTAATATTCTCTTCTGGACGCTCGATCCTTGTCCATGCCGACTCCAAGGGCTCGAAGCACGTTGCCCTTGAGGGATTCCTTCTGTGACTCCATCCACGTAGCCGGGTGGCATGAACAGACCCACGCGCGACGGCTGGCGCGGAGTCGTGTAGGTGGCACACGTTCCGGGAAGATGGGCGCGTGTTGCGATCCTTCGCATGATTTCTGCGGAGAGTTCGAGGCAAATGGCGGTGTACGCGAGCCTGTCTAGGATGGCGGCGGCGAGGGTCGGGTCCCTGATTCCAGGTCCGTGGCGCCAAGCTGAACGGGTTCACCGCCCTCGGCATCCCGGTCACGGAGGTTGTGGGACAGGACTGTCCGGGACAGGGGCCGGTCCGGATACCAGACGGAGTGTGCGACAGAGCCGCAGCAAGGGGCACGCGTCGGGGCGTGGCGATCGCGCAGCCCGTCCCCCATCGCGAGCGCGGGAAGGTCGAATTTCTGCTGAGGCCTGCGCAGGTCGGCGTCGCCGGGGTCGAACAGGCGGTCCCGGACAACGTCGTTCCGGATCCGCGCGCAACTGCGGACTTCCGCGCCCACCCACTTTCGCGGATGCGGTGGCCGATCCGATCGGCGCATGCGGCCAGGGCCTGGTCCGTGCCTGCTTCCGCAGTTGCAACGGTACCCGTTTGACGTGACCGGTCCGCCGGGTCTTGCGCCTGCGGCCGGGCAGCCCGAAGACGTGCCCGTGGCCTCAGCGGTTGTCGACGATGAAGCCCCCGACGATATCGGGAAGCGTCGCCCCCATCTGGCGTTGTGCCGCGCGGCTGACCGAGGGCAGCAGGTGCCCCGCGCCGCTCAGCATCACGACATCGACCTTCGCGCCTGCCGCCGTAAGTTTCCGCTCGGTCTCCTGGACCGACTGGTGGCTTCCGGTGTCCAGCGTCGAGCTGCCGCGTCCCCCGCCCGGCGGAACCACATCGTCATCGGCGCCGTGCAGGTGCAGCACGCGCACCCCCGCTGCCGAGGGGCACGACGGAAGGGCAAGCGGACCCGAGATCGCGACCACCCCGCGCACCATCCGATGCTTCTCGCAGGCAAGGCGATAGGACATCATCGCACCGTTCGAATGCCCCACGAGGAACACCTCGCCGGGCGCGAGCAATCCCTGTTTTTCGAACGCGGCGATGATCCCGGTCAGGAACCCGACATCGTCCACACCCTGCTTGGCGGCCTGGCCGCAGCAGGTCCCCGCATTCCAGGTCCTGCGGTTCGCGCTCTCCCGACGGGTGGTTATGGTTCCGTTCGGATAGACCACGCGGAAGCCAAGCCGGTCGGCTGTCGCGAACATCGGAAGCGAGTCGGCAAAGGCGCCTGCGTTGCCCAGCCCACCGTGCAGCGCCACCAGCAGCGGCGCCGGACGGTTGCCCAGCGATGCCGGCGAATACACCTCGTAGGTGCGGTTGCCGATCGCCATCTCCTGCATGTTGGCCGCATCCGCCGATTGGCTGCGTGCCGCCATCACTGCCAGCGAAAGAACTTTCAGCATCAGGAACATTCTACCACGAGCTTTCCGGAAATGAGACATCTGACCCTGCTACCAAACCGGCCTCAAATAGGGGCCTCGAATTCCCGGGCGATCCGACCATCGCCACTGGATCGGGAATCGGCATCCTGAAATCCTGCAGACCGATTCCGACCTTTCAATCCCTCGCTAGCGCATTGCAGGCGCCGAATCCAGTCGCAACCCCGGCGAACGGTCCGGGAGCGAAGAATAGCCGAATTGCCGGGCATGTTTCTGGTCCCGACGCGCGCTATTTCCCACTGGTGGCGACCATGTTATCTTGCAGCACCCCCGGGAGCGATTCGCTCTCCCTAGGATTGCTGGCCGGCAGATGAACTCCACAGAATTTCATTCGTTAACATTCGACCTCCCGCCGTTTCCATTGTTTGGAGCGGCGCCCGTGTCCGGGAAGTTTTCCCGCCCGATGCGCTCGCCGGTGGACCCGCTGTGGTCGCCGCCGGTTTCGCCGGATGCCGACACCGCCCGGGGTGACGCGGCCGTTGCGGATCGTGCTGCCGAAGCGACGTCCGAGCCGGACAGCTTCGAGCGCTGGGAAACCGCAATTGCCCTCGAGCTCCGCGCCGCCGCCGAAACGGGGTTCGATCATGGCAAGGTTGCGGCTCCGTTCGTCGTGACGCCCGTCCTCGACGCCTGGATCGGCATGAAGGCTGGCTTTTCCGTCGCTGGACCGGACATTTCCGACGCGCCGTTCGCGACCGCTGCCCCGCTGCCGGCGACCACAGCCATGGCGCCGGTGCAACTCACCAGCGCGCCCACAGGAATCGTCGGTGACAGCGAGCGCATGGTGACCGCGCGGATGCAGGAGCACATGGTTGTCACCGCCGACGGCGCCGAGCATGTGCTGGTGAACCTTGGCAGCAAGGGCGGACTCACCCTGTTCAGCCACAACCTGTCGACCGGCAACTGGGACAGCGCGTTCCAGATCGCCCAGACGACGACCCAATCGACCGCCGACGTGCTGCTGCTGCCCAGCGGATTGCTGGCGGTGACTTACACCGATGCCGCGGGGCGCGTGGCCTACCAGTCCTATGCGCAGTCCGCCGGGGTCTGGACTCAGGTCCAGCCGACGGTGCTGATCGACGACACCGCAGCGGGCCGGATCCACCCGACAATCGCCGTCGGCCCTGCCGGCAAGATCTGGATCGCGTCCAGCGGAACCTCGGCGTTCGGAACGCTGGAAATCACCTTCCAGAGCTCGGTCGACCGCGGTTTGACCTGGCAGGATGAGAAGACCCTGACAGCCGCGCAGGCGCAGGCGGGCTCGGCGCGGGTGCTGTCGACCGCCGACGGAATCCACGCCCTCTACACCGTAGGGAACGAGCTGCACTGGACCGCCTTCACCACTCAAGGCGGCCAGCCCGACCAGACGATCCTGACCTTCGGCCCCCAGCAATGGGATCCATATAGAAGTCATTTCAACGCGGTAGCAGACGGGCTCGACCTTCACGTGGCCACCACGACCGGCGACCGCAGGCTGGTCTACCTGCACTATGACGGCGAGACCGACAACTGGCTGCCGGCGCAGGTTCTGACGGACTATGACAGCGCGACCTACATGCAGATGACTGTGTCAGACGACGGCAATCTCTACATCGTCTTCGACGATCAGGAGGCCGACGTGGCCCGGGTGCTGGAGAGCACCGACGACGGATCCTCGTTCGTCGAGATCGCCGAACTCGTCCAGCGCACCAGCCTTTTTCCCGGCAACCCCCGGGTCGAGACCCCGGGCCATATCTCGGGGGATCTGACGGTGCTGCAGCAGGTGTCGAACTTCCTGGGGACCAAGCAGCAGCTCGTTTCCTATGCCGTCGATGTCGATCCCGCCGTCGACAGCTTCGACTGGATCTAGCCCGGAAGGGGCTCGGGGCCGGGCGACAATCGGTGGAACCGAACGCTGAGTCCGGCAGGATCTGTGGCGAGCGCGGCAAGCGCCGCATCGTATCCCCCTGGCGCATCCAGCCAGCGCAGCCCGATGCATCTGCTATCGGAATGCTTGACACTGCGCCAGAGGGACCGGGGCGCGACCGGCAGGACCGACAGGGTACGACGGTCCGCAAAGATCCCTTCGCCAGTGGCCTTGAGACAGGCCTCGCGCCCGGACCAGATCGCCAGAAACAGCCGCTCGCGTTCCTGCGGATCGGTGATCGAGCCCAGCAGCCCCTCTTCGTCGGGGTGCATCGCGAGCGCGGCTATACCGTCGATGTCGACCCCCGGCGGCAAGGCCTGGATGTCCACGCCGACCTCGGTTTCCCAGGCGAAGGCGAGATGAATCCAGGCGCCGGAATGCGCGACGCTGAAGCGAAGCGCCTCGGCGCCGTGCCAATAGGGCTTGCCGCCATCGCGATCGGCGATCCGGAGCCCGGCCCCGTCAAGGCCGAGGCAACCGCCCGACACCCGCCGCAACAGGCCCCGGGCAATGCCGAAGCGCATCCGGTCATCAGCCCGGCGATAGCTCTCACAACGTTCCTGTTCCTCGGCCGACAGCATCGAAAGACAGGCCCGCGCCTCGTCCGGCGGCAGCCCCTGCCAGCAAACCTGCCAGACGCCAATTTCGTCCCGCGCAAGCGGAGCTGCAATTTCGAGCGGTCTGTCCGCGGTGCTCTGGTCGTCCCGCCGATCTTCCAGTTCTCCCCCCCTCACGAATTATGGCCGACCTTCCCCGCTCAATCGCGAAGGACCGCGATTGCCTGTTTCCGGCAGTCAGATCACGTCTTGACCGGTGCGCCGATCAGCCGCGCTGCATGGCGAGAAAATCAGCCGATTCGATGAACTCCTCAAGTTCGTAGATATTGGCGCGCAGGTCCAGGATCAGGGCGTCGAACTCCTGCGAAACGCTGGACAGATACGCGTATTGTGCCGCCGGATCACTGGGCAGGTTTTCTCGGTTGCTCCGGACGTGTTCGACGAACAGGTACCGCATCATGGTCTGCGCTTTCCGCGACGAATTCAGGTCGAATTCATCGGGGTCGATGGAGATCACGTTGCGAACCTCCTTGCGCTCGATCTCCAGCTCCACCGCCTTCCGGATCAGCGCCCGAAGCTTTGGCGGCAGCTGGCTTTCCTGCACGCCGTCCGGCAGAGCCGCGGCAAGCATGCCCTCGCGTCCGGCGCGGCGCCGGCGCAGCTCGGCCAGCATCTGCGCCCGCTCCTTCCGGTAGCGCACGAGGTCCAGCGTCTTCAGGCGCTCGCGCAGTTCGCCGACAACCGCTTCAAGCCAGCCCTGCTGACGCCGCATCACGCGATACTGGCGCAGAAGCTTGCGAAGGCTGATGTTGTGCGGCGGATTGCCGTTCTGGTCGTAAAGCCCTTCAAGCGTCTGGGACAGCCCGTCCTTCCGGACGATCCGCCGAAGGTGCGCCAGGACCAGCGCCCGGATCTGGATGCGGCGCCAGTCCGCCATCAGTTCCCGCCGCGAGGCCTCGCACTGCGGGTCGGCGACGACGTGGTCCGCGCGCCTATAGGTCAGGTTGCCGAGGTGCCGGGTCATCTCAGTAACCGAACTCCCGTGCCATCGCCACCACCTCGGGAAAGAGCCGCCCGCCGTCAGGTCGCCAGGACAGCGGCCCGTCCAGCGGAGGCAGCTTCTTTTTGCTCTGGCGGCCGAAATAGGGATTCCGAAGGAAGTTGGGATCGTTGCCGAACAGCGCCGAGACCGGGCCGAAACAGGCGAAGGAGTTGCGCTCGGGCTGAAGCATGCTCGCGATGGCCTCGGCGTCGTCGCGAAGGCCGAGCCAGCGGCAGATCTCCGCCAGCTGCTGCTCGGGCTCGGCCAGCAGTTCCTCGCCCTGCACCCTCAGGTACTGCGCCGGCGGCACATCCTCCAGGAACATCTTCACGTTGAGGTTCGCGTCGTGCCAGGCGATCTGGGGGTCGAGAATGGCCTTGCCGTTCTCGTAGGCGATGGAGTTCGACGTCCTTGGATAGGATCCGTTGTTGATGCTCAGCGTGGATTCGCACTGCTTGATCGGGTGGCGCGTAAGGAAGATGAAGCGGGCGTCGGGACAGGCCGCGAACAGCCGCTTCATGATCGCGACGCTGAGCGTGTAGTCCGGGCTCTTCTCCACCACGTGGAACGGCGCGAGCTTCGCGCGAAGCTCGTTGAAGACCTCGGCCACCGGCCGGCGCTGGCGCGCGGCGCACCAGCGCTCCGCACCCATGATCGCCTCGTCGCTCTGTTCGCCGAAGTAAATCTCGGCGACGGCGCGCAGGATCCCGTGTCGCATCCGCGGGTCGAACTGGTTGTCGGCCCGGCCGAGAAGCCACATTTCATTCAGGTCGCGCCGGAAGAAGATGGTCAGCTCCGGCAGGCCGTAGGTCTGTGGGTGCATGCCCAGCATGCCGCTGACCAGGGTGGTGAACGACCGCGGCGGGGCCAGCAGGAAGATCGGCGCGGGCAGATCCAAGATGCGCCTCAGACGATCATGGCTTCGACATAAGGCACCTCGAAGACCTTCGGGTGCATGATCGGGCCGTGTCCGAAATAGCCATCCTCGCCGAACAGCTCGCCATGGTCGGCGGTGACGATCAGGTGGGTCCGCCCCTTGGCCGCCTTCTCGATCAGCTTCCCGATCAGGCGGTCGACATGTTCGACCGCGCGGATCTGCGCGGTGCGGAGCGATTCCATCCGGTCCTCGGTCAGGAACTCCTCCCAGGACAGCCGCCCGTCGGTCTGGGGCGCGTTGCCGAACTTCTTGACCACGCCGTGCACGCCCGAAATGATCGGCAGGGTGGCGTCGTCCAGCATGTAAGGATAGTGCGTCTCGCCGAGGTTGAAGAAGTAGAACTTTTGCTCGTCCTCGTCCTCGGGCAGGCTCGCCTCATCGACCATACGGTCGAAGGCGTTGTGGTTCTCCATCAGCCGGTAGTCCTCGAAGTCCCGGGCGAAGGGCGTCGCCGGATTGAGCACCGGCATCGACACGCGCCCGATGGTCTCGTAGCCCAGCTTGTTCAGCACGCGCGGCAGCGACAGGTGCGGCAGGAAGGACTGGAAGTCGATCTCGTCCAGTCCGGTGCGGACCCGCCACTTGTCGTATTCGATGCGGTAGACGTCCGAGGCCGAGATGCCGCTGGGGTTCGGGTGCGGCAAGAGGCCCATCGAGAAGGCGTGGTGCGACGGCGCCGTCCATGACGCATACGAGAAACGCCGTTCGACCGGCCCCAGGCTGTCGATGTTCGGGGTGTCGGCGGCGAGGAAGGAATCGTAGCGGCAGCTGTCCATGACGACCACCACCACGTGATTTCCGGTCGGAGTGTCCTGTAGCATATTGGGAATTCCCGTTTGCAAGGGTTCAGGGCAGCCAGGCCCAGAGATCGATGGCAATGAAGCGGTGGATCGTCTGGGTGAGGATTTCCCAGATCTGCCTTTCCTCGCCGGCGACCTTGGCATAGCCGGTCATGCCCGACTGCAGCATGTCGTCACGGTTTTCGATCGTGGCGACCATCTCGGTGACGGTGGCGCCGGTCTTCAACTCGACATCCGGGTCGATGCTGCGGACCTCGCCGAGGAAGATCTGGCTTGGGTAGGCATAGACCCGCACCTCGACCGGATCGCCGACCTTGACCAGAGGCACGTCGACCTCGCGGATCCGCAGCCTGACCTTGTACGACGAGGTGTCCCGCACCGAGGCGATCGCTTCCCCCTCGTCGAGGTAGGTGCCGAGCCGCTCCTGCAGATAGAGGGTGCCAAGGGTTCCGTCGAAGGGCATACGGAAGCTGCTGCGCTCGATGCGCAGTCCCACCCGCTGGATCTCGGCCTTGGCGGTTTCCAGTGCCGCCGCGGTCTCGGAGCAGCGCGACAGCGTCTTCTGGAACGCGGCATCCGAAATGCTGCCGGACTTCGCGAGAGGTGCGTTGCGATCGCATTCGTCGCCGGCGAAGTCGTCGTTCACCGTCGCCTCCTGAAGCCGGGCCTGGAGCACCCGCATCTCGGCCTCGAGATCGCGGGTATCCAGCTTCGCGATCAGCGTGCCCGCGGTGAGGTATTCGCCGCCTTCGAAATGGACCTCGGCGACGATGCCCTCGATGTCGGTGCTGAGCTCGCGCATCGCATTGGGCAGCAGCGTCACCTGCCCGCTCGGCCGATAGGGATAGGGCTGGAACAACAGCAGCACGAGCGCCGCAAGTGCCATGATCCGGGTGACCTTCCAGATCCCGAAGGCGTGTTTCTCGTTGATCTGTTTCTGCGCTTGGCTTGGCAAGGTCCGCTCCCTCCACCGTTCGAACCGGTAGCTTTTCCAGTAGAGTTCGTTGGTCGTCCTCAACTGGGACACGACCCTCCAGACCAGCAGCGCCACGATGCCGGCAACGACCGCGTAGCCGGTCGCGTCGAAGCCGCTGACGAGCCGCTCCTGCAGCACCAGCAGGACGCCGACGAGCAGCAGCGCCGCGAACAGCAGCGAGGCCAGCGCGTAGGCGACCAGGATACGCTCGTCGACCACTTGGTAGTGGTTCCGGTTGAACACGTTCAGCAAGGCCCGCATCGCCTTGGCCCGCAGATTGGGCTCGTCGAGGAACTCGGCGAGCACCAGGTAGCCGCTTCCCTTGAGAAGCGGACAGGCCGCGATCAGGAACGACACGAAGGCGGTGACCGCCACCGCCAGGATCATCTGGTTCAGCGAACCGCCGAGATAGCGGGTCGCATCCCAGACCAGGATCCCGGCTGACGCAAGGAGCAGGCGCGTCAGAAGCGGTGCCGCATGGGTCCAGATCGCCTGCCGGCGGCTCAGTTTCTCGGTATCGTCGAGCCACAGCGTCAGTCGCGGGATGACCCCGAAATAGAAACGCAGCGCCACCGCATCCACGGTTCCGCCCATCGCGTGGACCGCAGCGGCGTGGGCGACCGCACTGGCCAGATTGACAGTCAGCAGACCGAACACGAGAAACGTGAACAGATCGAAATCGCGGTGCACCGCCGTGAAGCCGCTGACGATTTCGGTCCAGTCGCGGACCGTCGTGAAGGCGGCCACGACGACGATCGCCGGCAGCGCGATCGCGGCGACGACCGCGAGCCGGAACAAGGGCTGCAGAAGCCGCAGCAGCGGCGCCGGGCGGAACAGGGGGATTCCCTTGCGGCTGGAAGCAGGCTGGACCACGGTCCCGGCCTGCGCCTTGCGGGCCGTTTCCGGATCCTCGGCGACAACCTTGGTGGGGGCGAGTGCGCCGGCAACAACGGCCAGACCCTGGGCCTCGTCCGCGTCGAGCAGGCCATGGTCGTTGAGGTCGAGGAACAGCGCGCGGATCTCGTCCGCCTCGGGCCGCATGCCGAAACGGTCGGCCACGATCCCCGCGATCCCGTCCAGCGTATCCGCGCCCGCGCCGAACACGCTGTTCAGGACATGGTAGTGCCATTCCTTCAGGTGAAAATAGGGCACGCCGTCCAGCAGGACATCGAAGCCGTCGGCCGGGACCGGCTCGGCGCGGCGAAGCTGCACCGGCGCACCGTCCAGTTCGGCGACCAGAATCGGCGGCAGGCCGTAGAGGCGGGCCTGGACCGGGAGTGGAACCTCCACGTTCATCTCAGGCCGCCCGCGCTGCCGGCACGCCGAGATGCACCTCGCACCCGCCCTGCGGGTTCGGCAGGTAGGCTTCGCGTTCGAACGACCACAGTCGGGGCCCGAACGGATTCGCCGTGCCGAAGAACAGGCCGTGCGGGGTCGACGTCATGGTCCGCAGGCCGAGGTTGTAGGGATTTCCGAACCCGTCCGTCGTCAGCGGCAGCCAGTTCTCGCCGTCGAAGCTGCGATAGACCGCGCAGCCGCTGGCATAGTCCCTGAGGAAGTCGACGCTCAGCCGGTTGATGATGTTGCAGGCCTCCTGGGGCCACTTGTCCCGCCGCGCATACGGCAGGGTGGCGCTCCAGTCATAAGTCGACAGGTAGAGCCAACCGTCATGGACGCACATGCGCCAGAAATAGCCGGCGAACCAGTTGTCGAAGCCCTCGGTCCAGCCCGATAGCGGCTCCTTGTAGCCCTCGGGGGTCCACCGCGCACCGCCGACGATCAGATCCCAGCTGCCGTCGCCATTGATCCGGATCAGCTCGGCCGCCGCCGGACCGACCTGGTTCTGGGTAGTCGCCGAAGCCGAATTCGCTGACCGGTTCCCAGACGCCGGTCCGCGGATCCTCGCTCTCGTAGACGATCGAATGGGACGCCACGTTCGGGTTGCCGCCGCGGGCGCCCGACGGCGTCGTGTAGACCTTGCCCTTGAAGGTGACGAGGGTGCGGATGGCGGTCACCGGCAGGCCGTGCAGACCGGGCTCGCAGGTCTGTTTCCAGCTCTCGCCGTCCTCGGTGCGCAGGATCACCGGGCCGGGCCCGGCGGCCGGCGACCAGGTGGTGACGTGAAGCCCGCCGTCGTGGATCATCATCGAGCGGTGACCGAAGGAAAGCGGGATCTTGCGCCCCTGGCTGCCGATGATGTCGGGCGCGCGGTAGACGCGCTTCCAGACGTCGCGTTCGACGCTGTAGCGCCAGATCTCGGAATGGAGGCCGAGGTCGAAGGGATTCCGCGGACACTCGACTGGCCACGGATCCATGCCGATCGGCAGCCGCCGGCGCATCAGCGCGAAGTTTCCGCGAGTCGTGCCGACATAGAGGTGGTCCTTGAACCAGGCCATCGAATGGGCATAGGCGTTCACCGCGTCGCCGAAGCCGTTTCTGGCCACCAAGGTGACATCCTCGGGCGTGATTCCGGGCCAGATCGGCAGCTTCTGCCGCGCGGTCCGTGTCTCGGCAGCCATTCCCATCAGGCGACCCGCTGGGTAGGAAGCACGGCATCCTCGTGCGCCGGCAGCGACCAGAACGTGCGGCATTCCTCGACCACTTCCGCCGCGCGCGACAGCGGGAAGAAGTGTCCGCTGCCCGCAAATACCTCGAGCCGCGCCGCGGGGCAGGACCGGGCCAGCACCCGTCCCGACCAGAGCGCCTGCGACTTGCCGCCATAGAGCGCCAGCAGCGGCGCGTCGAAGTGCCCGAGACCGATCCGGGTGATGCCGTCCTGCGCCGTGAAGCCGGCCTCCGCCTCGGTGTCCTCCATCAGTGCGAGCCAGCGCGCGGCGGTGCCCGGCGACATGCGCGCCAGCAGGAAGCCAATCCGCGGGTCGACCGGGCCGCCGCCCTCGGCCTCGGCCAGCCCCGCTGGTTCGGCGCCGTCGAGACGCTTCCGTGCCAGCGCCGTCAGCAGCGCAATGCCGAAGAACGGATCGCCGGCATCGAGCGCCAACCCCGCCTCGCCGAGCGCTCGGCCAAGCCTTCGGTCCGCCCGGCTTCGGTGCCCGAGCGCGCGGCCAAGGCAGAAATGGGTATCCAGCACCACGAGGCTGGCGAGCGCCCCGGGCGTCTCGACGGCCCAGCGAAGCGCCGCCACACCGCCGAAGCTGTGGGCCATGACGTGCGGCCGCTCGATCCCGAGGGCGGCGCAGACGCCGGCGAGGTCTGCGGCAAGATCGGCCGGGTGGTACCCCGTCGTCTCGAGCGAGGACCGGCCATGGCCGCGCATGTCGAACAGGGTGATGCGGAAATGCGGGCTGAGGGCTTCGACGTAGTCCCGCAGCCAGAAGCCGAGGCTCGATGCCAGCCCGTGGCAGAGAACGAGGTCGCCCCGGCAGCCGATGCCGGGGGTTCGGGTCTGCATGACGTTGAAGCGCGCACCATTGATACTGACGACAGGCACCGGATACCCCCCTAGCCGACGTAGCCAAGCGCGGCGAGTTGGCCCATCAGCGCGTCCTTCTCGTCGTTCGCCATGTCGCCGCGCCCGGCCAGCGTCGGCGGTACGGTCGGCGCGCCGATGACGGCCGGATGCGCCGCGCGGTGGCTTTCCGTGAACAGCGCCTCGGGAACGCGGCCTTCGAGATCCGCGGGCACCGGCAGACCGATCCCGTCGAGCAGGATCGCGGCAACGTCGACGATGTTCAGTCCGTCCAGCCGTGCGCCGTCCGGAATGCCCGGCCCCCAGGCAAGGAAGACGCCATCTGGGTGGTGGGTGCCGATCGGCTCGGGCAGCGGCGCATAGACCGTCGCCGACTTGCGGATCGACAGGAAGCCGTGGTCCCGAAGGGTCAGCGTCAGGTCGGGCGCTTCGGCCATGGCGGCGCCGGGGAAGACGTCCTCGCGCTTCGCCACGGCGGTCACGATCGGCTCGCCCGTCGCCGGGTCGGTCACCGCCAGAAGCTCGGCGGTGAGCTGGTCCCGGAACGCCTCGTACGCCGCCGGTTCCATGTCGCCGCGGATATAGATCCCGTTGGTCGACGGCGTCCGGCAATAGGCGCGGCTCCGCCCCACGTCCACCGGCGTCAGGAAACCGCTTTTCCCGGCCAGGGCGGCAATCTCGTCCTCGGGCCGGTATTCGAGGTGACCGGCCTGGCGCAGGAACTCGTTGGCGTAGAACACGCCCTGCTGGCCGGTGAAGCCGTGGTCGGACGCCAGAACCACCCGCACCTCCGGCCCGACCATCGCGGTCAGGGTCGCGATGTAGCGGTCGACATTCCGGAAGTACTGCAGCGACAGCGCCCGCATCGCCTGGTGGTAGTCATCGGCGGCGTCGTGATCGACGCCGGGACAGATGTAGGGCCAGACCTGATGCTGCAGCTTGTCCGTGCCGTCGAACATCACCGCCATGAGGTCGGGCTGCACCTCGGCAAGGACGAACCGGGCCACGTTGAACCATTGCTCGTCGCGCTCGAGGTGGTAGCTGACCCAGGCCATACGCTGCTCGGGCGCCTGGGTCTGGACCGACTTCTCCTCGTGCTCGAAATCCCAGGCCAGCTTCTTCGGGTCGAAATCCGGCAACTGCTCCTTCAGCGTCCGGTAGAAGTCGCTGGGCTGGGTGTTGCGGCGCAGGTGTTTCCAGGGCACGAAGCCGGGCAGCACGATGCCGTTCAGATCACGCGGCGGCGGCGCAGTGAAGGGCAGGTTCAGCGCCGCAACGCTGCGCCCCTGCCGCGAGGCGATCGACCAGATCATCTCGCAGCGGCAGTCAAGCGCGCTTGACAGTTCGGTGTAGAGTTCGCCGTTGATCTCGCGGCTGCGCAGGAAATCGAAGATGCCGTGGTGGCCCGGGTTGCGCCCGGTCATCAGCGACACCCAGGCCGGCGGGGTCAGCGGGTTCGCGGTCGACCGCAGCAGCCCACGGGCCGCTTTCGGCATCCGCTCGGCCAGGAAAGGCATGACCGGGTCCGGACCCTGCACGAGCTGGTCGAGGATCGTGAAGGTCGATCCGTCCATGCCGATGAACAGCGTGCGCGTGCTCATTCCGCCGCCTCCCGGCCTGCCCCGGAGAGCGCGAGCGTCAGCGCATTGCCGACGAAGGCAATGATCTCGGTGACCTGAAGGTCGGGCACGAAGCGGCCGTTCCTGAGCACCAGGTCCTGGAACGGCAGCGGCAGTCCGGGATACTCCTCGCGCAGCGCCGAGAACAGCTGCATCAGGTCTGCGGATTCGAAGCCGAGATCCGCCTTCAGCCAGGTTTCGGGCGTGATCCGGGCGTCGTCGAGACCCCAGTCGCTGGCGAATTCCTCGAGAAGGCGAAGCGTTGCGGTATCCGCCGACGGCATGGTCATGGCTGTGTCTCCCAAACAAGATCGGTCACAAACTCGGCACCTTCCGCATCGTCCCCGGTCGGGAAGGCCGGCGCATGCAGGAATGCCCGGATGGCTCCGTCCTGCTCGGTCAGGTGCAGCGCCGGGGCGTCGGCCAGCTCGGTCCAGGCTCCCGCCGCCGTCCAGCTGCCGTCGGGCAGACGGCGCACCTCGATGTCGGCGGCATGGAACCGGGCGCCGGTCACCCCGTGCAGCCACCACCGCAATGCCTCCTTCAGCGCGACGCGGGGCATCAGCCAGGTCGCCCGGGCAGAGAGATCCTCGGTCAGCGCGTGCCAGAGCCGGCGCTCGGCCTGGCCGAGCGTGCTGAAGGCCAGAACCCGCAGGAACACCCCGCCGATGCGTTCCCAGAACTCCATCGGCAGCAGCGGCATTTCCCAGACCACGGTGTCCAGCGCCTCGTCGGCATGGATGGGTCGGCCCATCCAGCCGTTGATCGGCTCAAGCGAATAGGGATAATAAGCCGGCGGCAGGTAGCTGAACGCATTT
>JBGAOK010000080.1:0-15900 GCA_044221805.1 Meridianimarinicoccus sp.
AAGCGGATCAGGTCCAGGTCCAGGTCGGGCCAGAGCGCGGCGAAGAACCAGCCGGGGCGGGGGCCGGGATAGAAGCGGCGGTGCACGATCCGGGCGGGGTCAAGGATCAGGCCCAGCTCCTCGTGCAGCTCGCGCAGCGCGCAGGTCTCGCCGTCCTCGCCGCCCTCGCGCCCGCCGCCGGGCAGGTCCCAGTGGCCGGGGAAGGGGATGTGGTCGACATCGTCGCGCAGCAGCGCCAGCACCCGTCCCCCGGTGATGACCGCGATCTTCGCGCCCTCGAAATCCTGCATGTCCCCGCCCTGCCCCGTCCCGTGCCGCACCGATTCCCGCCCCCGAGGCCCGCTCTAGCGTTGCCGCGGCGCCGGGGCGAGCGTGCGCTGCGGTCCGATGGAATTCCGATGCTTTTCCGATAGAGTTCCGACAGTCCGTTGCAGCCCCATGGTCGCCATGCCCGCCCTTTGCCGCGACTGTCTCGCCACCTTCGACGCCGGCCGGCGCTGCCCCGCCTGCCGCAGCCCCCGCGTGCTGGCCCACCCGGAACTCTTCGACCTGACGATCGCGCACATGGACTGCGATGCCTTCTATGCCTCTGTCGAGAAACGGGAAAATCCCGACCTCGCGGACAAGCCGGTGATCGTGGGCGGCGGCCACAGGGGCGTGGTCTCGACCTGCTGCTACATCGCGCGAATCAAGGGCGTGCGCTCGGCCATGCCGATGTTCCAGGCCCTGAAGCTCTGCCCCGAGGCCGTGGTCCTGCGCGGCCGGATCGACCTCTACGCCAGAATATCCAGGCAGATCAGAGAGTTGATGGACACCCTCACGCCCGCGGTCGAGCCCCTGTCGCTGGACGAGGCCTTCCTCGACCTCTCCGGCACCGCGCTCCTCCACGGCGCCCCTCCCGCCGTGATGCTCGCCCGCCTCGCCCGAAGGATCGAGACCGAGCTTGGCCTGACGGTGTCTATCGGCCTGTCGCACAACAAGTTTCGACCGCCCGGTCCGGCTGATCTGGGGCGTCGGCCCCGCCACCCAGGCCGCGCTCGACGCCGCCGGCATCCGCACATTCGCCGACCTCCGCCGCTGGGACCGCCGCGACCTGATCCACCGCTTCGGCGAATCCGGCGAACGCCTCTGGCACCTCGCCCGCGGCGAGGACAGCCGCCGGGTCTCGCCCCACGCGGCCCTGAAGTCGATCAGCAACGAAACCACTTTCTTCGAGGACACCGCCGACCCCGACATCCTCGACGGCCATCTCTGGCGGCTGGCCGAGAAGGTCGCCGACCGGGCCAAGGCCAAGGATCTGGCCGGGCGGGTGGTCACCCTGAAGCTGAAGCGCGCCAACCATGCGGTGCTGACCCGGCGCCACGCGCTGCGCACGCCGACCCAGCTGGCGGACACGCTCTATCGCGAGGTGCGGGGGCTTTACGACCGGGCGGGCGATCCCGGCCCGTTCCGGCTGATCGGCGTCGGGCTGAGCGATCTGGTGCTGGCCGCGGCCGCCGACATGACCGAGGATCTGCTCGACCCCGCCGCCCGCAAGCGCGCCGCGGCGGAACGGGCCGCGGACCGGATCCGCGCCCGCTTCGGCGCGGAGGCCATCATGAAGGGACGCGCTTTGCGCTGAGGCCCTATTCCGCGGCCAGCGACAGGTCCGGGCGGCCCAGGTCGACCAGCTGTGACATCACCCGGCCGATCATCGCCCGGATCAGCCCGAATTCCGGCTTCGGCTCCAGCGTCGCCTCGTCCATGTAGAGCGACCGGTCGATCTCGATCTGCACCACGTGGATCGCCTGCGAGGGCCGGCCATAGCGCTGCGAGATGAAGGCCCCGGCGAAGGGGGCGTTGCGCGCCACCTGCAGCCCCTCGGCGGCGAAGGCGGCTTCCACCCGCTCGACGATCCCCGGATCCGCGGCGGCGCCGAAACGGTCGCCCAGCACCACGTCGGGCACCGACCGGAACCGTCCCGACAGGCCGTCGATCGCCTCGTGCGGCATGGAATGCCAGTCGAGCAGCACCGCTTTGCCGAAGCTGTTGCGGCTTTCGGTCAGGATCTCGCGCAGGGCTTCGTGATAGGGGTGCCAGTGCAGGTCCAGCCGGCGGCGCGCCTCGGCCAGGCTGATCTTGCCGGAATAGATCGCCCGGCCGTTTGCCACCACCCGGGGAATCACCCCCAGGCCCGAGGTCACCCGCGGATTGTGCACCACCCGGCGCACCCCTTCGACCAGCGCGGGGTCAAGCTCGTCGGGGGCGCGGTTCAGGTCGACATAGCAGCGCGGCGTCCGGGCCAACAGCAGGGTGGCCCCGAACTGCGGTGCATCGGCGACCAGCCGGTCCACATGGGCATCCTCGGAAGACCTCAGGGCATGTTCCCCCAGAACGCTGCGGCTGCGCATGTCCTCGGGATAGTCGCGTCCGCTGTGGGGGGAGGCGAAGACGACGCCGGTGGTCACCCTTTCTGGCCTTAGAACCTCGAACGTCACTGCCATCCTCCGGAACGTATCGCCCGTTATAGCCGGAATCTTTTGCGCTCCAATACCCCTTGAACCCCTCTGCGACTCCCTCTATAGACCCCCGCACTGATGCGGAGCCTTCCCTGTTTCCATGGAACGGGAAGGGGTTCCGGTCGGAAGGGCGGTTAGCTCAGCGGTAGAGCACTACGTTGACATCGTAGGGGTCACTGGTTCGATCCCAGTATCGCCCACCATGCTCCATCAGGAGCAAACCTGATCAGCGCGTCCCCGCAAGGAGGCGTCAATGCAACCCAAGGCGCAACGACGCGCCGCGACGGAAGGAGAGGACCATGAAGGTCAGGAACTCGCTTCGCTCGCTCAAAGAGCGTCACCGCGATTGCCGCGTTGTGCGCCGGAAGGGCCGGGTCTATGTGATCAACAAGACCCAGAAGAAGTACAAGGCGCGTCAGGGCTGAGGTCCGCACCGTTGCCACGACCGAGCCGCCCCCCGGGGCGGCTTTTTCGTTTCCGGGCATCGGCGTTCCGGGCGACCTGTCGAGTGGTGTCGGGCTGCTGATCCGGCGAGCGAGGATTACAGCGCGGCCCGGCCCCGCTGCGCGCTTCCCCCCGGAAATGACCCTCCGGAACGGGAGGCGCGCCCCACTCAGGAAGACGGACATGCTGCCTTTCGTGGGGTTCTGCGACGCTTCAATGCTGCAGGCGCGAAGGTCAGGACGCTGCAGTGCAGCACTACTAAAGTATTAAGAGTCTATAGGTTAGCGGTCGCGCCGCACCGCGCTTCCCATGCACTGGCCGAATAGCTGCCCTGCAGAAGTGGCTATTGTGCAGTCGCAGCATTGGTCTATCTTCAGTCTCAACAGCCGGCACCGTCCGGCCTTGGAAGAGACCAGAAAGTAGACCAGTGGCACACGCACTTAGGACCCATAACGCCATCGAGGCCGGCACCTGGCTGGACAGCCTGCGCGCGGCTCTGGCGATGCGGATCAAGTGGTACGCAATCTACCGCGCGACCTACGCGGAACTGAACGCACTTGGCGACCGTGAACTGGCCGATATCGGCCTGTCCCGCCATGCGCTGAATGCAATTTCCCGTCAGGCGGCCTACGACGCCGTACTCTGAGCCGGGTTCAACGATCGCGACGGCCCATCCTCCTCCCGGGGCGCGCGTTACTGGCGGCGATGTCTCTCCTCCTCCCATGACATCGCCGCCGACCTTTTCGAATTCCGGCAGGCGGCCGATTTTGCGCCTGTCGACCTGATGTTTCCCTTTGCGCCGGCCGCTTCCTCCCTGGCTTGCGCAACTGGCGGCGGTGCCATCCTCCTCCCGGGTACCGCCGCCCTATTTATTGCTCTGCCGATGGCCTTCGGGCTGTCGGACCGCAGATCGAGATCGCGATGGCCCATCCTCCTCCCAGGGCCCGCGCAACTGGCGGCGATGCCCCTCCTCCTCCCTGGGCGTCGCCGCCCATTTATTTTCCGGCCAAAGGGTCCGAGCGCTACCGCGCCCGCCCGTCGTGGTTCCGGAGCGCCCCCCTCCGACGATTCCCTGGCCCGAAATGACATGGGGCCCCCGACTTGCGTCGAAAGCCCCATGCGTGTGATCGAACTGGATGATCGCGCACTTTTCGCGACCGAGTGCTTCCCCTCTGACCGCTTCCGCGCGCTCCTCCTCGCGCGGCGTGCGGTCAGCTCATGCTTTTCGAGTATTCCTCGTCCAGCCTGGCGCGCGCGGCGGCGCGCCGTCCATGCATCTTCGGTGCGAAACGCGCAACGCGGAACCAGCCGACCAACCCGACGCAAAGGCCCAGAATGCAGGCAGCGAAATCGAACGCACCGGCCGGCCGGCCTCCGACGCCGCCGTGGGCGATGATGAAGCCATAGATCACAAAGGCCGCGAAGCCGACAATGCAGACGACTGCCCACAACTGTTTCATGTGCCCGGATATTCCCCCAAATTGCCGCCCATCCCCGGGGCGGCCTCCATGCGCCAAATTGCCCTATGCGCGAGAGTCACGTCAAGTACATATCCGCATTGTACTTTTTGCCGCGACGCAGCATTCGGAGCGATTCGATTTCCGGTGCCCCGGACCGTTCGGACGCGTACTGGCGCCCTGAACGCGCAACGCCCGGCCATGGCCATTGGCGCGAACCGCGCCCCCGCCCGAGCCTTGTCATCGCCCAAGGAGCCGCTCGGTGGCTCAGTAGAGGTCGTCTTCCGCGGCGGAAACCGAGAAGCCCATCGCCTCCAGCCCGCTTTCCAGATAGTCGGCCAGCAGCGGCACGTCGACGAGGTATTCCTCGGTGCGGTTCAGGGCCTCGCTGCGCGCGGTTTCCAGCGCTTCCTCGTATTCGTCGGCGCTGAAGCTGTCGCGGCCGATCCAGTAGAGCACGACCAGGTCTAGTTTCTCGTCCTCGGTCAGGCCGGCGACGAACTCGCGGAACTCGCGTTCGGCGACGCCGGAACCGGACCGCCCGCTCACGCCGTCCTCGGCCCCGACCGAAGCCGACTCGCTCATCTCCCGCGCCAGCAGGATGACTTCGGCGACGGTGTCGGTGTGGATCTCGGGCATCTGGACTTTCCTGCGGCACGCCTCGCGGGGCTGGCCGGAAGGATGCTCCGGTCCGCGCGCGGGCGCAAGGTGCTGCGGCCTCAGCCCTGGCTTTCGGCCAGCCGGATCGGCGCCGGCGGGGCCTCCATGTCCTCGAAGTCGAAGCGGTCCAGCCGCTGCGCGCGCCGGCCGGCCTTCTCGGCCGAGATCCGGATTTCCGAGAGGTCCTTCGCCGCCTGGCCGAAATGCCGGTCCAGGTTGCCGACCCGGGACGCCAGCCGTTCCACGTCGCCATGAAGCAGATGCAGCTCGCGCCGGATCAGCCCGGCCTGCTCGCGCATCCGCACATCCTTCAGGATCGAGCGCAGCGTGTTCAGCGTCGCCATGCAGGTGGTGGGCGAGACCAGCCAGACCCGCGCCTCGAAGCCTTCGCGGACAATCTCGGGAAAGCGCGCGTGCAGTTCGGCATAGACCGCTTCCGAGGGCACGAACATCAGCGCGCCGTCGGCCGTCTCGCCCTCGATGATGTAGCGCTCGGCGATTGCGCGGATGTGCCGGCGCACCGCCATCCGCATGTCCCGGGCCGCCTGCGCCCTCTCGCCGTCGGTGGTGGCCGCGAGCAGCGCCTCATAGGGTTCCAGCGGGAACTTGCTGTCGATCACCAGCGGCCCCGGCGGGTTGGGCAGGTGGATCAGGCAGTCGCCGCGCTTGCCGTTCGACAGGGTCGCCTGCATGGTGAAGCTGTCAGGGGGCAAGGCCTTGGACACGATGTCGTGAAGCTGGATCTCGCCGAACGCGCCGCGGGCCTGCTTGTTCGACAAAATTTCCTGCAGCCCCAGCACGTTGCCGGACAGTTTCTCGATATTGGCCTGGGCCTTGTCGATGGTGGCCAGGCGCTGCTGCAACTCCCCCAGGCTGTGCGCAGTGCGGGTGGCCGAGCCCTGCAGGGTCTCTCCCATCGACTTGGTGACGTCCTCCAGCCGCTGTTCCAGGGTCAGCATCATCGCCGCATGGGCGCGGGTCTGCGCCTCGCCCACGGCACTCAGGCCACCCGACAGCCGCAGCTGGCTCTGGCCCATCTCGTCGACCCTTCGGTCGATCTGGCCCATCTGCCACAGCATCGGCTCGATCAGCCGGGCCGCGCGCGCCTGCGCCCGGAGCGCGGCCACCAGCATCCCCAGCACCAGAACCGCCACCGCCGCCGCCGCCAGCCCGGCCAGCGTCAGGGGATCGTCCAGATGCAGGGTCACGCCGCCCACGGCGATGATCGGCCCGGTCATGGTCATCGCCGCCCGAACAGCCGTTCGATGTCGGCGAGCTTCAGCGCCACCCAGGTCGGCCGGCCGTGGTTGCACTGGCCCGACAGCGGCGTCGCCTCCATCTCGCGCAGGAGCGCGTTCATCTCGTCGGCCTGCATCCGCCGGCCCGACCGGACCGAGCCATGGCAGGCCATCCGCGACAGGACCGCATCGATCCGGCCGCGCAGCACGCCAGCCTCGCCGGGGCTGTCGTCGGCGGCCTCGGCCAGCGCGTCGAGGATGTCGTGCAGCAGCCCGGCCGCATCCACCGGGCCAAGGATCGCCGGCGTCTCGCGCACCGCGACGGTCCCGGGACCGAAGGGCTCCACCGCCAGCCCCAGCCGGTGCAGGTCGTCGGCCGCGGCAAGGATGGTCGCGGCATCCTCGCCCAACTCGACGATCTCGGGGATCAGCAGCACCTGCGCCGCGACGCCCCGCCCGGCGGCTTCCGCCTTCAGCCGTTCATAGACCAGCCGTTCATGGGCGGCGTGCTGGTCGACGATGACGATGCCGTCGGCGGTCTGGGCGATGATGTAATTGCCATGGACCTGTGCGCAGGCGGCCCCCAGCGGATGCTCCGCGGCCGCCTCGGCATCGGGCGCCGCCGTCAGGGCGTGGCGGGACGATGGCAGGGCCTCGGCAAACCCGCCATCGGGCGCGAAGGGTGCCTGAAAGCCATAGGCGGCCCCGCGCGCCGCCGGGCCGGGCCAGTTTGGTCCATGTCCGGCCATATGGTAGGTTCGAGCCATCCCGCTCGCCTCGGGCCGCAAGGCGCCCAGCGTCGCGGCCGAGACCGTGGAGGCGCTGCGGTGCCCGGCGCCGGCCAGCGCATGGCGTATCCCCGACACCACCAGCCCGCGCACCAGCCCGGGATCGCGGAAGCGCACCTCGGCCTTGGCCGGGTGGACGTTGACGTCCACCAGCGCCGGATCGCAGTCGATGAACAGCACCGCGGCCGGTTGCCGCCCCGAGGGCAGCACGTCGGTATAGGCCGCCCGCAGCGCCCCGGTCAGCAGCTTGTCGCGGACTGGGCGGCCATTGACGCAGACATGCTGCGCCACGGCCGAGCCCCGGGCATAGGTCGGAAGCGCGGCGTAGCCGGTCAGCCGGATCCCCTCGCGTTCGGCGTCGAGCCGCAACGCGTTCTCGGCAAAGTCGCGGCCCAGCAGCCGGCCAAGGCGGCGGTGCAGCGCGTCGAACAGATCGCCCGATTCGGGATCGACCCGCAGCACCAAGCGATCCTCGCCGCCGCTGACGTCGCGCAGGGTGAAGCCGACGAAGGGCTCGGCCAGCGCCAGCCGGCGCACCACGTCGGTGATCGCCTGCGCCTCGGCGCGCTCGCTGCGCAGGAACTTCAGCCGCGCCGGGGTGGCATGGAACAGGTCGCGCAGTTCGACCCTTGTCCCGCGCGGCAAGGCGACCGGCCGCACCGGCCCAAGCGCACCGCCGCTGACCGCGATCTCGGCGCCGTCCTCGCGCCCCGTGCGCGAGGCCAGCACCAGCCGGCCCACCGCCCCCAGCGAGGCCAGCGCCTCGCCCCGGAAACCGAAACTGTGGATCGCCAGAAGGTCGCTGCCGTCGATCTTCGACGTGGCGTGCCGGGACAGCGCCAGCGGCAGGTCGGCGGCGCGCATCCCGTGGCCGTCGTCGCTGACCCGGATCAGGGTCTTGCCGCCATCGGCCTGCGCCACCTCGATCCGCCGTGCCCCGGCGTCGAGCGCGTTCTCGACCAGCTCCTTCACCGCCGAGGCGGGCCGTTCCACCACCTCGCCCGCGGCGATCCGGTTGATGACCGATTCGCCGAGCTGCACAATTCTTGGTGGGTCAGTGTCGATATGGGGGGCGGGCGCGTTCATACCACAAGACCTAGCATGACCCGCGCCGATTCGACCAGCGCCGCGTCGGGCGTTGTTCGCGAAAGGTTCCGCTCAGGCGGTAGAGTCTTAGTTTGAAATCAAGCGTCCTGGACGCAGCTGTCGCGCGAGGCTAGGCGATCTTATACGCTTAGCGGGAAGCATGGAGGTATGAGATGCCGAGGATCGCTGGGGTTCCAAGAGGCCAGCCGTGGATTGATCAGATTTTTGAGGCTCAGGCCGCCAACGGCGGCGTGGTGCGGAGGTCTGTGGCTGATGTTGAGCAGTTTGCATCGCTGGCAATGCTGAAGCTGGCTGTGAAGGAACGTGACTTTCATTTGATTAGGACCGCTGACCAGTATGTTATCTTTTGCCACAACGGTGATCTGACGGTGATTTGCTGATGCCAATTGGACCCAAAAG
This sequence comes from Meridianimarinicoccus sp., assembly GCA_044221805.1. Lineage (GTDB taxonomy): Bacteria > Pseudomonadota > Alphaproteobacteria > Rhodobacterales > Rhodobacteraceae > Meridianimarinicoccus. The sequence goes on from JBGAOK010000080.1 coordinate 8,592, forward strand.
TGAGAAGAGACCCGCTGGCGCGATCAGCAACGCTTAGACATCGCCAAGATCGCGACTGGCGAGATCGAAGACACAACGAAAGATGGCGGCAAAGACAAAGCCGCAAAAGCGCTATTGCCGGTTTCCGCAGTTGATGCGCCTAAAGCCGCGATAGATTTCAAGATAAGACACTACCCTCAGTTCCCCGGCGGCAGGCCTTCGGGCTGGCCGACCAGCAGGAAGGTCAGCGCGTCGGGCTGCAGCAGCTCGCCCGCAACCCGCTTGACGTCGTCGATGGTCACCGCGGCGATCTTGTCGTTGCGTGTCTCGACGTAATCCGGAGTCAGCCCGTCCAGCTGCATGCCCACGAGAATCCGCGCGATGGAATCATTGCCGTCGAAGCGCAGCGGATAGCCGCCGATCAGGTAGGTCCTGGCCTGGTCCAGTTCGGCCTGGGTCGGGCCCTCGGTCGCCATCCGTTCCCACTCGGCGCGCACCACCGCAACAGTCTCGCCCGCCCGGGCGTTCGCGGTGGCGGTGCGGCCGACCAGCAGGTCGGCATGGTCCTTGTTGGCCAGATAGGAATAGACCCCATAGGCCAGCCCGCGCTTCTCGCGCACCTCGGTCATCAGCCGGGCGCTGAAGCCGCTGCCGCCGAGGATCTCGTTCAGCATGTAGGCGGCAAAGTAGTCGTCATCGTCGCGCGGCAGACCCTCCTGCCCGAACAGGATCACCGATTGCGGCGTGGCATAGGCGACCACATGGGTGCCGCCCGCGAACACCGGCGGCACGTCCGCCGGCAGCGGCGCGCCGGTTTCCGGCAGCGCGGCCATCAGCCGGTCGATCACCTCGGCCAGCTTGGCGGGCGTGATGTCACCCGACGCCGCCACGAACACCCGGTCCCGGGCCAGCGCGCCGCGATGGGCGGCCAGGATGTCGTCGCGGGTCAGCGCGGCGACGCTCTCGATCGTGCCTTCACCGGCGCTGCCATAGGGGTGGTCGCCGAAGACCTGTGCGGCGAAGGCCTCGGCGGCGATGCTGTCGGGATCCTCGGCGTCGGAGCGCAGGCCGGACAGGATCTGCTCGCGCACCCGCTCGACGGCGTCGGGATCGAAGCGCGGCCGCGCCAGCGCCGATTCCAGCAGGCCGACCGCCTGGTCGGTGGTGTCGCTGAGGAACCGGGCCGAGACCGACACCGTGTCGTCCGAGGCGTCGAAACCGAACGAGGCGGCCAGGTCGTCCCGCGCCCGGGCGAAGCCCGTGGCGTCAAGCTCGTCCGCGCCTTCCTCGATCAGGGCGGTCATCAGGTAGGTGGCGCCGCGCGCCGTCTCCGGGTCCAGCGAGGTGCCGCCCTTGAACACGATCTGCAGCGACACGAAGGGGATCGAGGGTTCCTCGACCAGCCAGGCGGTGAAGCCGGCGGGGGTCCTGACCTCCTCGATCTCGACACTGGCAAGGGCCGGCAGGGTGGCGGCCAGCCACAGGCCAAGGGCAGCGATCAGGGGTTTCAATGGGTGATCTCCTCGGCGGGCAGCGGAATGGCGACGGGGCCGCCGGCCGCGTCGGGTGCCGGCGTGCCGGCAGAGGCGGGCGGGCGGACCCAGCCGGTGACCGACCGTTCGGGCACCAGCACCGTTTGCGCGGCGGCGATGATGTCGGCCTCGCTCACCTGCTGCAGCAGGTCCGGCCAGGCTTCCACGTCGTCCACGCCCAGCCCCGAGGCCAGCGCCTGGCCATAGCGCTGCGCGCGGGCCTGGGCGTTGTCCAGTTCATAGACCGCCTGCGCAGCGTACTGGCGTTTCAGCCGGGCAAGCTGGTCGTCATCCACCCCGTCCTCGACGAAGGCGGCGATCGCGCTGTCCAGCGCGGCCTCCGCCGCCTCGAGGCTCACCCCCGGCGCGGGCACCACGCTGACCACGAACTCGGTCTCGTCCAGCGAGACATCGCCGTAATACGCCCCGGTATAAAGCGCCGACTTCTCCTCGAACTGCAGCCGCTGGCCAAGATAGGACGTGGCCGGCGCGCCGCCGAGCAGGTCGGCCAGCAGCACTAGCGCGGCGGCGGTCTGCTGGGCGCCCGGGTCGCGTTCGGGGGCGAGGTAGCTGCGCGTCACATAGGGCTGCGCCACGCGGGGGTCCTCGAAGATCAGGCGCCGCGCCGCGGACTGCGGCGGCTCGGCCGGGCGCAGGCGTTCGGGCAGGTCGGGGTTGGCGGCGATCCGGCCATAGGTTTCCTCGGCCAGGTCGCGCACCGTGTCCGGCGCCACGTCGCCCGCCACCACAAGGATCGCGTTGTTCGGCACATAGTGGTCCCGGTAGAACGCCAGCGCCTCGTCCGCGCCCAGGGCGGCGACTTCGTGGCGCCAGCCGATCACCGGCCTTCCATAGGGATGGTTCAGGTACTGGGCCGCCTGCGCCTGTTCACGGTAGAGCGCATCGGGGTTGGTCTCGACCCGCTGGTTGCGTTCCTCGAGCACGACGCTGACTTCGGGGGCGACCTGCTCGGGCGTCAGGGTCAGGTTGCTCATCCGGTCGGCCTCCAGCGCCATGACCGTGGGCAGCAGGTCCGCCGCGACGCGCTGGTAATAGGCGGTGTAGTCGTTCGAGGTGAAGGCGTTCTCCTCGGCCGCGACGATGGTCGAGAACTCGCCGTCCGGGTGGGCGGCGGTGCCCTTGAACATCAGGTGTTCCAGCAGATGCGCCACGCCCGAGACGCCGGGCGCCTCGTCGGCGCCGCCGACCTTGTACCAGACCATCTGCACCACGGCGGGCGAACGGTGATCCTCGATCACCACCACGTCCATGCCGTTCGACAGGGTGAACTGCGTGACGCCCTCCTCGGCCGCCCGCGCGGACAGAGACATCAGCGGCGTCAGCGCCGTCAGGGACAGGGCAAGGAAAAGCGTCAGTCGTCTCGCGCCGGGTCGCATGGCCTCTCCTTCGGGAAGTGCCTCATAGGTACGCCAACCCGCGCCCGGCGCAACCTCGCCCGATCCGACCCGCGGGAATGTGACCGCCCGGGAGGTCGGCCTATTCGGGCTTCAGCTCGACCGGCGGCGCCGAGGATGTCGGGATGCCGGAGCGGCGGAAGCGATCCAGTTCGGCCTGCTGGTTCAGCGACTGGTTCGCATAGGCCTTGTAGTAGAGGTTCACGTTGAACACCCGCTCCATCAGCAGGCCGTCATTCTGCTGGCGGATCTTCAGGTCTTCCTGGGCCAGCTTGGTGCGGATCGCGGGATCGACGCCATAGCGGTCGGCATAGGCCAGAAGCGTCACGTCCGACTGGGTGTAGCCGGTCTGGTTCAGCGCCTGCGGCTTGCCGCCAAGCGCCGCCACCGCGTCGGCCTCGGGGGTCGGGTCGGCCCGGTTGGTGCCGCCCGGCGCCGGCTGCGGCAGCTCGCCCGGCTTCGGCGGCGTCTCAAGCGGCTTCGCCGGCACGACGAGAAACTCGTCGGGCCCTTCGCGACTGTTCGCGAACGTCATCAGGTTCGGCTCGCTGCTGCCGCAGGCGGACAGGCTCAGGGCGGCGAATGCGGCAAGCACGATCAGGCGCGGCGTCACTTCGGCGGGACCTCCGGTCGGAAACAGGGCCTGTCTAGCGCAGCGGCCGGTCGGCGTCACGGGGCTTCGTGAGGTGACCCGTGCGCGCGCCCCCACAGCACCAGCGCAATCGCGCCGGCGAAGATCGCCACATCGGCAATGTTGAAGGCATAGGGGTTCGCGATGCCGCAGCAGGACATGTTCAGGAAATCCGCCACCGCGCCATGGACCAGCCGGTCGATCACGTTCCCCAGCGCGCCGCCGATCAGCAGCCCGCCGGCGATCTCCATCCGCGGCCGACCGTCGCGCAGGGCGAAACGCGCCACCCAGGCGCAGATCGCCAGCGCCAGCGCGATCAGGATCCAGCGCATCGCGTCGGGGTGGCCACCCAGAAGGCCGAAGTTCACCCCTTCGTTCCAGCCCATGACGAACCGCAGGTAGGGCGGCGCCACGTCGATCGACAGCCGGTGATGCAGGCCCAGACCGAACACCACCGCCCATTTCGAGATCTGGTCGAGCAGGAAGACCAGACCGGCCGCAAGGATCAGTCGCGCCATCGCCTCAGTGCCGGAAGTGTCGCTGGCCGGTGAAGACCATGGCCAGCCCCGCCGCATCGGCCGCCGCGATCACCTCGGCGTCGCGCATCGAGCCGCCGGGCTGGATCACCGCGGTGGCACCCGCTTCGGCCGCCGTGATCAGGCCGTCGGCGAAGGGGAAGAAGGCATCCGACGCCACGCAGGATCCGACCGTGGGCGGTTCGGCCAGGCCAAGCTCGCGCGCCATGTCGCGGGCTTTGGACGCGGCGATCCGGGTGCTGTCCACCCGGCTCATCTGCCCCGCGCCGACACCGACGGTGGCGCCGCCCTTCGCATAGACGATGGCGTTCGACTTGACGTGCTTGGCCACCCGCCAGGCGAACAGCAGGTCGGCCAGTTCCGCCGCGGTGGGCGCGCGCTGCGTCACCACCTTCAGGTCGGCGGCGGTGATCCGGCCGCAATCCTTGTCCTGCACCAGGAAACCGCCCGCCACCTGCCGGAAGGTCAGGCTGGCCGCGGCCGGGTCGGGCAGGCCGTCGGTGGTCAGCAGGCGCAGGTTCTTCTTCGCGGCGAAGACCGCGCGGGCAGCCTCGTCGGCGCCGGGGGCGATCACCACCTCGGTGAAGATCGCCGCGATCGCCTCGGCGGTGGGCCCGTCCAGCGGCCGGTTCAGCGCCACGATGCCGCCGAAGGCCGAGGTGCGGTCGCAGTCGAAGGCGCGGGCATAGGCCTCGGTCAGGCTTGCGCCCGTCGCCACGCCGCAGGGGTTGGCGTGCTTGACGATGACGCAGGCCGGGCCCTCGGCGGGGTCGAACTCGGCCACCAGTTCGAAAGCCGCGTCGGTGTCGTTGATGTTGTTGTAGGACAGCTCCTTGCCCTGATGCTGGGTCGCGGTGGCGACCCCGGGGCGGCGCGACCCGTCGGTATAGAAGGCCGCCGCCTGATGCGGGTTCTCGCCATAGCGGAGCGTCTGGGCCAGCCGGCCGGCAAAGGCGCGCCGGCGCGGGGCCGCCTCGCCGATCGCGGCCGCCATCCAGGTCGAGACCGCCGCGTCATAGGCGGCAGTCCGGGCATAGGCGATCTGCGCCATCTTCTGGCGGAAGCCGAAGCCGGTGCTGCCGTCGCCCGCGTCCAGTTCCGCCAGCAGGGTGGCGTAATCCTCGGGGTCGACGATCACCGTCACGTCGGCATGGTTCTTGGCCGCGGCGCGGATCATCGCCGGCCCGCCGATGTCGATGTTCTCGACACAATCGTCATAGCCGGCGCCCTGCGCCACGGTCGCCTCGAACGGGTAGAGGTTGACCACCAGCAGGTCGATCGCCTCGATCCCGTGGGCGGCCATGGAATGGCGGTCCTCGATATTGTCGCGCCGCGCCAGCAGGCCGCCATGGACCCGCGGGTGCAGGGTCTTGACCCGGCCGTCCATCATCTCGGGGAAGCCGGTCAGCTCGGCCACGTCGGTCACCGCAAGGCCGAAGCCGCGCAGCGCCGCAGCGGTGCCGCCGGTGGACAGCAGGCGGACCCCGCGGTCGGCCAGGGCGCGGGCGAAGGCCTCCAGCCCGGTCTTGTCGGAAACCGAGATCAGGGCGGTGGCGATCTTGGCGCGGTCGGTCATGTGGGGTCCCTTTCGGCGGTCATCGGGTCATCCCCCGCGACGCCGGCGAAGCGTGGCACCTCGCGCAGGAAGGCCGGCGCGGTGGCGTCCCGGGTCAGGCTCCACCGGACCGGGGTCGTCTGATGCAGGGCCAGACCGCTCAGCACGATCTGCCGGGTGGCGGCGGGTTCGGCGCGGGTGTTCTCCAGATACACGCTGGGGTCAAGGGCGATCGTGCAGGCGCTGGCGTGGCGGAAGGTCCAGCCCTCGCCATTGGGCAGCATGAGCCGGACCTCGCCGAGGCCGGGGTCCAGTTCCGCCTCGACCTCGGGATGCAGGTGGAAGCGCAGGAAGAACGGCAGCGCCGCCTGGGCGCCCAGACGCGCGGCGCCGCGGCCGGCGGTGGCGCGGGCGATCACGAGACGGCGCTGCGCCGCTTCGCTGACCGCGCTCAGGGTGTCCTCGCCGCGCAGTTCGCCGCCGTCGAGGCCCAGCTCGAGCCGGCGCTGGTGGACCAGCCCCAGCCCGCCGGCATGGCCGGCATGGGACGCGGCCAGTTCCGACACGGCCCGGTCCGGGTGGAACTCGACCACCACCTCGTCATCCCCGCCGGCCAGCGCGTCGCCCCCGCCCCGCGATGCCGCGCCTTCGGCCAGCGCCAACGTCGAATGCGCCGCCGAGGCCCGCGCGGCCGTCGCCCAGTCGGGCCCCAGTCCCTGCCCCGGGCCGCAGCTGACGATCAGCGGCCGCCGGCCCGCGGTCAGTTCGAAAGCCAGCGCCGAGCCATGGCCGCCCCGCCCCGACGGCGCGACCGGCGCCGGCGCGTCACAATCGGCGATGACGCTGACCCGGCCGCGCAGCATCCGCGCATAGCCCATCGGCAGCAGCGTCGGCGGCACCGGGCGCAGGCCGGAGGCGGCCAGCGCGGCGTCGATCCGGGCCGGATCCCCGCCGCCGCCGCCATGGAACCGGGCCAGATGCCCGTCGGCATGGCGCAGCGACCGCAGCACCGGCGCCGCGCGCGCCAGCGCGCCGCGATGTTCATGGCCGACCGGCAGGCCCGCTGCAGCCAGCGCCTGCGCCGCGAAGGCGAGGTCGGCGAAGACCTCGGCCAGGGTCTCGGGCGCCCGGTCGGCGACGCCCCCCATCGGGTCGACCACCCTGGGGCAGAGCCGCTCCAGCGCCGCCTGCGCCTTCGCCACCAGCCCCGCCGTGTCGCCAAGGGCGATGCCCGCGCGCAGCAGCCGCGCCGCGGTCTCGATCCCCAGCGGGCCTGCGGGCAAGGCGCCGAAGCGGCGCAGCGCAAAGCGCTGGTGCCGGGCGAAGGCGCGTTCGATCCGGCCGGTCTTCAGCCCGCGCGGCGGCGCCGTCAGCATCCCGGCATGGTCCAGAAGCCGCCCCAGCCGCCGCGCGGCCAGCACCAGCGTCCAGCCCGGCCCGCTGCCATTGCCGCAGCGCACCAGCCATTCCCCGGTCCAGTCCTGCGCCGCGCCCCTGGCCGAGGTGGTCCCCAGCGCGGCAAGGTCGTCCAGCCAGCCGAAGCCCTGACGTTCGGCCTCGAAGGCCGGGGTGGGCGCGACCGGGTCCCAGCCCCCGCCGGTCGAAGCCACCATGGCATGGGCGAAGGCGAAACGGCCGGCCAGCAGCGCCTGCCCGGCGGC
>JBGAOK010000081.1:0-16065 GCA_044221805.1 Meridianimarinicoccus sp.
TTCCGCCAGCGCGCGGCCGGTCCGATGCTATTCCGATACTGTTCCGACGCCGTTCCGATGTCCGAATCCGGCCGCGGCAGGGCCATGATCCGGGCGCCCGCCGACCCCCGCAACCTGCGCCCCCAGATGTCAGCGGCAGCAGCGAACGGGCCGCCTCAGCCGCATTTCGAATAGCCGCAATTGGCGCAGGTGGCGCAGCCTTCGATCATCCGCATCTCGAAGCTGCCGCAGCTGGCGCAGGCCTTGCCGCGCGGGGCAACCAGGCCGCTTTGTTCGGCCTGGGGGATGCCGTTGGCGTGGGGGTCGGATTTCAGCCCCAGCCCGGCGCCGCCGATGAAGCCGATCGCCACCATGTGCTCCTCGATCACCCCGCCGATCGCGGCCAGGATCGAGGGGATGTACTTGCCCTGCATCCAGGCGCCGCCGCGGGGGTCGAACACCGCCTTCAGCTCCTCGACCACGAAGGACACGTCGCCGCCGCGCCGGAACACCGCCGAGATCATCCGGGTCAGCGCCACGGTCCAGCTGAAATGCTCCATGTTCTTGGAATTGATGAAGATCTCGAAGGGCCGGCGGCGGCCGTTCACCGCGATGTCGTTGATGGTGATGTAGATGGCATGCTCGCTGTCGGGCCACTTCAGCTTGTAGGTGTTCCCGTCCAAGACCTGCGGCCGGTCCAGCGGATCGGACAGCGGCACCGCCACGCCCTTCGCCACGGGTTCGGGACGCTCTGCTTCCGCCGACCCCACCGTGGACAGGGTCGCGTCGGTCGGCGCGGCCGTGCCGTCGCCGGCGGGCATCGGCTTGTCCTCGGCCACGCTCAGCACGCTGCCGGTCACCGCGTTGGGCCGGTAGGTGGTGCAGCCCTTGCAGCCGGTCTCGTAGGCTTCCAGGTAGACGTCCTTGAACTCCTCGAAGCCGATGTCGGCCGGGCAGTTGATCGTCTTGGAAATGGACGAGTCCACCCAGCGCTGCGCGGCCGCCTGCATCCGGACATGGTCCATCGGCGCCAGCGTCTGGGCGTTCACGAAATGGTCGGGCAGGTCGATCTCGCCATACTTGTCGCGCCAGAGCTGCACGGCGTAATCCACCACCTCTTCCTCGGTGCGGGTGCCGTCCTTCTGCAGCACCTTGCGGGTGTAGCTGTAGGCGAAGACCGGTTCGATCCCCGAGGACACGTTGCCGGCATAAAGGCTGATCGTCCCGGTGGGCGCGATCGAGGTCAGGAGCGCGTTGCGGATGCCATGGGCGGCCACCGCCTGCCGCACATCCTCGTCCATGCCTTCCATGGTGCCGCTGGCCAGGAACCGGTCGGCGTCGAACAGCGGGAAGGCGCCCTTCTCCTTCGCCAGATCGACCGAGGCCAGATAGGCCGCCCGCGCCACCAGCCGGAGCCAGCGGTCGGTGGCGTCCGCCGCCTCCTCGGAGCCATAGCGTAGGCCGACCATCAGCAGCGCGTCGGCCAGACCGGTCACCCCCAGCCCGATCCGGCGCTTCGCCGCGGCCTCGGTGGCCTGCTGCGGCAGCGGAAAGCGGCTGGCATCGACGGTGTTGTCCATCATCCGCACCGCGGTGCGCACCAGATCGTCCAGCGCCACTTCGTCCAGCGCGGCGTCGAGCTCGAACGGGTCGCGCACCAGCCGGGCCAGGTTGACCGAGCCGAGCAGGCAGGCGCCATAGGGCGGCAGGGGCTGTTCGCCGCAGGGATTGGTGGCCGCGATCTTCTCGCAATAGGCGAGGTTGTTCATCTGGTTGATCCGGTCGATGAAGATCACCCCCGGTTCGGCGAACTCATAGGTCGACCGCATGATCCGGTCCCACAGCTCGCGCGCCGGCAGGGTGCGGTGGGCCTTGCCGTCAAACACCAGATCCCAGGGCGCGTCGGCCTTCACCGCGGCCATGAAGGGATCGGTGATCAGCACCGACAGGTTGAACATGCGCAGCCGCGCCGGGTCGGATTTGGCGGCGACGAAGGCCTCGATGTCCGGGTGGTCGCAGCGCATCGTCGCCATCATCGCGCCGCGCCGGGAACCGGCGGACATGATCGTGCGGCACATGGCGTCCCAGACATCCATGAACGACAGCGGCCCCGAGGCATCGGCGGCGACGCCATGGACCGGCGCGCCCTTCGGCCGGATGGTCGAGAAGTCGTAACCGATGCCGCCGCCCTGCTGCATGGTCAGGGCGGCCTCCTTCAGCATCTGGAAGATGCCCTCCAGGCTGTCGGGGATGGTGCCCATGACGAAGCAGTTGAACAGGGTCACGGTCCGCCCGGTGCCGGCGCCGGCGATGATCCGGCCCGCGGGCAGGAAGCGGAAATCGTGGAGCGCTTCGTAGAACCGGTCCTCCCAGATCTCGGGCTCGTCCTCGACCTCGGCCAGCGCGCGGGCGATGCGGCGCCAGGTGTCCTCGACCGAGACGTCGAGCGGCGTGCCGTCCGCATCCTTGAGACGGTACTTCATGTCCCAGATGGTTTCGGCGATGGGGGCGGAGAACCGGCTCATGTCGAGACTCGTGCTTGTGCGTCCGATCACCAGATCTAGACGTTTGCGGCCCAAGTGGCAACTAGGGGTGGGTGCGCAAGGGAGATGGACTCAAGCTGTGTCCGGGGGCATACGAGGGGCTGGATCCCCTGTCTTCCGCAACGGACCGACCATGGCCAAGCCCTTGCCCCTCAACCTGGTGAAACTCTGCGTCGGCGCCGATGGCGTCGAGGATCTGGCGGCCTGGCAGGCGGAGCGGCGCGCGGTCGAACCGGGCGGGCTGCCCCGGCACGTCACCCGCATGTGGCCCAAGCGCGAGGCCGAGATCCTGGCCGGCGGCTCGCTTTTCTGGGTGTTCCGCGGCGTGATCCTGGCCCGGCAGCGGATCGTCGCGCTGGAACCGGTTGAGGGCGCCGACGGCATCCGGCGCTGCGCCATCGTGCTCGACCCTGCGATCCACCGCACCCGGCCGGTGCCGCGCCGGCCGTTCCAGGGCTGGCGCTATCTGGACCCGGCCGACAGCCCGGCCGACCTGTCCGATGCTCGCGCCACCGACGACCGGCTGCCGCCGGAACTGGATGCCGCGCTGGCCGAGATCGGCGTGCTCTGACTCCCGGCGGGGTCAGCGCTGTTCGTTGGCCGGGAAGGTCTCGACCAGTGTCTTGACCGCCTGGCCGATGTTCTTCGCCGCTTCGGCAGGGGAAGGCAGCCCGCCGGACTGTGCCTCTGCCGCCCGGCCGGCGCGCCGCGCACCATCGGGGGCGGCGCCGGCAATCCAGACCTCGATCGTGCCGACCGCCGGCTTTGGGCGGAAACCGGTGAAATCCCGCGCCTCGGCGTCCAGACGCGCGGCGATTGCCTGGGCCACCGCGGCATCCTCGGCATTGTAATAGCGCAGATGCGTCCGGCTGACCGTGAAGCCGACCCGTTGCGGCTGGACCCCAGGGAAACCGGCCCCCGCCAGGGTGGCGCCGATGGCCTCGACTTCGGCTGCGGGCGCCGTGGCGGGCGCGCTGACCCGAAGCCGGTAGGCGCCGGGATCGGGGACCACCGGCTCGACCGGCGGCGGCGCGACGGCGGGATCGGCGAACGCGACCGCCCCGGCCGGAGCGGCATCGCCCCCCTCCGGGAGCGTCGCAGCGGTTCCGGGGCGCGTGCGGGCTGCGCCTGCCCGGCGTGGCTGGTGCCGATCCCGGTTCGAGGGTCGCAGCGGCTTCGGCGCCGGCTGACAGCGCGGCCGGTACCGCAGGAACCTCAAGGGCCAGTGGCAGGGGCTGCGGTGCCGGGATCGCGGCGACCTCCAGCGGCGGCAGGGCACCGGGCGCCGGATCCGGCGCACATCGCCGTAGGACGGTCGGGTGTCGCCCCGTGGCAGGCTGCAGCGCGCCGACCGCCATTTCGGTCATCGCCATGTCGGTCAGGGCCACGGCCTGGGTTGCCGGATCTGCGAGGCGGCCAAGCACCAGATAGGCCGTGCCTGCCAATCCGATCGCCGCCACCGCCCCGAACGCAAGGGCCGGGATCAATCGCGACCGGGCGGGCGCCACGGCCACCGGTTCGGGCTGAGACGGCGCGCGAAGCGGCGCCGGAGCCCGGGAAAACCCGTCGGGCAACGGCTCTGCCGAGGGCCGACCGACCGGAGCGGATTTCGTGCCGGAACCCGATGCGGTCCCCGGCTTGGCAGCTGGCGCGGAAGCCAGAGTCGGTCCGACATCGCCCGACCGCTGACGCGCCGCCTCCATGGCCCGGGCGATGCGGTCCATCCGGCCCTCGAACCCCGGCCCGGCGCGACCGGGCGGTCGCGGCGGCAGCGTCTCGTGCCCGGGAATTGCCGGCGGGACCAGCCCCTCGGTCTGGGAAGCCAGTCCGCCGACCGGCGCGGCAGGCCGCCCAGCCCGGCGGCCATCGTTCCCGCCGACGCCGCGCAGGGCGAGGATCTTGGCCCGCCGCTCGCGCGCGGCGACCAGGCGGCGGTCCCACTCCGCCGCGTCGTAGGGCACCGTGGGTTCCGGCCCTGCGGCACCGGCCGGCGTTTGCCCGCCCGAACCCGTTGGCTTGCGCATCACCATCCCCACACCCTTCGCGAAGACCGGACCCGGTCAGGGCCGGCAGCCACCGGCGCATTATTCACGAGACTGGCCGATTCTCGCTGCAAAATCGTGGCAATCTTTCCCTGCCGCGGGGAATGCCGCCGACCGACCGGCTCCCTGCACGTTCCGGTGGCAAGCCGGCGCGACCTGCGTCAGGCCAGGGCGCCGATCTGGCCCTTCAGCGCCTCGAAGGTGTCGCGCAGGCCCCCGGTCCAGTCGGCACGGCGTGACCGGAACAGCGTCGCCTCGCTGCGGTGGATCAGCCCGTCCGAGAGGATCTTCAGGTGGTTGGCGCGCAGGGTTTCGCCGGTCGAGGTGATGTCGGCGATCGCCTCGGCACTCAGGTTCTTCACCGTACCTTCGGTGGCGCCCTGGCTGTCGACAAGCTGATAATCCGCCACGCCCTCGTGGCGCAGGAACTCGCGCACCAGCCGGTGGTACTTGGTGGCGATGCGCAGCCGGAAGCCATGCTCGACCCGGAACGCCGCCGCGGCGCTGTCCAGATCCGCCACCGTGTCCACATCGACCCAGAACCGCGGCACCGCCAGCAGCAGATCGGCCTGGCCGAAGCCCATTGTCTCGACCTCGGCGACCTGATCGTCCCAGACCGCCAGCTTGTCGCGGATCAGGTCCGACCCGGTGACGCCCAGATGGATCCGCCCCGCCGCCAGTTCGCGCGGGATCTCGGAGGCCGACAGCAGCACCAGATCGATGTTGGCGACGCCGGTGACGCGGCCGGAATACTCCCGTTCGGACCCGGTCCGTTCCAGCCCCGGCCGCACGGGCGGCAGCCATTCAGGTCTTCTCCATCACCACGCCCAGGACGCCCAGCTTCAGGCTCATGCGCCCGCCCCCTGCCGCAGCCGCAGCACCACGTCGGGCCGGATCATGCCGCCAACGGCGGGGATCGACCGGCCCTTGCCCAGCACCCGGGTCAGCGCGTCATAGCGCCCACCCGTCGCCACCGGCGGCAGGTCGGGCCGGCCCGGCGCGGTGAATCCGAAGACGAAGCCGTCATAGTATTCCAGCGTGGTCCGCCCGAAGCTCGCCTCGAAGGGCAGGCTGTCGACGGCGATGCCGCGCGCCGCCAGCGCATCCAGCCGGCGGCCCAGACGGCCCACCGCCTCGGACAGGGCCGGCATGTCGACGGCGATGTCGTGCAGCATCTCGAGCGCGGCGGTGGCGGTGTCCTTCAGCCCGGTGACCTGGTCCAGCAGGTCGACCTCGCCCGCCGACAGGACGGGCTGGCGCGCATCGGCCACCAGCCGGTCGATCCGGGCGCGGACCTCGGCCGGGCTGCGCAGCCCGATCGGGGTGCCGGCGCCGGCCACCACGTCCTCGCCCGCCGCGACCCGGACCAGCAGCGCCAGCCGCTGGGCTGCGTCGGGCTTCCGGCCGGCGAAGCGGTCGATCAGCGCCCGGAACCGGCGCGGCCGCCACAGGTGGCGCATCAGCGCGCCGCGGCGGTCGGGGCTCAGGTTCAGCCCGTTGATCGCGGCGGTCAGGATGCCGACATCCCCGGTCGCCGGGCGCACCGGCAGGCCCTGCAGCGCGCCGGAGACCAGCGCGAAGACCTCGGCATCGGCGGCCTCGGGGTTGTCGCGGTCGAACACCTCGAAGCCGACCTGGAAGTATTCGTTGGGCCGGGTCTGGTCGTTCTCCTGCTTGCGGAAGACTTCGCCCGAATAGGTGTAGCGCGCGGGATCGGCCCCGTTCGCCATGTGGTCCAGCACCACCGGCACGGTGAAGTCGGGCCGCAGCATCAGCTCGCCCCGCAGCGGGTCGGCAGTCACATAGGCGCGGGCGCGGATGTCCTCGCCATAGAGATCGAGCAGCGTCTCGGCCGGCTGCAGGATCGCGGCCTCGACCGGGCTGGCCCCGGCGGCTTCGAACCAGCCGCGCAGCCGGGCGGATTCGGCGATCAGGTCGGTGCGGGGCAGCATCGGCTCAGCCCCCGTCCAGGATGCGGCGGATCTCGGCCACCAGACCGTCCCGCGGCACTTCCCGCTGGGCGGGCTGGGCCTTCCATTCCTCGAGGCTGGCCTCGGCGGCGATCCGGGCGCCCAGCTTCAGGTCCTTGACCTGCACGACGCCGCGCGCCGCCTCGTCCTCGCCCTGGATCACCGCGGCGGGGGACTGGCGCCGGTCGGCGTATTTGAGCTGGTTGCCGAAGTTCTTCGGGTTGCCGAGGAAGGCCTCGGCCCGGATGCCCGCGGCGCGAAGCTCGGCCACCATGGCCATGTAATCGGCCATCCGGGCGCGGTCCATCACGGTGACGACCACCGGCCCCGGCGCCGGCGCTGCCTCGCCCCGCTTGGCGCGGAGCGCGGCCAGCAGCCGGTCGACCCCGATCGAGACGCCGGTGGCCGGCACGGTCTCGCCGGTGAAGCGCTTGACCAGATCGTCATAGCGCCCGCCCCCGGCGACCGAGCCGAACTGGCGTGGCCGGCCGTCCTCGCCCAGGATCTCGAAGGTCAGTTCCGCCTCGAAGACCGGGCCGGTGTAATAGCCGAGGCCGCGCACGACCGAGGGGTCGATGACGATGCGGTCGGGGCCGTAGCCCTGGGCGTCGAGCAGGCCGGCGATGGTCTCCAGCTCGGCCACGCCTTCGGCCCCGGTGGCCGAGGCGCCGACCAGTTCGCCCAGCCGCGCCAGCGTGGCGCGGTTGCTGTCCCGGCGCGCGGCCATGAAGCCCATGACGGTCTCGGCGCTTTCGGCGCCCAGCCCGGCGCCCTTGGTGAAGTCGCCGGACTCGTCCTTGCGGCCCGCGCCCAGCAGGGCGCGCACGCCGTCCTCGCCCAGCCGGTCCAGCTTGTCGATGGCGCGCAGCACGATGCCGCGTTCGTGGGCATGGGCCGCGGGATCGGCGGGGTCGAGCAGGCCCGCCACCTCCAGCACCCCGTTCAGCACCTTGCGGTTGTTGATGCGCACCACATAGTCGCCGCGGGGGATGCCAACCGCTTCCAGCGTGTCCGACAGCATCGCGCAGATCTCGGCGTCCGCCGCCACGGTCGGCGCCCCCACGGTGTCGGCGTCGCATTGATAGAACTGGCGGAACCGGCCCGGGCCGGGCTTCTCGTTGCGCCAGACCGGGCCCATGGCATAGCGCCGGTAGGGCGTCGGCAGCTCGTTGCGGAACTGGGCATAGACCCGGGCCAAGGGCGCGGTCAGGTCATAGCGGAGCGCCAGCCAGCCCTCGGCCTCGTCGGCCCAGGCGAACACGCCCTCGTTCGGTCGGTCCACGTCGGGCAGGAACTTCCCCAGCGCCTCGACCGTCTCGACGGCCGAGCTTTCCAGCGCCTCGAAGCCGTAAAGGTGATAGACCTCGGCGATCCGGTCCAGCATGGCCTTGCGTTCGGTGACTTCGGCGCCGAAATAGTCGCGGAATCCCTTGGGCGTCTCGGCCCTCGGGCGCGGCTGTTTCCTGTCCTTGGCTGCCATGTCGCACGGTCCCCGGCTGCGGTCGCGCGGTGCTTATCGGAAGGGGACAACCGGGGCAACCACATCACGGCCGCAGGGGCGGCGCAGCGGAGGGCGCAGGATGGACAAGCCGCAGGACCGGCAGGGGCTGGAGGAACGCATCGCCCATCTGGAACGCACCCTGGCCGAGGTTTCGGACGTGGTGGCGCGGCAGGACCGGGCGATCGCGACGCTGGAACGGCGCGTGGCGCTGCTGATGCAGCGCGAGGCCGAACGCGAACTAGACGGGGGCGGCGGCATCGTGCTGGCCGACGAGACCCCGCCGCACTGGTAGGCCCCGCCCCGCCGGGCCGTCACAGCGCCCGGATCGCGATGCCCAGCACATAGGACGGAACCGCAAGCTCGGCCGGGGTCAGCGGCCTGAGGCCGTGGCTGGGCACATAGGGGTCGCGCACCACCACCTGTTCGCGCCGGAAGCCGGTCATCGGGGCGTCGATGGTGGTGATCTCGGTCACCACGGTGGTATGACCGGCCGCACCGCACAGCACCGGCTGGCGGCCGAGCCGGTCGAGCAGTTCGGAAAACCCGGGGCCGGTCGGATAGCGCTCGCTCAGCGGGGCCAGATCCGTCACCGCCAGCAGGAAGCCCCGTCCGTCCCGGTCGCGCCACTCCCCGGCGCTGGCCCGGATCAGCGCGCCGTCGTCGCCGGGCACGCAGTCGCCGGAGAGGCCATTGCGGGCCAGCACGTCGCGGGTGTCGATCCCGGCGCCATAGCCGGCGAGGACATAGGCGAGGCAGCTCGCCCAGCAGCGCGGCCGGCAGGATTCCGGCGCTATGTCCGGGGTTTCGACAAAGCCCGTGGCGCAGATCACCGCGCTGCCCTCCAGCCGGTAACAGCCGCGCCCCGCCTGCAGCGCCGCCAGCGGCAGCCCGGCCGTCGCGGCCAGCCCCGCCGCCCCGGCAAGAAACACCCGTCGCCGCATCGAACCCCTCCGCTGCGCAGCCTCGTTCACCCGCAGGAAGTGTCGCCCGGCACGGTGAACAGCGGGTGTGCAGCGTAAAGGAGTCTGACCGGAGGGTTAACGCGACCGGAGCGTCGCCTGGCGTTCAGGCAATCCGGTTCCGGCTCTGGCGCCGGACCAGCAGAACCAGTCCCAGTCCCGCAGCCAGCCCGAGGCTGGCAGGGGGAAGCGGGATGACGGTTGCCGCTGCAGGCGTACGCGTCCATGTTCCCGGACCCTGCGTTACGGGTCCACTGGTCTGCGAGTCCCCACCGTGCCAGTTCCCCCGGTGGAAGCCACCGGATGCGGGATCGCCGTCGCCGCCCTGCATGTTGGAGCCGCCCCATCCCGCGATCCGGCCCTTGGAACCGAATTCCCACGCGAAGTGACCATCGTATACCGTGTTGCCTATGAAGTCTTCGAGGAAGCCAAGCTCATTGTAGGAAAAAAAGCCGAACGCGTCCCATCCCTCGTACGTATGGCCTGTCCATTCAACCCCGCTATCGTTCCAAACGCTGTAGGCGTAGCAGTACTCCAAACCGGGCGAAAACGCGCAAGGCATCGTCTCGTCGTTTTCGAAGTTGTCCGCGGAGAAGATTTGGAATGTCAGCGTCGTGTTCGCCAGCATGCCGCCCGGGTAAAGCGCTTCGTCGATCGCAAACCAGCCCTTCCAGTCTGATAGTTGAAGTCCTCACACTGATCAGGATACGGGCCGCTCTCGCAGGGGGCCCACTTCGTCTTTTGTCCCTGTGTATATTCATAACCGAACGGCAGACCCTGATAATCGAAGACGACCGTGTTGGCGCCAGCGGAAACCGAGCTCTGAACAAGGAAAACAAGTGCGGCAGCCAGAATCGCGTGCATTCTTCTCTCCCGAAGGTCAACTTGAAATAGATTCTTAAGTTATTCGAGTTGTCTGGCCGGAACAAGCTGGTTAGCGCGCAGATTGTGCATCCGCAGGCCGAAATGGCGCTACAGATCCTCCACCATCACGACGCCGGGCAGCGATTTCACCGCGCCCTTGACCTGCGGGTGATCGCATAGCGGCCGGAAAAGGCCAGATCGACCTCGCCCAGATCCGCGTCGTCCAGCAGCAGGCAGAGGCTGACCGGGGCGCGGGCGCGGGTCTTTGCCTCGCCCGTCACCCGGTCGAGCAGGGCGAAGACCGGGGTGACGTCGGCGGCGGCGTCAACATAGATCTTCAGCCCGGCCGGCGCCGCATCGGCCACCGCCGCGTCGATCGGCTGGACCGACCGGCACAGCAGCTTCAGCTGGTCGGCATCGGCGGTGGCCTCGACGGTGATGACCACGTTCTGCCCGGGCTCCAGGTGTTCGCGCCCGGCTTCCAGCGTGTCCGAGAAGACCGTGACCTCGTAAAGCCCGGTCGGGTCCGACAGGGCGACGAAGGCGAAGCGGTTGCCCTTGGCGGACTTGCGTTCCTTCCGCGCGGCGACCGCGCCGGCCATCTTCGCCACCAGCGGCGCCCGGCGGGCAGCGGCGTCGACCTCGGCCAGGGTCTTGACCCCCTGCCGGCGCAGGGCGGCCATGTAGTCGTCCAGCGGGTGGCCCGAGAGGTAGAAGCCGACCGCGGTGTGCTCCTCGCCCAGCCGTTCGGTGGGCAGCCAGTCACCCACGTTGGGCAGCCGCGGTTCGGGCAGATCGTCGCCGCCGTCGCCGAACAGCGACACCTGGGCCGAGCCCTGCGCCTCGTGCACCGCGGCGGAATAGGCGACCAGCGCATCGAGGCTGTCGAACACCCGCCGCCGGTTCGGGTCAAGCTGGTCGAAGGCCCCGGCCCGGGCGAGCATCTCCAGCGGGCGCTTGCCGACCCGCTTCAGATCCACCCGCCGGGCAAGGTCGAACAGGGTCACGAAGGGCTTCGGCCCGCGCGCCTCGACGATCAGCCGCATGGCGTCCAGCCCGACGTTCTTCAGCGCCCCCAGCGCATAGACCAGCCGGCCGCCACGGGGGCCGCGGTCCACGGTGAAGGTGGCGGCCGAGCGGTTGACGCAGGGCGGCACGATGTCGATGCCGAGGCCCCGGCGCAGTTCCTCGGCGAAGACCGACAGCTTGTCGGTCAGGTGGATGTCGCAGTTCATCACCCCGGCCATGAACTCGACCGGGTGGTTCGCCTTCAGCCAGGCGGTCTGGTAGCTGACCACCGCATAGGCGGCCGCGTGGGACTTGTTGAAGCCGTAATTGGCGAACTTCTCCAAGAGCGCGAAGACGTCCTCGGCCTTGGCCTTGCCGACGCCCTGCGCCCGGGCGCCGTCGACGAATTTCGGCCGCTCGGCGTCCATCGCCTCCTTGATCTTCTTGCCCATGGCGCGGCGCAGAAGGTCGGCGCCGCCCAGCGAATAACCCGCCATCACCTGGGCGATCTGCATCACCTGTTCCTGATAGACGATGATGCCCTGGGTCTCGGCCAGGATGTGGTCGATCGAGGGGTGGATCGAGACCCGGGCGCGCAGCCCGTTCTTCACCTCGCAATAGGCCGGGATGTTCTCCATCGGCCCGGGACGATAGAGCGCCACCAGCGCCACGATATCCTCGATGCAGGTCGGCTTCATGCGCCGAAGCGCATCCATCATGCCGGTGCTTTCCACCTGGAACACCGCGACGGTCTTCGCGGCGGCGTAAAGCGCATAGGTCTTCGCATCGTCCAGCGGGATATGGCCGATGTCGTTGCCCGCCCCCGGCGGCGGCTCGTAAAGCCGGGTGCCGTCCTCGGCCACATGCAGGTCGCGGCCCGAGGCGCGGATCAGGTCCAGCGCGTACTGGATCGCGGTCAGGGTCTTCAGGCCGAGGAAGTCGAACTTCACCAGCCCGGCCTGTTCCACCCATTTCATGTTGAACTGGGTCGCCGGCATGTCCGAGCGCGGATCCTGGTAGAGCGGCACCAGCTCGTCCAGCGGCCGGTCGCCGATCACCACGCCCGCGGCATGGGTCGAGGCGTTCCTGAGCAGCCCCTCGACCTGTCGGGCATAGGTCAGCAGGCGGTCGACGACCTCCTCGCGGCGGGCTTCCTCGCGCAGGCGCGGTTCGTCCGCCAGCGCCTGGGCGATCGAGACCGGCTTGACCCCTTCCACCGGGATCATCTTCGACAGCCGGTCGACCTGGCCATAGGGCATCTGCAGCACCCGGCCCACGTCGCGCACCGCCGCCTTCGACAGCAGCGCGCCGAAGGTGATGATCTGCGCCACCTTCTCGGCACCGAAACGGTGCTGGACATAGGCGATGACTTCCTCGCGCCGGTCCATGCAGAAGTCGATGTCGAAGTCGGGCATCGACACCCGCTCGGGGTTCAGGAAGCGTTCGAACAGCAGCGAATAGCGCAGGGGATCAAGGTCGGTGATGGTCAGCGCATAGGCGACAAGACTGCCCGCCCCCGAGCCCCGGCCGGGTCCGACCGGGATGCCGCGGTCCTTGGCCCACTTGATGAAGTCGGCCACGATCAGGAAGTAGCCGGGGAAGCCCATCTGCTCGATCACGCCAAGCTCGTAGTCGAGCCGCGCCTCGTACTCGGCCACCGGCGCCGCGTGGGGGATCACCGCCAGCCGCGCGGCCAGTCCGGCGCGGGATTGCCGGCGCAGTTCCTCGACCTCGTCCTCGGCGAAGCGGGGCAGGATCGGGTCGCGGGTCCGGGCGCGGAAGGCGCAGCGGCGGGCGATCTCGACCGAATTTTCCAGCGCTTCGGGCAGGTCGGCAAACAGCGCCGCCATCTCTTCCTGGGTCTTCAGGTAGTGCTGCGGGGTCAGCCGGCGGCGCGGCTCCTGCTGGTCCACATAGGCGCCCTCGGCGATGCAGATCAGCGCGTCATGGGCCTCGAACATCTTCTGGTCGGGGAAATGCACGTCGTTGGTGGCGACCAGCGGCAGGTCCCTGGCATAGGCGATCTCGACCAGCCCGCGTTCGGACAGGCGTTCGGCCTCGGGCAGGCCGTCATCGCCGGGATGGCGCTGCAGCTCCACATACAGCCGGTCGGGATAGGTCCGCGCCAGGAACGACACCAGCGCCTCGGCCGCCGGGCGCTGGCCCGCACGCAGCAGCCGCCCCACCGGGCCGTCCGGCCCGCCGGTCAGGCAGATCAGCCCTTCGGCATGGGCGGCCAGATCGGCCGAACCGACCTGCGGCGCCTGTCCGGAGGTGCCGAGATAAAGCCGCGAGTTCAGCTTCAGCAGGTTCAGGTAGCCGGCTTCGGATTGCGCCAGCAGCACCAACGCCGCCGGGGGAACCGGCTTCTCGCCCTCGGGCGCGGGGGCATAGTCCCAGTCGATCTGGCAACCCAGGATCGGCTGCACCCCCGCCTTCGCCGCAGTGACAGAAAACTCCAGCGCCGCGAACAGGTTGTTGGTGTCGGTGATGGCCACAGCCGGCATGCCCATGGCGGCGACCTGCCCCGGCAGGCCCTTCACGCGCACGGCGCCTTGCAGCAGCGAGTATTCGGTATGGACGCGGAGGTGGATGAATCGCGGTTGGCTGGTCATGGCGCCACAATATCTGGGGGGCCGGAGGCGCGGAAGCCGAAACGGTTAGCCAGTTGGAAAACCATCTTGACCGACTCGGGGCTGCGGCGTTACTTAGCCATATGACTAAGCATTTTCCCGACCTCGACGCCGTCTTCCACGCCATGGCGGACCCGACGCGCCGCGCGGTGGTCGAGCGGCTGACCCGCGGGCCGGCCAGTGTCAGCGATCTGGCCGCGCCCCACGGCATCGCCCTGCCGACCTTCCTGAAGCACCTCAAGGTGCTCGAGGACAGCGGGCTGGTCCGGAGCGAGAAGACGGGGCGGGTCCGCACCTGCCATATCGAGGCGGCCCCGATTGCCGCCGCCGAGGACTGGCTGTCGCGGCAGCGGCGGATCTGGGACGCGCGGCTCGACCGGCTGGACGCACTGGTGAGACGGTTGGAGGAGGAGAACAGGCGATGACGGTCAGCCACGACAGCTTCACCATCGAACGGCGGCTGCGCGCCTGCCTCGCCCATGTCTGGGCGGCCTGGGCCGATGCCGACCTGAAGCGGCAATGGTTCGTCGCCGCGGACGGCGAGGGCTGGTGACGGGTTTCAAGTGAAATGATACCGGGCGAAAAAAATCGCTCGTGATTTCAATCTCTTGCGAAGGTGGATTTTCACAGGGTTTGATACCTTTGGGGCGGTATCGGGCACTTCGGCGCCGTTTCGGCGCGAAGGCAGGAAGAAAAACCGTTTGTTTTCAATGGGGAGGATTCAAAGGTGTGGGCGGATTTTCCCACAGCCGTTAAGCGATGGCTTAACGCTTAACGGTCGGTCTTGTCACCGTGCTCTATATCGACCCCCTTGGCATCGGGACCTTGCGTCGCGCTCTTATTGAAGATGATCGGCATGGGAGCGGCATGCATGATGCCATACGTGCCAGCCCTTTGTTCCATGTCATCCTCGTGGAGCCGTCGGACGACATCCGCGTTCAACTCGTTCGCCCTTTCGTCCGCCAGATGAAAAACGAAGTTTCGCCACTCAGGCGAGCCCCACTCAAGGATGCTGAACCGGGAAGACAGTTCGCCCGGTTGCTTCATCTCGTGGATAACAGCCTGGAAGGCACTGAAGGAACTGGATAGCAGGATGTGCTGCAGCCTTTGGCGGTAGCCAAACAGCAGCCAATCCGCTGGAACCTCAAACTCCCTGCAGATCGCCACGATGGTCGCGGCCCGAGGCGAACTCGGACCAGCAAGGTACTTCTCAATCGCGCTCTTCGACACCCCGACCTTGTTCGCCAGTTCGGCGACAGTGAGCTTGCGCTGAAGCATCAGCTCTCTCAGGCGCTCTGAAATGTCCACATCGGCGGACGGAGGTTGCTTGTCTCTCAAGGTGCGGGTAACCTCATTATAGTGTTGAGTTCCGTATTATTTTACGGTATGCCTTACATCATGTTACACACTGCGTTCACCGAAGGCAACCGTGAGGGCCGTAAGCTGCTCCTTCTGACCGCCAAAGATCTTCTCGGTGTCGGGAGAATACCGACGAGCAAGCCGGCAGCACTGGCGTGGCTCGAACGACACGGAGTTAGATGCCTTCAAGACGGTCAAACCTTTCATTTTGACCTCTCCGACCTCCCCGAACCCGAGCGGCTGGCCTACCTCGAACGCGCGTGCGAAGAAGGCGGGCTTCCGGCCGGCAGCTATGACGATGCTGCTCATGCCGCGTTCCTCGCGGCGCCGGCCTCGCTGCGGGCGTCGGCCGAGCGGCGGGCGGCGATTGCGCGGTATCTGCTGACCATCCGCGCCCATGCCGGGTGGCCGGAACGGCTGGCGATGGTACGGGCCAAGTTCGGTCCCAAGGGCGTCTCGAAGCCGAGCCTGAAGCGGCTGCTGGCGGACGTGCACGGGGTCGATCCGATCAACTTCGCGCCGGCCCTGCTGCCCGGCTACCGCTCGGCCACGCCGCTGGTGCCGGTCTCGGCCGAAGCCTGGTCGTACTTCATGACCACGATCCGCGATGCCGGACCGGCGTTCCCGCTCAAGCAGGCATGGCGCGACGTGCGCGACGTGGCCAAGGTGCGCGGCTGGGACTGGCCGTCCTTCCCGACGATCTATCGCCGCTGGACCGCGCTGCCCGAGGCGGACAAGCTCTTCGCACGCCATGGCAAGGATGAGACCCGCAAGCGGCTGACGCAGCCGGTCCAGAGAGAGAAGCCGGGCGTCCTCGAATGGGTGTCGCAGGACGGCAGGACCAAGGACTTCTGGTGCAACTGGGGCGACGGAAAGGCGATCCGCAGCACGGCCCTGATGCTGGTCGACGTGGGATCCAATGCCATACTCGGCTGGCGTCTCTGCCGGTCGGAGAATGCCGCCGACACGGCCGGACTGATCAAGGACACGGTCGCCAGATACGGGATCTTCGACCGGCTCTACACCGACAACAGCCGGGCCTTCGCCGGGCACCTGGTGGCCGGCGGGAACTGGCACCGCTACCGCAATTCCGGCTCTACCGGCATCGTACCGCCGGGCATCTGCTTCCACCTGGGCATCAACGTGCATTTCGCCACCCCGGCGTTCGCCTGGGTCAAGCAGGTCGAGCGCACCTTTGCCGACCTGT
>JBGAOK010000082.1:0-15776 GCA_044221805.1 Meridianimarinicoccus sp.
CCGCAGGGTGGCGAGGTGCATGATCTCCTCCTGACTGGTGCCGGCGCCGCCGGGCAGGATGCCGGTCAGCCGCCCCTCGCACATGACGGCGATGCGGTGCGACAGCCTGAGCACCTCGGGCAGCTCGCTGTAGATGACGATGATCGCCTTGCCGCCGGCGGCGAGGTCGTTCAGCAGGCGATAGATCTCGGCCTTGGCGCCGACGTCGATGCCCCGGGTCGGCTCGTCGAAGATCAGGATGTCGCAATCCCTGAGCAGCCACTTGGCGATCACCACCTTCTGCTGGTTGCCCCCCGACAGCAGCCGCAGTTCCTGCCGGTCCGAGGGCGTGCGGATCCTGAGTTGCGCGATATAGTCCCGGGTGATCGCGGTCAGGCGCGTCTCGTCGATCTGGCCCAGCCGGTCCACATAGCGCGGCAGGCTGGCCAGCGCGATATTCGCCCGCACGTCCATCCCCAGCGCGAGGCCGAAATGCTTTCGGTCCTCGGACAGGTAGCCGATGCCGGCGCGCACCGCGTCGGTCGGGCTGGCGATGCTGACATGGTGGCCGTGGACGATGATCTCGCCGCCGTCGCGGGGATCTGCGCCGAAGATCGCCCGGGCGAGTTCCGTCCGCCCCGCCCCCATCAGCCCGGCAAAGCCGAGGATCTCGCCCTTCCGCAGGCTGAAGCTGATGTCCCGCAGCGCCCGGCCGCGGCGGATGCCGCGCACCTCGAGCGCCACCTCGGCATGGCTCAGGTCGGGGATCGCCGGGGTCTCGTCGGTCAGCTCGCGGCCGACCATCATGGCGATGATGGTGCGGATCGGGGTGTCGGCGGCCTCGACCGTGCCCACATGGGCGCCGTCGCGCATCACCGTCACCCGATCGGCGATGCGGCGGATCTCGTCCATCTTGTGGCTGATATAGACGATGCCAACGCCTTCGGCCTTCAGCCGCCGGATGATCGTGAACAGCTCGGCGATCTCGGCATCGTTCAGCGCCGCGGTCGGTTCGTCCATGATCAGCACGCGCGATCGGTAGGACAGCGCCTTGGCGATCTCGACCATCTGCTGGCGGGCGATGGTCATCCCCTCGACCGGCGCGGTCGGGTCCATGGGGATGTTCATGCCCCGGAAGATCGCCGCCGCGTCGGCGTTCAGCTTCGCCTCGTCGATGCGCCCGAAGCTCAGTCGCGGCTCGCGGCCGATCCAGATGTTCTGCCCGACCGTCAGGTCGCGCATCAGCGCCAGTTCCTGATGAATGATGCCGATGCCCAGATCCTGCGCCGCCTTCGGGTCCGGCAGGCTGACCTCCTGCCCGGCGACGAGGATCCTTCCGCTGTCAGGCCGGTAGACCCCCGAGAGGCACTTCATCAGCGTCGACTTGCCGGCGCCGTTCTCGCCCATCAGGGCATGGACCTCGCCGGCGCGCAGGTCGAAGCTGACCGCGCGCAGGGCGTGGACACCGGGAAAGCGCTTGTCGATCCCCTCCATCCGGACCAGATCGGGGGGCGCGAGTTGCATCAGATGGTCACCCCGCCATCCACCAGCACCGCCTGTCCGGTGACGAAGCGACTTTCGTCGGACAGCAGGTAGACCACCATCGGCGTGATGTCGTCGACGGTGGCGAGCCGGCCCATGGGCTGGCGGGCGATGAAATCCTTCTCGGCCTGCACCGGATCGGGCGAGGCCGCGATCCGGCCGCGCAGCGACGGCGTGTCCACCGTGCCGGGGCAGAGCGCGTTGCAGCGCAGCCCGGCCTTCACGTAATCCGCCGCCATCGCCTTGGTCAGGCCGATCACCGCCCCTTTCGAGGCGCCATAGGCGCAGCGGTTCGGGAAGCCTTTGATCGACGAGGCCATCGAGGCCATGTTCAGGATCGAGGCCGAGCCGGTGGCCTGCGCCCGCGCCAGCATCCCCGGCAGCACCGCCCGGGCCAGCCGCATCATCGCGGTGACATTCAGCGCGAAGGCGAAATCCCAGTCGGCATCGTCGATCTCGGCCAGTGCGCCGTTATGGACCACGCCGGCGCAATTGAACAACCCGTCCAGCGGCCCGACCGCCTCGGCGGTGGCCCGGACGGCGGCGGCGTCGGTGACATCCAGCGGACGCGTCTCGATCCCGTCGAGACCGGACAGAAGACCGGGATCGAGGTCGGTGGCGATGACCCGGGCGCCCTCCCGCGCGCAGGCCAGCGCGCTGGCCCGGCCGATCCCTTGCCCCGCTGCCGTGACAAGAATGGTCCTCCCCTGAAGGCGCATCCTGTCTCCCCCGCTGAGTCGTGGTGATTCCATGTTCTTATTTGAATAGGCTATCCGCCCATGAACTATTGCGCAACAGCGGCGATCTTCGTATCGGTGGGACGAGGTACCCGATGAGCCAGACCGACGACCGGACCGACAGCCGCTATCGTGCCCCGGCTCTGGACAAGGGCCTGGATATCCTCGAGATTCTGTCGACCCAGTCGGAAGGCATGACGCGCGCCGAACTGGTCCGCGCGATGGACCGCAGCCCCTCCGAGATCTACCGGATGCTGGAACGGCTGGTGGCGCGGGGCTATGTGGCCCGGGTCGAAGGCGGCGACCGCTATGCCCTGTCGATGAAGCTGTTCCTGCTGGCGCACCGCCACCCGCCGCTGCGCCGGCTGGTGGCCGAGGCGCAGCCGCTGATGGACGCCTATGCCCGCGAGACCGGCCAGTCCTGCCATCTGGTGGTGCCGGCCCGGCGGATGGCGGTGGTGATCGCGCACGCCGTGCCCGAGGCGACCTGGGAGTTCCGCGTCCGGGTCGGCGCGGAGCTGGACCTGTTCACCACAAGCTCCGGCCTCACCTTGCTGGCCTTCCAGTCCGCCGGCCGGCGCGACGCGACACTGGCGCAATGGGGCCTCAGCGATGCCGGGCCGGCACTGGCCGCGATCGAACCGGAACTCGCCGACGCGCGCCGCAACGGGTTCCGCACTGGACCGTCCCGGCAGATGTCCGGCGTCGTCGACCTGAGCGCGCCGGTGCTCGGCCCCGATGGCGATGCCATCGCCGTCCTGACCAGTGCCTGGATCCTGCATCCCGGCGATGCCCCCGATGCCCCGCGCGAGGCGGCGCTGGCGCGGCTCTGCGCCATCGCCGCCGCGCTGTCCTTTCCCGGCCCCGGTGTGGACCGAGGCGACTGAGGCGCCGAGCCGTTGCGCTGGCTTGCCTCCGGCCAGCATTCCGGGTTGAGTGCCGCCGAACCCGCCGCCCACCCCTGTCGTCCTTCCGGAGACCTCCGTGGAACCAGTCCGTTTGGTCCTTGCCAGATCATTCCCTGCCGCCGTGCTTCTCTGCCTTGGCGCGCTTCTTGCGCCGCCGGTGGCTGCCGACGACCGGCCGAACATCGTGATGATCCTCGCCGACGACCTGGGCTGGGCCGATGTGGGCTTCCACGGCTCGGACATCGCCACGCCGACGCTGGACGACCTGGCCGCCGGCGGGGCCGAGCTGGCGCAGTTCTATGCCCAGCCCATGTGCACCCCGACCCGCGCCGCGCTGATGACCGGGCGCTATCCGTTCCGCTATGGCCTGCAGACGGCGGTGATCCCCTCGGGCGGGCTTTATGGCCTGCCGCTGGACGAAGTCCTGCTGCCCCAGGCGCTGGAAGCCGCCGGCTACCAGACCGCGATCATCGGCAAGTGGCATCTGGGCCATTTCGATCCGGCCTACTGGCCCGGCAACCGCGGGTTCGAGCTGTCCTATGGCCCGCTGATCGGCGAGATCGACCATTTCGACCACGATAGCCACGGCATCCGCGACTGGTACCGGAACAGCGCGCCCGTGACCGAGGAGGGCTATGACACCACCCTCTTCGCCGATGCGGCGGTCGACCTGATCCAGACCCGAGACCCGGACCGCCCGCTGTTCCTCTATCTGGCCTTCACCGCGCCCCACACCCCCTATCAGGCGCCCGAGGCGGAACTGGCGCGCTATGACGGCATCGCCGACCCGCTGCGCCGGGCCTATGCCGGGCAGATCACCGCGATGGACAGCGCGATCGGCCGGGTGCTGGAGGCGATCGACATGGCGGGGATGCGCGAGAACACCCTGATCCTGTTCGCCAGCGACAACGGCGGCACACGCTCGGCCATGTTCGCCGGCGAAGGCGCCGTCACCGGCGAGATCCCCCCGGACAACGGCCCGTTCCGGGACGGCAAGGGGTCGGTCTATGAAGGCGGCACCCGGGTCGTCGCGCTGGCCAACTGGCCGGGCAAGGTCGCGCCGGGCAAGGTCGAGGGCATGGTCCACGTCGTCGACCTGTTCCCGACCCTGGCGGGGCTGGCCGGTGCCGACAGCCGCGGCCCGGCGGAGCTGGACGGGATGGACGTCTGGGAGACGATCAGCACCGGCGCGCCCTCGCCCCGGACCGAGGTCGTCTACAACATCGAGCCCTATCGCGCCGGGCTGCGCGAAGGCGACATGAAGCTGGTCTGGACCACCCTGCTGCCGCCATCGGTCGAGCTGTTCGACCTGGGCCGCGACCCGGCCGAGGCGATGAACCTGGCCGATGCCGACCCGGCCACGGTCGCGGCGCTGCAGGCGCAGGTTCTGGATCTGGCGGGACAGGCGGTGCCGCCAGCCTTCATGCTGGAACTGGTGCGCCTCGGCCTCAGCGTGGCGCCCGCCTTCCCCGACCTCG
The DNA here is from genome assembly GCA_044221805.1 of Meridianimarinicoccus sp. Taxonomy (GTDB): domain Bacteria; phylum Pseudomonadota; class Alphaproteobacteria; order Rhodobacterales; family Rhodobacteraceae; genus Meridianimarinicoccus. The sequence goes on from JBGAOK010000082.1 coordinate 4,645, forward strand.
GCGGAAACCTGGACTGACCCGCAACGCAAAAGGGGCCGGGATCACCCGGCCCCTGCGCCAGTCCGTCCGGACGCGCGCGTCACTCGGCGGCAATGTCCTCGTCCGCGTCCTCGCTCGCCGGATCGAGCCGCACCGCGCCCATGCTGGCATTGGCCACCAGCGAGGCATAGGCGCGCAGCGCCCGGCTGACCTTGCGCTGGCGCGGCTTTGCGGGATGCCAGGCCTTGCGGCCCTTCGCCTCCATCGCGGCGCGGCGTTCGGCCAGAACCTCGTCCGACAGCGCCACGTTGATGGTCCGGTTCGGGATGTCGATCTCGATCGTGTCGCCTTCCTCGATCAGGCCGATATTGCCACCTTCCGCCGCCTCGGGCGAGACATGCCCGATCGACAGGCCCGAGGTGCCGCCCGAGAACCGCCCGTCGGTCACCAGCGCGCAAAGTTTGCCCAGCTTCATCGATTTCAGGTAGCTGGTCGGGTACAGCATCTCCTGCATCCCCGGCCCGCCGCGCGGCCCTTCATAGCGGATGATCACTACGTCGCCGGCGACGATCTGCTTGTTCAGGATGCGCGCCACCGCCTCGTCCTGGCTTTCGCAGATCTTCGCGGTGCCGGTGAACTTCAGGATGCTGTCATCGACCCCGGCGGTCTTCACCACGCAGCCCTGCTGGGCGATGTTGCCGAACAGCACCGCCAGACCGCCATCCTGGCTGAAGGCGTGTTCCTTCGACCGGATCACGCCCTTTTCGCGGTCGGTGTCCAGCTCGCGGTAGCGGTTCGACTGGCTGAAGGCCTGGGTGGTGCGCACGCCGCCGGGGGCCGAGCTGAAGAAGCGGTGCACCTCGTTGTCGCGCGAGCGGGTGATGTCCCAGCGGTCGATCGCCTCGCCGATGGTCGGGGCATGGACGGTGGCCGCGCCGCGGTTGATCAGGCCCGCGGCGTCGAGCTGGCCGAGGATGCCGAAGATGCCGCCGGCGCGGTGGACGTCCTCCATGTGGACGTTGCTGATCGCGGGCGCGACCTTGCACAGGCAAGGCACCTTGCGGCTCAGCCGGTCCATGTCGTTCAGGGTGAAGTCCACCTCGGCCTCGCGGGCGATGGCCAGAAGGTGCAGGATGGTGTTGGTGGACCCGCCCATGGCGATGTCCAGCGACATGGCGTTCTGGAACGCCTCGAAGGTGGCGATGCCGCGGGGCGTCACGGTCAGCTCGCCGCCCTCGTAATGGCGCCGGGCCAGATCGACGATGCGGCGGCCGGCTTCCTCGAACAGGGCCTGCCGGTCGGAATGGGTGGCAAGGGTTGAGCCGTTGCCCGGCAGCGCCAGCCCCAGTGCCTCGGCCAGGCAGTTCATCGAATTGGCGGTGAACATGCCCGAGCACGAGCCGCAGGTCGGGCAGGACTGGGATTCGTACTCCGCCACCTCGGCGTCGGTCAATTCGGGGTTGGCGGCCTGGATCATGGCGTCGATCAGGTCGACCTTGATGATCTCGCCCTTGATGTCGACCTTGCCGGCCTCCATCGGCCCGCCCGAGACGAAGATCGCCGGCACGTCCAGCCGCATCGCCGCCATCAGCATGCCGGGCGTGATCTTGTCGCAGTTCGAGATGCAGACCATCGCGTCGGCGCAATGGGCATTGACCATGTATTCGACGCTGTCGGCGATGATCTCGCGCGAGGGCAGCGAATACAGCATGCCGTCATGGCCCATGGCGATGCCGTCATCGACCGCGATGGTGTTGAATTCCTTCGCGACGCCGCCGGCCGCCTCGATCTGGCGGGCGACCAGCTGGCCCAGATCCTTGAGGTGCACATGTCCCGGCACGAACTGGGTGAACGAGTTGACGACCGCAATGATCGGCTTGCCGAAATCGCCGTCCTTCATGCCGGTGGCACGCCACAGCGCGCGGGCGCCGGCCATGTTGCGTCCGGAGGTCGAGGTTCTGGAACGATACGGGATCATGGCTGCGAGGTCTTTCTCTGGTGGCGACGGTCGCGGCGCGGGGCCGGAAACTCTCTGCTAACTGCGCGGCTCTGCCCCCGACGGCAAGACCCCGGGACGGGGAAAATGCGCGACGGCGACGAATCCGGGCGTGGAAAGCCCTCGCTTACCCCGTCTGCAAGGATACCGGAAGGGGCGGTTGCCGGCCACCCCCGCCGGGCCCCCGGTTACCGTGGCAGGCACCATGGGCGGCACGCCCGTCTCGATCCCGACCAGCGTGTCGGGTTATTGGCCGTTGTTGGCAATCGCCATGCAGCTCGCCGCCGATCTCGCGCTGGCGGGCAGGAACCGAGCGCGGCTTCAACCGGCAAGTTGCGCCGGAGCTCCGGCGTTGGCCCGGAGCAGCCTGGGCGCCCCGGGGCCGGGTTCAGCCTTCGGCCGACAGGGGCTGCCGTTCGGGTCGGTCCGCCGGCAGCGGTCGCGACGGGGTCGCCTCCATCAGCTCGTACCACATGGCGTTCAGCACGGCGAAGGCGGCGGCCAGCGGCAGGCCGAGGATCCAGGCAAAGTACCACATCGTGTCTCTCCTTCTGCGGCGGGGATCAGTAGGCGTGGCCATCGCCCTTGGCGATGCCCTTGGCGTCGACCTTGCCCCAGAGCACCCGGTAGACCCAGGCGGTGTAGACGAGGATGAGCGGCAGGAAGATCGCTGTCGCCACCAGCATGATGAACAGGGTCATGTGGCTGGACGAGGCATCCCAGACCGTCAGGCTGGAGCGCGGGTCGACCGAGGACGGCAGGATGATCGGGAACATCGCCAGACCGACGGTCGAGATGATCCCGACAATCGCCGCCGCCGAGGCGAACAGCACGCTGCCCCCCGCCCCCGCCCGCAGCATCACCCCCGCCAGAACCGCGCCGCCGAGGCCAAGCACCGGGGCGGCCAGCGTCCAGGGCCGGGCGCCGTAGTTCGCGAACCAGGCTCCGGGGACGATCTCGACGGTCTTGGCCAGCGGATTCGACGGGCCGTCGGCCGCGACCTCGCTGGTGATCGCATAGCCATCCACCCCGAGCCAGAGCCACAGCCCGGCCAGCGCGAACAGCGCCGCGGTGACGAAGCCGGCGATCATGCCGTATCGCCGGGCGTCCTGGGCCACGTCGCCATCGGTCTTCAGCCGGAGCCAGGCCGCGCCATGCAGCGTCAGCATCGCCACCGACAGCAGCCCCGCCAGCAGTGCGAAAGGGTTCAGCAGTTCGAACAGCGTGGTCCCGTCGTAGAAGATGCGCAGCGAGTCGTCGAAGCGGAAGGGCACGCCCTGCAGCACGTTGCCGACCGCGACGCCCAGAACGAGCGCCGGGACGAAGCCGCCGACGAACAGCGCCCAGTCCCAGGCCGCGCGCCAGCGCGGGTCCGCGCGCTTGGACCGGTACTTGAACCCGACCGGGCGCAGGATCAGCGCGAACAGGATCAGGAACATCGCCAGGTAGAAGCCCGAGAAGCTGACCGCGTAAAGCGGCGGCCAGGCGGCGAAGATCGCGCCCCCGCCCAGCACCAGCCAGACCTGGTTGCCTTCCCAGACCGGGCCGACCGCGTTGATCACGACCCGGCGTTCCAGATCGGTCCGGGCCACGAAGGGCAGCAGGATCTGGGTGCCGAGGTCGAAGCCGTCCATCACCGCGAAGCCGATCAGCAGGACGCCCAGAAGCAGCCACCAGATCAGGCGCAGGGTGTCGTAGTCGATGAGTGTGTGCAGGATCATGGGGTCACTCCGCCGCAAGAAGGGCTTCGGGCGCCAGCCGCGCCTCGGGGGCCGTATCGGGTTCCGGGCCCTTGCGGATCGCCCGGACCATCAGCGTCATCTCGACCACGAACAGCGCCGAATAGATCGCGATGAAGCCGCACAGCGTGGTCAGCACCATCGCCGCGCCCAGGTTCGACACCGCCGCCGCCGTGGGCAGCACGCCCTCGATGATCCAGGGCTGGCGGCCGACCTCGGCCACGATCCAGCCCAGTTCGGCGGCGATCCAGGGCAGCGGGATGGCCAGTACCGCGACCTTCAAGAGCAGCGGAGAGGTGTCGAGCTTCCGCCGGGCGCTGAGCCAGAAGAAGGTGCCGGTCAACAGGATGAAGAAGAACCCCAGCCCCACCATGGCCCGGAAGGCGAAGAACATCGTCGGCACGTTGGGCACCGTGTCCCAGGCGGCCTTCTCGATGTCCTCGGGCGTCGCCTCGCGCGGGTCGGCCACATAGCGCTGGAGCAGCAGCGCATAGCCCAGCCGGTGGCCGATCTCGCCGAAGGCGGCGTTGGCTTCCTCGGGCGCGACGCTGCCCGGCGGGACCGCGCGGATAGCCTGCAGCGCGTCATAGGCGCGGATGCCGTCGCGGATGTTGTCCTTGGCCTCGTCCACCAGATTGGTGATGCCGGGGATTTCCTGGGTCAGCGAGCGGGTGCCGATCAGCCCCAGCACCCAGGGCACCTGCACCGCGAAACGGGTCTCGCGCGTGGCCTGGTCGGGGATGCCGAACAGGTTGAAGGCGGCCGGCGCGGGCTCGGTGTGCCACATCGCCTCCATCGCGGCCATCTTCATCCTCTGGTGCTCGGTGGTCAGGTAGCCGCTTTCGTCGCCAAGCACGACCACCGAGAGCGAGGCGGCCAGACCGAAGGACGCCGCCACCGTCATCGACCGCTTGGCCAGTTCGACGAAGCGCCGGTTCAGGAGATACCAGGCCGAGACGCCAAGGACGAAGATCGAGGCGGTGACATAGCCCGCGCTGACCGTGTGCACGAACTTGGCTTGGGCGACCGGGTTGAACACCACGTCGAAGAAGCTGGTCACCTCCATCCGCATGGTCTGCGGGTTGAAGGCCGACCCCACCGGGTTCTGCATCCAGCCATTGGCGATCAGGATCCACAGCGCCGAGAAGTTCGACCCGAAGGCCACCGCCCAGGTCGCGGCCAGGTGGCCGACCTTCGACAGCCGGTCCCAGCCGAAGAAGAACAGGCCGACGAAGGTGGCTTCCAGGAAGAAGGCCATCAGGCCCTCGATCGCCAGCGGCGCGCCGAAGATGTCGCCGACGTAATGGCTGTAATAGCTCCAGTTCATGCCGAACTGGAATTCCATCACGATCCCGGTGGCGACGCCGACGACGAAGTTGATGCCGAACAGCGTGCCCCAGAACTTGGTCATCTGCCGCCAGATGGTCCGGCCGGTCATCACATAGACCGTCTCCATGATCGCCATCAGGATCGACAGGCCGATGGTCAGCGGCACGAACAGGAAGTGGAACAGGGCAGTGGTCGCGAATTGCAGGCGCGAGAGATCGACGACGTCCAGGATCATCGGTTTGCTCCGGGCTCGAGGGAAGGGTCAGCCGGGCCTGAGGCCGGCAAGGATGCGGTCGAAGGCGGGGGTGCCGCGCCGGGCTTCCGTGGTGATCCGGCCGTTGCCGAGGACCAGGACCCGGTCGGCCAGATCGGCCTCGGTGCGCAGGTGGGTGGCGATGACGATGCTGCGGCCGGCCGCGGCGCGGTCGAGGCGCGCGAGCAGCCCGGCGGCGGTGCCGGCATCCAGCCCGTCGGTCGGTTCGTCGAGAAGCCAGAGCGGGCGGTCCTGCAGCAGCGCCCGCGCCACCGCCAGCCGCCGGGCCTGCCCGCCCGACAGGCCAAGCCCGCCTTCGCCCAGCCGGGTGCCGGTGCCGTCGGGAAGGGCGGCCAGCATTCCGGCAAGGCCGGCCTCTGCCAGCACCTCGGCCAGCCGGCTGTCCGGGGCGGCCGGGTCGGCAAGGCGCAGGTTGTCGGCGAGACTGTCGCGGAAGAGCTCGGTCCGCTGCGAGAGCAGCGTGGCCGGAAGGCAGGCGACGGCGCCCGACACCGGCGCCAGCGCCCCGGCCAGGGCCGCAACCAGGCTCGACTTGCCGCAGCCGCTGGGTCCGACAATGGCGACGCGTTCGCCCTCGGCGATCGAGAGGTCGAGACCGTCGAGCACCGGGGCGGCGGCACCGGGATAGGCCAGGCGCACGCGGTCGAGCCGCGCCGCCAGCCCCGCCGCGGGACGGGGAAGCGCGGTTTCGGCGATGGCCGGGGCGGTGATCCGCCCGCCAAGCCGGCCGGCGGCCAGCCGGGCCCGGGCGATGTCGCCACCGGCCCGGCGCAGCGCCGCGAAGGGCTCGGCCGCCGCCAGCACCGCCAGAAGCCCGAAGGCGGCGGCGGGCGGGCCGATCGTGCCGGCCTCGACCAGCCCGGCGACCGCGACCAGCGTCGCCGCCAGCAGCGCCGCGCCGGCCAGGGTCAGGGCCGCGCCGGCGTGCCGCTCGATCCGGTCCAGCGCCGCATCGGCCCGGGCCAGGGCATCGGCATCAGCCGGCGTGCGCAGCGCCCGAGCCGGCCCGCCATCAGAAGGTCGGTCTGGCCCTTGACCAGATCGGCGACCCCGGCCCGCAGCGTTTCCAGCAGGCGGGTGCGGTCGCGCACCGGGCGCTTCGCCCGCGCCAGCGCCAGCGCCGGCAGCCTTGCGCCCGCCAGCAGCAGGGCCGCCCCCGCGGCAAGGCCGGCCAGAGGCTGCATCAGGCCAAGGGCAAGGCCGAGGCCAGCCGCCCCGGCGGCCAGCGCCGCGACGGGAACCAGCCCGCGCAGGTAGAGCGCGTCCAGCGCATCCACATCCAGCGTCAGCCGGAACAGCAGCCGCGCCGGGCGGCGCCGCAGGGCGTCCGCGACCCCGGCACCGGCCCAACCGCGGAACAGCCGCTCGCGCAGGCCGGCAAGGACCACCAGTGCCGCGTCATGGGTCGCCAGCCTTTCGCCATAGCGCGACCGGGGTGCGCAGGATCGCCAGCAGCCGGATCGCCGCGCCGCGGGGCGAAGACGTCGAAGGCCAGCGCGGTGGCAAGGCTGGCTCCGGCAAGGCCCGTCGCGGTGATGAACCAGCCCGACAGGCCAATGAGGCCGAGGCCCGCCGCGACGGTGGCGGCCGAAAGGGCGAGGCCCAGCCCCAGCCGGCCGCGATGGCCCGTGGCCATGGCCTGCATGACCTGGATCATGCGGCAACCTCCATCCCAATCGCGCCCAGCCGGACCATGTCGGGACAGGCGCGCCGCCAGACGCGGGTCATGGGTGGCGACGACCAGCGTGCAGCCGCGGCCAGCGCCAGCAGCCGGTCGGTGACCTCGGCCGCGGTGGCGGCGTTGAGATGCGCAGTCGGTTCGTCGGCAAGGATCAGGCGGGCGTCGGGATCGGCGGCGGCCCGGGCAATGGCGAGGCGCTGCGCCTCGCCGCCCGACAGGCCCAGCTCGCCCTCGCCCACCGGCGCAGCGCCCCGCGCCGGCGCCAACCGGTCGAGCCGCGCGAAGGCCAGCGCCGCATCGGCGGCGGCCCGGTCGATGCCGGGACGGCCAAGCGCCACGTTGCGGATCAGGCTGCCTTCGAAGACATGCGGCCGCTGGCCGATCCCAGGGCCATGCCGGCGCGGAAGCGCAGCGCGGTTTCGGCCGTCAGGGCGCCGCCGATGACGATGGTCAGCATCCGAACTCGCCCGAGCCAGCCAGCAGCGCAAGCAGCATGGACTTGCCGGCGCCGCTGTCGCCCAGAAGTGCGATGGTACTGCCAGGGCGATGTCGAGGTCGATCCCGTCCAGCGCGGCCGCGTCCCGCCAGGTCGGCGAAAGCACAGCCCAGCGACCGGATCCCCCAGTGCCGCGGCGAGGGTGCGACGGAGGCGTATCAACCGCCTCGCCGCCGACCAGCAGCGCCGCGTCCCGGCCAACCGGTCCAGCGCACCAGCGCCGCCTGCGCCTGAGGCGCGGTCGTCTTGAACCGCGGCCAGTTCACGGCGCGAAGTGCTCGAAGAAGGCGGGCGCCAGCAGCAGGACGAGCATCCCTGCCCCGGACAGCCGCTGGCCCAGGCGCCGAAGCCGACAGTGCCCAGAAGGTGGAACCCGACCCAGACGGCGACCATCGCGACCCCGAGCGCGGCGAAGAGTTCCAGCACCGCCGAGGACAGGAAGGCGATGCGCAGCACCGCCATGGTGCCGGCGCGGAAGCGCTCGGCCTCGCGGCGCAGCCGGGCTGCGGTCCGGTCGACCGCCCCCAGCGCCCGGATCGTGTCGAGCCCGCGCAGCCGGTCGAGCAGGAAACTGTTCATGTCGCCCGCCCGGACCAGCCGGTCGCGCGCCGCCGCCTCGGCCTGCCAGCCGATCAGCGCCATGAACAGCGGAATGACCGGCGCGGCCAGCAGAAGGGCCAGCGCGGCGATCCAGGACAGCGGCAGGATGGCGATCAGGATCGCCAAGGGGACAAGGGTCGCGCGTCGGCGGGCCGGGCCGAACCGGGCCAGATAGGGCATGATCGCCTCGGCGCCTTCCGCCAGCACGCTGGCGGCTTGGCCCGAGGACGGGCGCAGGGAATCCAGCGGCGACAGGGCGGCAAGCCACGCCGTCGCCGCCGCCAGGCCCGCGACAGGTCAGCCCGGGCTGCCGCGAGGACATACGTCCGCCAGATGCTCGATCCCAGCGCGCAGCGCGCCGAGGGCCGGATCCCCGCCGCCAGACGAACGGCTCAGCGCACCGCGCACCTCGGGATCCGCGCCATGGCCAGGTAGCCAACGCCGCCTGCAAGATCCACAGCAGCAGCGCGACCGCCAGCAGCAGCCAGGACGCCCGGTCAAGGCCAGTTCGCCTTCCGCCGGCCAGGGCAGCGGAATGGCAGCGGGCGCAGTCGCAGTTCGTCGCTCCCGCGCCGGGGCCGGCCGAAGCTGACGAGCTGGTCGGTGGCATTGCCAGGTGACCTTCGAGCCCAGCGACCGGAGCATCGCCAGGCGGTCGCTGTCGAGCCGCTTCAGCGTCGTCGTACCCGGTGTCCAGATCCTCGATCAGACCGTGCATCTCGGTCATGCGGGCCTGGGCGTGGCGTTCGGCGCCGGTCTCGGCGGGTTCGAGGATCAGGTTGCGCAGCACCGACAGGGTCGGGTCGATCTCGCGCTTCTTCCGTTCCTCGGCCAGGGTGCGCAGAATCTGCCAGACGTCGCCCGGCGTGGTGTAGAAATCGCGCCGGTCGCCCGGCTTGTGACTGAGCAGGATCAGGTTCCAGGCCTGCAGCTCGCGCAGCCCGATCGACACGTTCGGCGGAAGATCCCAGTGCCTCGGCGATCTCGTCGGCGCAGGCGGCTCGGCGGACAGGTGAGCAGCGCGCCGATCTGCCCGGTCGTCAGGTTGATGCCCCAGCAGCTGCCGCGCTCGCCGAAATGGAGCACGAAGGACTGGATGAGCGGTGGCAGGTTCATGGATTCAGGCATTCAGATTTCTGAAAATTCGCATTTCAGATGCATCTTGTCAGCCGCGACATGGCCAGGCCATGGCCGGCATCCAGCGCGGTCCCCGCGGCGTGCTGCCCTTCGAGATCGGGGAATTCTATTGTCCGGTCAGGCCCCTGCCCGGGACGGCCGGCCCCCCGGGAAGCCGGGCGATGCCTTGCGGCGCCCGGCTTCCGGCCCGGCGCGTCGCATCTGCCGCAGGCGGCCGGGCCTGATCTGGCGGAAGGGAGTGGGAGTCGAACCCACCCGGGACAGGCTCGCTGCCCCAACCGGAGTTGAAGTCCGGCCGCCCCACCGGGGACGCTTCCCTTCCTCACCCGCCGAACAGGTCGGCGCGATGCGGATTCATGCGCCGCAGATCCCCCCGACGCAAGGTCACGCCGAGCCGGTCGAAGAAATCGAGGATCTCGATCGCGACCTTGCGCCCGTTATGGACCCGGTCGCGGAATTCCGGCGCGGTGAACCAGCCGTCGGGGCTTGCCGCGGCCAGGTCCCGGATGATCGCCAGCATGTCCTGCGTGACCTCGCGGGCGAAGAAATGGTCGTGGGCGATCTGGTCGGTCCGGCCCAGCTTCTGGGTCAGCCGCAGCAGCCGGCGGATCTCGCGTTCGTCGATGCCAAAGCTGGTGGCGAAGTCGCGCACCAGGGCGGAACCGCCTTCGCCAGGAGTCGGAGCAGGATGCGGGCGAACAGCGCCTCTTCCGCCGCGGACAGGCGCACCTCGTGCCCCGGCAGGCGCAGGAAGGCGCCGTCGAGCACCAGCCGCCCGGCGCCGGCCTCGCCGCGCAGGAAGGTCGAGGAACGGCTCCTTCTCCAGCCAGGCTGGAGGCGACAGGCCAGCTTCTGCCCGTCCGGCGGTCGGGATTGTCGGCATGGAACGCGGCCAGCGTCGACGCAAGCCCGTCGCTGAGCGTCGCCCGCTGGGCTGCCGACAGGGCAAGGGGGCCGATCGCCTCGGCCCGGCCCCGACCAGCAGGGCCGCCGTCATGCCTTCGGGCAGGGCGCGATCGCGCAGGAAGCCGGGCAGGTCGACCGGCGCCACGGCAAGCTGGCCGGCCAGCGCCGCGGCCAGGTCGGATCCGCCGCGCCGCGCCTTGTCCGGGATCGCCCGCTCCGGCGTGCCGCGCTTCCGGGCCGGGGCGCGCAGGTCCAGGACCACGCCCCCGCCGATGGTCCGGCTGGCCGAAGTGTCGCGCAGGATGAAGCGGTCGCCTGCTCTCATCGGGCGGTCGAGCACCAGCTGCACCAGCCCCCGCGTCCCCGGCGCCACCGGATCCGCCAGCTCGCGGACGCCGGCCTCGGCCGCGTGGCAGTGCAGCCGGGCGGGGGCAGTGCCGATCGGTCGCGCTCATGGCGAGGACGCGCAACTCGCCATCGATCCAGGTGCGATTCGGGCATGGAAGCCGCGGCGCCAGCACCATGTCGCCGCGATGCACCGCCTCGCGGGTGATGCCGTCGCCGGCGGGTTCAGGGCGCAGCGCTGGCCAGCGCGCCCCTCGGCAGCATTGCCGGTTCGAGCATGGATGCCGCGGACCCGCGCGGGCAGGCCGGACGGGCTGACCGTCACGGCATCGTCGAGACCGACCCGGCCCGACAGCACCATGCCGGTGACAACGGTGCCCGCCCCGGCCAGGGTGAAGCTGCGGTCGACGGCGAAACGGAACGGGCCGGCGATGCTGCGCGCCGTGGTCTCGGCCTCGGCCGCGGCGAGCGTCCGGCGCAGCTCGTCGATGCCCTCGCCGGTCAGGGACGAGACCGGGATCACCGGCAGGCCGGCCAGCCCGGTGCCGGCCAGCGCAACGCGGATTTCGGTCGTGACCGCAGCCCGGCGCTCGGGCCCGGCAAGGTCGGCCTTGGTCAGCGCGACGACGCCCCGGGTCAGACCCAGAAGG
>JBGAOK010000083.1:0-15748 GCA_044221805.1 Meridianimarinicoccus sp.
GCGCTTTACCGGTTCGGTCAAGTTCGGCGCCACGGTCACGCTGGTCGACGAGGACACCGACGAGGTGCGCACCTACCAGATCGTCGGCGAACCGGAAGCCGACATCGAGAAGGGCAAGCTGAATATCCATTCGCCTCTTGCCCGCGCACTGATCGGCAAGGAAGAAGGCGACAGCGTCGATGTCCGCACCCCCGGCGGTGAGAAGTCCTACGAGATCGTCTCCGTCACCTTCGCCTGAGCCATCAACAACTCCGAGGCAGCCGATGCCAAAGAACCTACTGCACGACCGGACGCCGCGGCGGACCCCGGACAGGGCGGGCCGTATCGGCGTGACCCTGGCCGGTCTGGCCGCCGCGGCACTCTGGTGCGGCCTCTACCTTTTCGTGCTTGCCCCGGCACCCGCGGGGGCGCTGGCGCTGGTGGGACAGGCGTTCTATTTCCTGCTGCCGCTGGCCCTGATCGGCGCCGCGACGATGCTGGCGCATCAAGTGCAGGACCTGTCCGCCGAAGCCGCGGCGCTGCGGAAAGAACTGGGCAGCCTGCGGGTCGACAGCCTGAAGGCCGAGTCTGAACCGCGTGCCGCCCGCGCCGCGGCGGGGATCCCGGCAGCGCGCGCCGCACCCCTGCCCGACTCGACCGCCGGTACTGATGCTTCGGCCGGTTTCGGCAAGGGCCGCCTGTTCGGAAGCGCCGGGTCGGAGGAGGCCGACGCCGGACGCCCGGCCGCGTCCCGCCTGCCCGTTGACGCCGCGAAAGCGCCGGCAGTCACCCGCCACGGCGAGGCGCCGATGGCCTTCGACCCCATGCCGCAGGCTGAGCCGGCCTTGCGCCCGGCGCCGCCGCGGGCCGCCGCGGGCCGGTCGGCCGGACAACCCGCCGCGCCTGCACCACGTCCCACCACCGCCACCCATCCGGGCGGCAACGAGGACCTGTCGCTGCCGGACCTGATCCGGGCGCTGCACTTTCCCGAGACGCCCGACGACATGGCCGGCTTTAGGGCCCTGCAGCGGGCGCTGCGCCACCACAAGGCCGGACAGGTGGTGCAGGCCGCACAGGACATGCTGACGCTCCTGTCCCAGGACGGGCTCTACATGGACGACATCGACCCCGACTCGCTGGACCCCGCCATCTGGCGCCGGATCGCCGCAGGGGAACGTCAGGCTGCGCCTGCCCTGACCGCGGCATCGGACGAGACCGCGCTCCGGGCCTGCGCCGAGAGGATGCGCACCAACACGGTCTACCGCGACACTGCCCAGCACTTTCTGCGCCGGTTCGACCAGATGCTGGCCGACATGGTGCCCGACATCAGCGACGAGGCGATCGAGGCGCTGTCTGCCACCCGGTCGGCGCGCGCCTTCCTGCTGGTCGGCCGCGCTGCCGGCGTCTTCGAACCGGCCTGAGCCGGGCACCGCGCCGGTCCCGCGGAACTCCGCCGACACGGGACGGTGCAGCCGCGAATTAGGAGATTATTAGGGATTTGGACAAACCTTCGGCCCAGGTTTCTGTTCACCGAGGCCAGAATGCAACGCCAGACCCTGATGCAGAATGCTCTGACCGCCGCGCAGGAAGCGGCGCGCCTTGGTTTCTCGGCGACCAGCGAGGCCCTGCTCCGCGTCGCCTGGGAACTGTATTTCTGCCCTCCCGGCAGCGCGGAGGACGCCGGCGCGGACAATCCCGGTTTCGCCGAGCCGTCGCCCGGACCGATCCGGCGCCCCGAATGACCCGGCCGCAGCCCATGGCACGCATCTTCCCAGCGGTCTGGCGGTAAAGGAAATCTTAACCCTCCCGGCGGCTCCCTGTCAGCGGGAATGCAGAGAGGACACATCAGGTGGAAGCCAACTGGCTGGCAAAAATCCTTGATGAGATCGAAGGCTATGCCTGTGAGAACGGCCTCGACACGTTGCTGGCCGAGGTTCGGAACGCCCGCCGGATCACCAGCCTGGAAGTGGGCGAAGCGGGCGCTGCGGTGACGTCTCCCGGTGGTTCACCGCTGGCCTCGGCCCGACCCGACGCCGGCCTGTCCCCCCCGACCGACGGCTGATCGGAGGGCATCTTGCGTCAGCGTGCCGCCGCGCCGGGCGCTCCGGCAGGCCCCGGAACCGGACGTCCGCGCGCCGATGCCGGGCCAGCCGACGCTTCGGCCGCGGCCTGCAGGGCCGCTTCGCAGCCCACCCCGAGAATCCAGCCTTCCTCGTCCCGCGCTGCCCCCTCCGGCACCGCCGCGAGCATCGCCGCAAGCTCGCCCCGATCCTGCGCCGCGGCCAAAGTCCGGGCCATGACCTCGACCTGGGCGCGGTCGCGGATCGTCTCGCCGTTCGCGTCCATTGCCCTTGCGACCTCCGAACGCAGCAACGACGGCCAGATCTCGACCAGTGCCACCGGTCGGTCGAGGGGCTGGAACGGCCAGACCGAAATCGCGTCGGGATGCCGGCGCCTGAGCCGCGCCAGGGTCGCCATCCCGGTCATCGCCTGGGACCCGACCGCGCCCGCGCCGCCCATCTGCCAGCAGGTGAAGGCGCCCGGGGCGCGCTCTTCGGCCAGACGCCGGACGGCCATGCCGTGGCCAGCGACCTCGGTCCCCTTGCGGGGCAGATCGGCGATCGACCGCCGCAGGCCGTTGAACCAGAACGGACCGACCCCGGGAAACTGCCGGTTCAGCTGCGCCGCCACGTCAAAGCGCCCCGCGCCGGCGGGCAGCGCGTCGAACGCGGCTGCCAGCCAGACCCACAGGGCCAGCGGATCGGTCCGGCCGGTGACCTGCACGGCAAACCCGGCGGGATAGCCGAAGGGGAAATCGAAACCGATCAGCAGCCTTCGGCCCGCGGCGACCTCACGTTCGACCAGCGCGGATAGCCAGTCCAGCGCGAGGTCGCGGTTGCGCAGATAGAGCGCCGGCAGGTCCGCTTCAGGACAACGCACCGCGGCCCAGATCGCATCCTTCCGGGGGCGCGGACCGGTGTCGCCGCCGCCCGACCAGTCGAGAATGACCACGGTATCGAAGGGCCTCAGAGCCCGACCTCGCGCAGGATGAAGTCGGCAATGGCGCGGGTGTCGTCCAGATCGAAGCGCGGCACCTTCAGATCCGGCAGAACCCGGTCCGAGGCCACGGCGCGGATCGTCGGATCGTCCGGCGCGATCAGGGCATGGCCCGCCGCGGCGCGCCAGGCCTCGATCTTCGGGTGGCGGTCGCGCTTGTAGCCTTCGACCAGCACCAGATCGACCGGCGCCAGCTTCTCCAGCAGAAGCTCCAGCGGCGGTTCGTCCCGGCCGCGCAACTCGTGCATCAGCGCCCACCGATGGCTCGAAACCGCCAGCACCTCGGTGGCGCCGGCCATGCGGTGCCGGTGGCTGTCGCGGCCCGGCTGGTCGACGTCGAAATCGTGATGGGCATGCTTCACGGTCGAGACGCTGAAGCCGCGCCCGGTGATCTCGGTCACCAACCGTTCGACCAGCCCGGTCTTGCCGGCGTTCTTCCAGCCGGTGATGCCGAACAGCCTCATTCGGCCCCGGCACGCAGCTTGGCCTGGGCGAGTTCGTAATCCTGCGGCGTGTTGATGTTGAAGAAGGCCTCGTCGGCGAACAGTGCGGTGGCCGCGCCGTGCAGGTCGGCCCAGACGGTGATTTTCCTCAGGCCGCCCTCCAGCGTCTCGCGCAGGTCGCAGCGCAGCGACACCGGCCAGAGCCCGAAGGTCGGCTGCCGCGTCAGCCGGCCGCCGGAATGGGTCGCCGCCAGCGCGATCGGCGTGTCGGCCCGCCGGGCTGCCGCCAGCAGGCGCTTCACCATGTCGGTCGGAAAGAACGGCGTGTCTGCTGCGGCGGTGGCGATGTGCGACAGGCCTTGCCCCGCCGCCCAGTCCAGCCCCGCAAGGATCCCGGCCAGCGGACCGGGGTAATCGGGCACGGTGTCCCGCAGCACCGGAAGACCGTACTCCGCATAGCGATGCAGGTTGCCGTTCGCGCTCAGCGCCATGCGCCCGACCTGCGGGCCCAGCCGGTCGATCACCCGGTCAAGCATGGTCCGCCCGCCCAGTTCCAGCAGTGCCTTTTCGCCGCCGCCCATCCGCAGCGCGCGGCCGCCCGCAAGAATGATACCCGCTGGTGGATGGATCACGTCTGCCTCCCTTCGTCTTCCAGACCGGGTGCGGCGTTCCGTCCGTCCGGATGCCACGCAGGCCGCGCAACGCTTTCCCGCAACGTCAACCCCACGACGATACCCCAGTGAAGCGAGTGACGCCAAGGGCCTGTCCCGATTGCCATCGGCCCGGCAGGCGGACCTGCCCGCGCCGTTCCGGCTGGCCGGCCACCCTCGGGAAAGCGCTCGATTCGGGCCGCATCGCCAATTGCCTCTCGGGTTTCCGGACGCTACGCCGGGGTACAACGACACTAGGATGACGCCTTGGCAACCTCCACACAAGATTCCCAGGACACACTCGCGCCCCGTCTCCGGCACTTCTGGCGGGGTTTGCGGGCCGGACTGCCCTTCCTGCTGGTCATCGCGCCCTTCGGGCTGCTGTTCGGCGTGGTCGGGACCGAGGCCGGGCTGAGCCTTGTCGAGGTGATGGGCTTCAGCGTGCTGGTGATCGCCGGCGCCTCGCAATTCACCGCCGTCCAGCTGATGGTCGACAATGCGCCCACGGTGATCGTGCTGCTGACCGCGCTGGCGGTGAACCTGCGGATGGCGATGTATTCGGCCTCGCTCGCGCCGCATCTGGGGGCCGCGCCGCTGTGGCAGCGGGCCCTTGCCGCCTACGGGCTGGTGGACCAGTCCTATGCCCTGAGCATCCTCGAGTTCGAACGCAACGGCGCCCTGACCCTGCCCCAGCGGATGGCCTATTTCGCCGGCGCCTGCGTCGCGGTCGCGCCGCCCTGGTACCTGTTCACGCTGCTTGGCGCCTGGGGCGGCACCGCGATCCCGCCCGCCTTCGCGCTGGATTTCGCGGTGCCGATCACCTTCCTGGCCCTGTTCGCGCCAGCGCTCACCAGCCTCGCCCATGTGGCGGCGGCGCTGACCTCGACCCTGGTCGCGCTGGCGCTGGCCGGGGTGCCCTTCAACCTTGGCTTGATCGTGGCGGCCGCCGCCGCCATGGCGGTCGGCGCCACCGTCGAAACCCTGAAGGAGCGCCGCCGATGACCGCCTCCACCGCCACGATCTGGACCGTGATCCTGGTGCTGGGGGTCTGCACCTTCCTGATCCGGTTCTCGTTCCTGGGCATGATCGGGGACCGCAACCTGCCGGTCTGGGTGCAGCGGGCGCTGCGTTATACCCCGGTCGCGGTGATGCCCGGGCTGGTGGCGCCGCTGATCCTGTGGCCTGCCGCCACCGGGGGCGAGCCCGACCCGGCCCGGCTGGCCGCCGCGGTGGCCACGGTGGCCCTGGGGATGGCCACGCGCAATGTCATCACCGCGGTTCTGGGCGGGTTCGCGGTGCTTTATCTCGGCCTCTGGCTGGTCGGCTGAGCCCCTCGCCGGGCTCAGTCGTTGAAGTCGAGGTCAAGGTCGGACCAGTCGTCCGGGCTGTCATCGGTAAAGACCCGCGTGGTCACGCCCGGATACTTCCCGAAAGCCTCCATCGCGGCGCTGGGATAGAGGGTCGAGGGGAAATCCTCGAACCCCGGCAGCTGCTGCAGGATCCGCGCGATCGCAATCGTGCACTGCCCCGGCCAGACGCTGCCATTGGTGCGCGCCAGTTCCAGTGCCTTGGCCGCGACCTCGGGCGGCACCTCGATGGTCTGGGCATGGATGTCGAAGGTGACCCGCGCGTGATAGTCGAAGTACCACTTTTCCATCGCCGGCGAGAAGCCGACGTGGAAATCGCCCTGCTCGGGCGCCTGGGGATGGCGCCAGGTGCCGGCGGGGTTGAACACCACCCGTTCGGGCCCGTTGATGATCAGCGCCGAATGCACCCCGCCCTGGGTCTTGACCCGGACCGAGGTGACCAGCGTCAGCGAGGGCGGATCGTCCGAGACGTAATGATGCATGGCGACCTCGGCATCGGTCGCCTGCGGGGTCTTGTCGACACAGCCCGAGAGCATCGCCACGAGAACACACGCCGTGGCCAGCGCGCGGCCGAAAAGCGGCCGGCGGAAAAGCATCATGGAAGGACCGGGATCAGCCGTTCGCGAGGGCGAGGAAGATCAGAAACAGGATGATCGCGACCGAGGCATAGCTCACGGTCTTGATGAAGCCCGCGAAGGTCTTCTCCTGCACGTCGATGTTCATCTTGCCATGCTGGTAGCCGGCCATCTTCTGCCTCCGTTCCCTGACCTTTCCATGGTGGTAGCGGATCGCGGCCGCGCTGTCACGACCCGTTGCAGGGCGCGAGGGGCATCAGATGGTCTGAAAGACCCAGGCGCCGTCGTCGCGCCGGCGTCGCGAGACCTCGCCCTGCGCGTGCAGGTGGTTCACATGCGCCACCGCCTCGGCCAGGGCCAGACCATAGGCCGGGCCGGTGATCTCGCGCCGGAAGATCGGCTCGAAGCACTCGCCCGCGGCGCGCGGCCGGACCAGGTGCCGGCGCAGCCGCTCCAGCGCATTGTGGTGGGTTTCCGCCAGTTGCCGCATCCGGGTCGGCAGGCCCAGATAGGGCAGCTTGTGCCCGGGCAGGACGAAATGCGCCTCGTCGGCCAGCGCCGAGAAGCGGGCGCAACTGGCCAGCCATTCGCTCAGGGGCTCGGCCTCGGGCTCGGTGGCATAGACGCCGATATTGGGCGAGATCGACGGCAGAAGCTGGTCGGCGCCCAGCACCAGCGGATCATCGAGGCTCCACAGCGTGATCTGGTCGGGGGCGTGTCCCTGGCCCAGCCGCACCTCCCAGCTCCGGCCGCCGAAGCGCAGCCGGTCGCCCTCGCCCACCCCGGTGAAGCCCAGCGGCAGCGGCGCCACCACGTCGGCGAAGTTGAACGGGCGTTCCGCCAGCCGCTCGGCCAGCACCGCCGGCGCCATGCCGGCGGCGCGCCAGAAGGCCTCGGTCTCGGGCGCGACGGTCGCGTGGCTGTCCAGCACCAGCATCCGGGCATAAAGCCACGAGGTCCGGGTGGTGACGATCCCGGCGCCATGGGCCGTGCGCAGCCAGCCGGCCAGCCCGACATGGTCGGGGTGGTAATGGGTGACGATCACCCGCGTCACCGGC
Source organism: Meridianimarinicoccus sp. (assembly GCA_044221805.1). Taxonomy (GTDB): domain Bacteria; phylum Pseudomonadota; class Alphaproteobacteria; order Rhodobacterales; family Rhodobacteraceae; genus Meridianimarinicoccus. The sequence continues at coordinate 7,130 of JBGAOK010000083.1, forward strand.
CGGCCGGCCAGCGGCCCGGCCAGCAGCCGTTCCATCTCGGCCTGGCCTCTGCGGGTGGCGATCCCGGCATCGATCAGGGTCCAGCCGTCCGGGTCGGCGAAGGCATAGAGGTTGACATGGTCCAGCGCCATCGGCAGCGGCAGCCGCATCCACAGCACGCCTTCGGCCAGCGTCACCGCCGCGCCGGGCTCGGGCGGCGTGGCGAAGGGGCTGCGGATCGGGTCGGTGCCGGTTGCGATGGCGGTCATGCGGTGGCCAGATCCTCGGGCGTCAGCGCATAGATGTCCGCGGCCCCGGCCCGGGCCTGCGCCAGAAGCCCGGCATGTTCCGGCAGCAGCCGGCCGACATAGAAGGCCGCCAGCCGTGCCCTGGGGCCGTCCGCGCCTTCGGCCATCGCCGCGCGCAGGTGGTAATGGCCGCCCAGCACCCGGGCGAAGGCGCGCAGGAAGGCCACCGCGCCGCCGTGGCGCGCGGTCGCCTCGCCCTGCGCCAGCATCCAGTCGGTGGTGTCGCGCAGGGCCGCCGCCGCCGCGGCCAGCGCCGCCGCCTCGGCCGGGAAGGCGCCCGCGGCCGCCGCCGCGCCGGCGTCGATCTCGTCGAGCAGCGCGAAGGCCGCCGTGCCGCCGTCCGACAGCTTGCGGCCGACCAGATCCATCGCCTGGATGCCGTTGGTGCCCTCGTAGATCGCGGTGACCCGGACATCGCGCCAGAATTGGGCCGCGCCCCATCTCCTCGATCACGCCCATGCCGCCGAAGACCTGGATGCACTCGCTCGACACCGCCATGCCTGTTTCGGTGCCGAAGGCCTTGGCGATCGGTGTCAGGAACGCCGCCCGGGTGGTCCAGCCGGCATCCCCCGTGGCCGCCGCCATGTCGAGCGACACGGCGCAATCCAGTTCGATCGCCCGGGCGGCAAGGATCTCGGCCTTCATCGCGGCCAGCATCCGGCGCACGTCGGCATGGTCGATGATGCTGCCCTGGCCCAGTGGCGTGCGGCCCTGCCGGCGGTCCTGCGCATAGGCCAGCGCGTGCTGGAAGGCGGCCTCGGCGGTGCCGACGCCCTGGGTGCCGACGCCAAGCCGGGCGTTGTTCATCATGGTGAACATCGCCGCCATGCCGCCGCCCGGCGCACCGACGATCCAGCCGGTCGCCCGGTCATACTGCATCACCGCCGTGGGCGAGCCGTGCAGCCCCAGCTTGTGTTCCAGGCTGACCACCGACAGGCTGTTGCGGACGCCGGGATTGCCGGCGGCATCGGGGACAAACTTCGGCACCAGGAACAGGCTCAGCCCGCGGGTGCCCGGCGCCGCCCCCGGCAGGCGCGCCAGCACCAGATGGCAGACATTCGCCGCCACGTCGTGGTCGCCCCACGAGATGAAGATCTTCTGCCCCGAAACCGCGAAGCTGCCGTCGCCATTGTCGTCGGCCCGCGAGGCGACCGCGCCCACGTCCGACCCGGCCTGCGGCTCGGTCAGGTTCATGGTGCCGGTCCATTCGCCCGAGATCAGCTTCGGCAAGTAAAGCGCCTTCATCGCGTCGCCGGCATGACGTTCCAACGCCTCGATCTGGCCCTGGCTCAGCAGCGGGCAGAGCTGCAGCGCGAGGCAGGCCCCCGACATCATGTCGTTGATCGCCGTAGCGAGGGTCAGCGGCAACCCCATGCCGCCATGCTCCGGGTCGGCCGAGACCCCGACCCAGCCGCCCTCGGCAATCGCCCGGTAGGCCTCGGCGAAGCCCGGCGCGGTACGCACCACGCCGTTTTCCAGATGCGCCGGGTGCAGGTCCGCCGCCCGCGCCAGCGGCGCCATCACGCCGTCGCAGAGCTTGCCGGCCTCGGTCAGGATCGCGTCGGTCACGTCCGGCGTGGCCTCGGCGAAGCGCTCGGTCGCCGCGACCCGGGCGAAACCCGCCACATGGGCCAGCAGGAACTTGAACTCGCCGACCGGCGCGGTGTAGGGCATGGCAAATCCTCCGTCATGCGGCCGGCTCTTGCGGCAGGCCGCGGATGACAAGACCCTATCCCTCCGGCAACGGCGGGCAACCGGGACGCGGCGTCACAGATCATGGACCCTACCACCGAACGCCTTCGGCCCGACGCGACCGGCATTGCCCGGGCGGCCGAGTTGCTGCGCGCGGGCCGGCTGGTCGCGCTGCCGACCGAGACGGTCTATGGCCTGGCCGCCGATGCCCGCAACGATGCCGCCGTGGCCGCGATCTATGCAGCGAAGGACCGGCCCCAGTTCAACCCGCTGATCGTCCACCTGCCCGATCTCGATGCCGCGCGCGCCGTGGCGGAGTTCTCCGGCGATGCCGAACGGCTGGCCGGGGCGTTCTGGCCGGGGCCGCTGACGCTGGTCCTGCCGCTGCGCGCCGGCGCCGGGATTTCCCGCCTGGTCACGGCAGGCCTCGACAGCGTGGCGATCCGGGTGCCGGCGGGCGCGGTGGCGCAGGCGGTGCTGCGCGCCGCGGCGATCCCCGTGGCGGCGCCCTCGGCCAACCCGTCGGGCCGGATCAGCCCGACCACGGCCGAGCATGTCCTCGCCGGCCTGTCCGGGCGGATCGCGGCGGTGCTCGACGGCGGCGCCTGCCCGGTCGGGGTGGAATCGACGATCCTCGACCTGACCGGCCCGCCGCCCCGGTTGCTGCGCCCCGGCGGGCTGCCGGCCGAGGCGCTGGAAGCCGCGCTTGGCACCGGGCTCCTGCCGCCGCTGCCTGCCGCCGCCGACCGGCCGGCGGCACCGGGGATGCTCGCCTCGCATTACGCGCCGCGGGCGGCGGTGCGTCTGAACGCCAGGGACGCGGGTCCGGGCGAGGTGCTGCTGGGCTTCGGCCCGGTCGCGGCGGCGGCCGAGAACCGGTCGCCCACCGGCGATCTGGTCGAGGCGAGCGCGAACCTGTTCGCGGCGCTGCACCGGCTGGATGCCGGCGGGGCGGGTGTGATCGCGGTGTCGCCGATCCCCGAGCGCGGACTGGGCCGGGCGATCAACGACCGGCTGCGCCGGGCCGCCGCGCCACGGGGTTGAGCCACGCGTCCGAGCCGTCAGGCCCGGCCCGCGGCGCCCGACAGCATCACCGGATCGATCCCCATCGCCGACAGCGCGGCGCCCCACTGGCCGGTGTGATTGCGGGAAAACACCACCGATTCGTCGGCCTCGCCCACCAGCCAGGCGTTCTCTTTCAGCTCGCCCTCGACCTGCCCCGGCCCCCAGCCGGCATAGCCGAGCGCCAGCAGGCACGACCCCGGCCCCTTCCCTGCCGCGATGTCCTCGAGCACGTCCAGCGTCGCGGTCATCCCGAAGCGGTGGTCGACCCTGAGCGTCGCCGGGTTGGTGCCGTACTCGCCGGAATGCAGCACGAAGCCCCGGCCGTGCTCGACCGGCCCGCCGAAATGCACCTCGGGCAGCGGGCCCGGCGCGGTCAGGTCGATCGACAGCTGTTCCAGCAGATGGGTGAAGCGGATTTCCGGCGCGGGCTTGTTCACGATCAGCCCCATCGCGCCCTCGGCCGAATGCGCGCACATGAAGACCACGCTCTTCTCGAAGCGCGGGTCGCCCATGCCCGGCATGGCGATCAGCAGTTTTCCGGTCAAGTCCATGGCAAGCCTAGTATTCCCGGTCGAGGTCCAGCATCCGGCCAAAGCCGGGGCGGCGCAAGGGCAACCCGAGCCGGCCGCGGGTCGCTCTCGCCGGAATGTTACTTGGGGTTTCCGGCCGAAGCTGTAAGACCCGATGGATGACAAAGTTCCGTGCCCTGCTGCCCACTGCGCTGATTGCCGCTGCCGTTGCCCATTCCGCCACCGCCCAGACGGTGCCGGACGATGTGCTGCAGGCCGAGCTGGTGCCCGGCTGGACCGAGCCCGGCGGGCGGCGGGTGGCGGCGCTGCACCTGACGCTCGCGCCGGGCTGGAAGACCTACTGGCGCCACCCGGGCGATGCCGGGATCCCGCCGGTGTTCGACTGGACCGGGTCCGCCAACCTTGCCGGGCTGAAGGTCGCCTGGCCGCATCCCCAGGTCTTCGACACCGACGGGGTGCGCACCATCGGCTACAAGACCGAGGTCTGGCTGCCGATCGAGATCGAGGCCCGCGATCCGTCCCGCCCGGTCAGCCTGAAGGGCCAGGCCGCGCTGGGGGTCTGCCGCGAGGTCTGCCTGCCGGTCGAGCTTGGCTTCGCCGCCGAGCTGCCGCCCGGGGCTGCCCCCGGCCCCGCCGCCCCGGCGATCCGCGCCGCGCTGGACAGCGTGCCCGCGTCGGGGTCCCTCCGCGGCAAGGCCACCTGCGACATCGCTCCGATCCCGGACGGCCTGCGCCTGACCGCGCGGATCGCCGTCGCCTCGCAGGGCGGCGAGGAACTGGTGTTCCTGGAGCCCGACCGCGGCGATCTCTGGGTCTCGCCGCCCCAGGTCAGCCGCGCCGGCAACACGCTCACCGCCAGCGCCGAACTGGTGCCCCCGGACGGCAAACCCTTCGCGCTGGACCGCTCGGCGATCGGCTTCACCGTGCTGGGCACGGACGGCTCGGTCGCGGTCAGGGGCTGCAGCCCGGGCTGACCCGGCGCGGGCCTATTCGGCCGGCGGGACGGCGCGGGCGGCACGCAGCCGCTGGGCCAGCACCGCCGCGACCAGCACCGCGAGGGTGATCGCCCCGGCCCCCAGCACGAAGACCGCGAAGGCCAGCCAGGCGGTGGCACCGGGCGCGAGGCCGAACAGGCCCGCGACCGGCAGGCTGCCCGAGACGATCCGCGCCCCCAGGGTCGCGGCGAACCACAGCGCCAGAAGCCCGGCCAGGAGCAGCGTCGGCACCCGCAGCGCGCCGCCGCGTGAGCCGCGGATCGCCCGCCGGGCCGACCGCCAGCTTCCCGACACGTCCTGTCCCGCCGCCAGCAGCGCCGGCACCACGACCAGGGTGACGAGGATGCCGAAACCCAGCCCGTAGACCAGCGTGATCACCGTGGGCTTCAGGAACTGCGCCTGCTGCGAGGTCTCGTAGAGCATCGGCGCCAGCCCCAGCACCGTAGTGAGCGAGGTCAGCAGCACCGGCCGCAGCCGATCGCAGGCGGCATCCACGATCGCCGGATACAGCCCGCGCCGCCCGGCATAGTCGTCCACCGTGGTGATCATCACGATGGAATCGTTGACGATGATCCCGCACATGCCGATCAGCCCGACGATGGTGAAGATCGACATCGGCACGTCCCACAGGTAGTGGCCCCAGATCGTGCCGACGAAGCCGAAGGGGATGATCGCCATGATCGCCAGCGGACGGAGCCAGCTCGAGAACGACCAGGCCAGGACCAGATAGATCCCCGCAAGGCAGAGCGTCAGCGCCCGACCCGCATCGGCGAGGAACTCGCGTTCCTGCTCCTTCAGGCCGGACAACTGGAAGCTGACGCCGTGCTCGGCGGCGATGGCCGGCAGGATCTCGTGCTCGACCGCGCTGAGGATCTCGTCGGCGCGGGCGGCGTTTTCCTGAGCGATGTCGCCGCTGATGTTGACGATCTGCAGCCCGTTCACCCGACGGATGGTCGAGATGCCGGGTTCGGTGCGGACCGTGACCAGATCGGCCAGCGGCACATATTGCCCCGACGGCGCCCGCAGCAGCACCCGGCCCAGGAAATCGGCGGTCTTCTCGCCGTCGGGCACCTCGACCCGGATCGACCCGGTGCGGCCGCCCTCGGCGAAGGTCACCGCCTCGATTCCGTTCAGCCGCTCGCGCAGCTCGCGGCCGACCGCGTCCATGGTATAGCCCAGCACCCGCGCCTGCGGCGTCAGTTCGATCACGACCTGGGTCTTGTCCCAGGGCATCGAATCCGACACGCCGGTCACCTCCGGAATGTCGGCCAGCGCCCGCTTGAAGGCCTCGGCCGCCTGTTTCAGCCGTGCCGCATCGGCGCCGAACAGGTCGACGTCCAGACCGTCGCCGCCCGGCCCGCCGCGATGGCTGCGAAAGCTGATCTCTTCGGTGGCGGGCAGGCGCTGGACCTCGGCCGACAGCGCTTCCGAGAAGGCGCTCGAGGTGAAGGGCCTGAGGTCGGCGTCGATCAATTCGATCATCACCGATCCCAGCAGGTCCTTGTCCTTGTCGTCGCCGGCCGGCAACCCCTGCCCGACCGTCCCGCCGGTCTGGGTCACCACATAGGCCACCGGGTTGATGCCGCTCTGCGCCTCGAAGCGGGCGCCCACCGCCGCCACCGCCCGCTGCATCTCGCGCATCTGCGCCTCAGTATCGGCACGGGTCGATCCGCTGAGCATGGCGAAGTTGCCGTTGACCGATCCCTGCTCGGGCGCGTTCCAGAACTGCCAGCGCACGGTGCCGTCGAGGTACATCGCCGCCTGGCTGCTCAGCACCAGAAGCGCCGCCGCGATCACCGGATAGCGGGCGCGGATCACCAGCCACAGCAGCGGGCGGAACAGATGCTCGCGCACCCAGCCGAGCCCGCGGTTGAAGGCCCGCGAGGGCGCGTCGTACCAGTGCCGTTCATGGGCATGGGCCAGCGAATGGCGCAGGTGGCTGGGCAGGATCAGGAAGCATTCCACCAGCGAGGCGATCATCACCGCGATCACCGTGATCGGCACGTCGCGGATCATCTCGCCGAAGCGCCCGCCGATCGCGGTCAGGCCGAAGAAGGCGATGATCGTGGTCAGTGCCGCCGAAAACACCGGCAGCGCCATCTGACGCGCCGCCGTCTCGACCGCCACGTCGGGCGGCTCGCCCATGTGGCGGACCCGGAAATCGGCGTATTCGCCCACCACGATGGCATCATCCACCAGGACGCCAAGGGTCAGGATCAGCCCGAACAGCGACATCATGTTCAGCGTGATGCCGCCCACATACATCACCGCAATCGTGGTCAGCATCGCCACCGGAATGTCGGCGGCGACCCAGAAGGCGATGCGGGCATTGAGGAACAGGAACAGCAGGATCAGCACCTGCCACAGGCCCCAAAGGCCGTTGTCCAGCAGGATCATCAGCCGTTCGGTGATCTGGGCCGAACGGGTACGGATCAGGTCGACCTCGACCCCCGGCGGCAGACCGGACTTGAGTTCCGCCACCGCCGCCTCGACGCTGTGCTGGATCTCGATCGCATCGCCCTGCTGGGACCGGGCCACTTCGACGATGATCGCGGGATGGTCGGCGACGAAATAGGCCCGCTCCCGGTCCACGCCGCCGATCTCGACCCGGGCGATGTCGCCGACCTTCAGCAGCGACCCGTCCGGCCGGGTGCGCAGGACGATGCCGGCGATCTCGTCCGTGCTGCGCCGGTCGGTGCCGCTGCGCACCCGGGTGTTGGCGGCGTCGAGCGTGCCCGAGGGCTGGCTTGTCGCTACTGCGCCGACCGCGCGCGCGATCTCGTCCAGGGTGATGTCGTGGCGGATCAGGTCGCGGGTCTCGACCACGATGCGGGTCTCGGGGTCGGCGATGCCCTTGATCGTGGTGCGCGTCACCCCGGCCTGGAACAGCTTCTGCACCAGGTCGTCGGCGAAGCGCGCCAGCTGGTCGACCCCGACCGGCCCGGTCAGCACCACGTCGGTGACCGGGTCGCGCCATTCCCGCCGCACGATCCGGGGCGTCTCGATTTCGTCCGGCAGGTCGCTGACCGAAGCGACCGCCGCCTCCACTTCGGCTTGGGCGCGGTCCATGTTCCAGCCGGTCTCGAATTCGACGATGATCTCTGTGCGGTCCTCGCGAGCGATCGAGCGGGTCTCGGCGACCCCGTCCAGCGCCTGCAGCACCGGCATCAGCGGCGCGACCACGGCGCGGTCGTTGTCGGCGGGACCGGCGCCGTCCCATTCGATGGTCACGTTGATCTGCTCGAACACGATGTCGGGCATGAATTGCGCCCGGATTCGCGGCGCGGCGGCAAGGCCCAGCCCGATCATCAGCAGCATCAGCAGGTTCGCGGCGGTGCGGTGGCGCGCGAAATAGCCGAAGATGCTGCCCCCGCCCCTCGTCATGTTCAGCCGCCCGCGCTTTCCAGCTGGCGCACGATCCCGGCCGGCACCCGGTCGTTGGCCAGGATCGCCAGCACCCGGCTGCGGTCCGGCTCGGCCATCTGCGTGCTTGCCTGCACGAAGGCGATCAGCCGGGCGCGCCGTTCAGGGGTCAGGGTGATCATCCGGTCAGGCTCGGCCGCGGCCAGAGCCGGGGCTTCGGTCCGGGGCATCGGCCGGACCTTGATCCCGGCGCCGATCATCGGCGTGCGCAGCGCGACGATCTCGGCGCCGTCCAGATCCGGCACCCGGGCAATCACCGTGTCGCCCTGCTCGCGCAGCACCTCGACCGGGCGCTCGGCCAGCCGGTCGTCGGCATCGACCACCAAGACGGTGCCGGTGCCGCCCACCGCCCGGGCGGGCAGCCGGGCCACGTCCGCGATCGGCGCCTCGCGCACGCGGACGGTAACGATGTCGCCGGGCCGGAAGCCGGCCGGGTCGGCCAGCCGCGCGAAGACCTCGCGCCCGGTCAGGCCCTCGCCCACCACGGCGCCTTCCCGGTCGATCCGGCCCGAGCTCTGCAGGTCGAAACCGGCGGTTTCGAGGACCACCTCGACCGCGGCGTCGCGCAGCACCCGCGCCTCGGTCAGCAGCCGGGCATATTGCGCCGTGGACAGCCGGAACCCGACC
>JBGAOK010000084.1:0-15470 GCA_044221805.1 Meridianimarinicoccus sp.
CCGCCCGAACATCCCGCACGGCAGGAGCACGACACCTTCTACATGGCCCGCGCCGCAGGCGACACCCGCCCGCCCCATGTGCTCAGGACCCACACCTCGCCGGTGCAGATCCGGGCGATGGAGAAGCTCGGCGCGCCGATCCGGGTGATCGCGCCGGGCCGGGTCTATCGCGCCGACTACGACCAGACCCACACGCCGATGTTCCACCAGATCGAAGGCCTCGCGATCGACCGCGGGATCTCGATGGCGAACCTGAAATGGGTGCTCGAGGAATTCTTCTCGGCCTTCTTCGGGCGTGAGGTGAAGACCCGCTTCCGCGCCTCGCACTTCCCCTTCACCGAACCCTCGGCCGAGGTCGACATCCAGTGTTCCTGGGAGGGCGGCACCGTGAAGGTGGGCGAGGGCGACGGCTGGCTCGAGGTGCTGGGATCGGGCATGGTTCACCCCAAGGTCCTGCGCGCCGCGGGCGTGGACCCCGAGGAATGGCAGGGCTTCGCCTTCGGCCTCGGCATCGACCGGCTGGCGATGCTGAAATACGGCATCCCCGACCTGCGCGCCTTCTTCGACAGCGACCTGCGCTGGCTGCGGCACTACGGGTTCAGCGCGCTGGACGTGCCGACGCTCAGGGGCGGGATCGGAGGCTGAAGCGGCCCTCCGTGGCCGGCCTGGTCCGGATCGGCGCGCCCGTCATGCCCTCCTTGGGGGTGATCCGCCCCGGGGCTGACTCCGGTCCGTGACCGGCCGGCCCGCGCGGTCCCCCCGAGGCCGCTGTCCTGTCGCACCCTTCTCCGAGTGCGCCCTCGCCGCGGCTGACATCGTTCCACCGGAACGGCTTGCGTGCTCGCCGACCCCCCCTTCTTCTTGGCCCAAATACTCCCGCCGGAGGCGCCGCGCGCATCGCGCGCGGCACGGCCCAACGGGATGAGACCCCGCGACAGCGGGGGCGAAGACGGGCGGGAGCGCCTCCGCCGCCGGCCTATCGGTCTCGCAAGCGGCCCAAGCCCCGGCTTCCCTTCGCCGCCCGCCTGCGGTAAGCGACGGGCCGTCGCGCGCACGGGAGACCACCCATGAAATTCACCCTGTCCTGGCTCAAGGATCATCTCGAGACCGAGGCTTCGGTCGAGACGATCGCCGAGACGCTGACCGATCTCGGGCTCGAGGTCGAGGGCGTCGAGAACCCGGCGGCGCGGCTGAAGGACTTCACCCTCGGCAAGGTGCTGGCCGCCGAGAAGCATCCCGATGCCGACAAGCTGCGGGTCTGCCGGGTGCTGACCGACGCGGGCGAGACCCAGATCGTCTGTGGTGCCCCGAACGCGCGGGAGGGCATCACCGTCGTGGTGGCGAAGCCCGGCACCTACATCCCTGGCATCGACACCACGATCCAGGTCGGCCGGATCCGCGGCGTGGAAAGCCACGGCATGATGTGCTCGGAACGCGAGATGGAACTGTCCGAGGCCCATGATGGCATCATCGAACTGCCCTCGGGCGAGGTCGGCGAGCGTTTCGTGGACTGGCTGGCGGCCCATGCGCCCGAGAAGATCGACCCGGTGATCGAGATCGCCATCACCCCGAACCGCGCCGATGCACTGGGGATCCACGGCATCGCCCGCGATCTGGCCGCCCGCGGCCTCGGCCGGCTGATCGACCGCCCGGTGGAACCGGTGCCCGGCGGCTTTCCCTGCCCGGTCCCGGTGACGATCGACGCCGACACGCTGGAGGCCTGCCCGGTCTTCTACGGCCGGCTGATCCGCGGCGTGAAGAACGGGCCCTCGCCCGCGTGGTTGCAGCGCCGGCTGACGGCAATCGGGCTCCGGCCCATCAGCTTCCTGGTCGACGTGACCAACTTCTTCACCATCGACCGGAACCGGCCGCTGCACGTCTTCGACGCCGACCGGATCCGCGGCGGGCTGCGCGTCCACCGGGCCCGGGGCGGCGAAAGCCTGGTCGGCCTCGACGGCAAGACCTACGCCTTCGAGGCGGGCATGACGCTGATCTCGGACGCCGAGGAAGTGGAAAGCATCGCCGGTGTGATGGGCGGCGCGCGCACCGGCGTCTCGGACGAGACCGTCAACGTCTTCGTGGAAGCCGCCTATTTCGATCCGATCCGCACCGCCCAGACCGGCCGCGCGCTGAAGATCAACTCGGATGCCCGCTACCGTTTTGAGCGCGGCATCGACCCGGCCTGGACGCCTGTGGGGATCGAGGCCGCGACACGGATGATCCTCGAGATCGCCGGGGGCGAGGCGTCTGATCTGGTCGTGGCGGGCGCCGTGCCCGACACCGCGCGGGCCTACCGGCTGGATCCGGCACGGGTCAGCCGGCTGGTGGGCATGGACATTCCCGCGGCGACCCAGCGCGCGACGCTGGAGGCGCTCGGCTTCCGGTTCGACGGCGACATGGCGCAGGTGCCCAGCTGGCGCCCCGACATCCTGGGCGAGGCCGATCTGGTCGAGGAGGTTGCCCGGCTCGCCTCGCTGACGAAGCTTGAGGGCCAGCCGCTGGCCCGGGCGCAGGCCGGCGTGCCGAAGCCGATCCTGACCCCGCAGCAGAAGCGCGAGGCGCAGGCGCGGCGGCGGCTGGCGGCGCTGGGGTACAACGAATGCGTCACCTACAGCTTCATCGACGCGGCCTCGGCCGCCGCCTTCGGGGCCGGCGCGGCGGCGCGGCTGGAGAACCCGATCAGTTCCGAGATGACCCATCTGCGCCCGGACCTGCTGCCCGGCCTGCTGCAGGCGGCAGCGCGCAACCAGGCGCGGGGCTTCGCCGATCTGGTGCTGTTCGAGGTCGGCCCAGTCTTCTCGGGCGGCGAGCCGGGCGAGCAGGCGCTGGTCGCGGCGGGCCTTCTGGTCGGCGCCACCGGCCCGCGCGCGCCCCAGGGGGCGCGGCGTCCGGTCGACCTCTATGACGCCAAGGCCGACATGGAGGCGGTGCTGGCCGCCCTAGGCGCGCCCGAGAAGCGGATGATCTTCCGCGACGCCCCGGCCTGGTTCCACCCGGGACGGTCGGGCCGGGTCGGGCTCGGCCCGCAGAAGACCCTTGCGGTGTTCGGCGAGTTGCACCCGAAGGTCCTGAAGGCCTTCGACGTGAAGGGCCCTGCGGTCGCCTTCGTGGTGATCCCCGACGCGGTGCCGCAGCCCAAGGCCGGCGGCACGGCCCGGCCGGCGCTGATTCTGCACGACCTGCAGGCGGTCGAGCGTGACTTTGCCTTCGTGGTCGATGCAAGGGTCGCCGCGCTGGATCTGGTCAATGCGGCGGCGGGTGCCGACAAGGCGCTGATCGAGGCGGTCAGCGTCTTCGACGAATTCGCCGGCCCGGCGGCCGAGGCGCAGATGGGGGCGGGGAAGAAGTCGCTGGCGATCTCGGTCCGGCTGCAACCGACCGAGAAGACCCTGACCGAGAAGGAGATCGAGGCCGTCGCGGCGAAGATCGTCGAGAAGGTCGGCAAGGCCACCGGCGGAAGCCTGCGCGGCTAACGGGCCATGGCCGCGCCGGGGGTTGACCCCGGCGCCGGCCTTTCCGGTCAGGCGGCGGGGATCTCCAGCCCGCGCTGCACCGCCGGGCGGTCCAGGAAGCGGTCCAGATAGGCGATCAGGTTCGGCCGGTCCCACCAGCCCACCAGCTCGCGCACCTCGTAGAACTCGAGCGAGCGCAGCCAGGGCGCGATGGCGATGTCGGCGATGGAATAGTCGCCGGCGATCCAGTCGCGGCCTTCCAGCGCCTTTTCCAGCACGTCGAGCAGGCGCCGGACCTCGGCCGCATAGCGGGCGCGGGGGCGCGGATCCTCGATCTCGGCACCGGCGAACTTCGCGAAGAAGCCCAGCTGGCCGAACATCGGCCCGACGCCGCCCATCTGGAACATCAGCCACTGGATGACTTCAAGCCGCTGCGCCGCGGTATTGCCGATCAGCCGGCCGGTCTTCTCGGCCAGATGGATCAGGATTGCGCCGGACTCGAACAGCGCCAGCGGCTGGCCGTCCGGCCCGTCGGGGTCGATGATCGCGGGGATCTTGTTGTTGGGGTTCAGCGACAGGAATTCCGGGCTTTTCACCTCGGCATCGGTCAGGTTGATCCGGTGCGCCTCATAGGGCAGGCCCAGCTCTTCCAGCGCGATCGACACCTTCCGCCCGTTCGGGGTCGGGAAGGAATAAAGCTGCAGCCGGTCGGGATGCACCGCCGGCCAGCGCCGGGTCACCGGGAAGCCGGAAAGGTCGCTGGCGGGCACGCCGCCGCCGATCGGTCCGAGACGGGTCATGACAATTCCCTCATGCAGGTTACCATCCCGATATCGGCATGCACGACCTGCGGTTGAAGGCCGCGATCGGTGCGCAGACGGCGGGCGGGGTGTTCGCAACTGCAGAAAGGCGCGGGCCGGCACGCGGAACTGGGAAGGAAGGGCGAAAGATGCTCAAGGAATTCAGGGATTTCATCGCCCGCGGCAATGTCATGGACATGGCGGTCGGGATCATCATCGGCGCGGCCTTTACCGCCATCGTCACCTCGCTGGTCGAGGATCTGATCACGCCCTTCATCAGCCTGTTCACCGGCGGGATCGATTTCTCGGGCCTCGGCGTCCGGCTGGGCGAGGGCGACTACGCCGCCACCTTCGCCTACGGCAACTTCCTCACCGCGGTGATCCGGTTCCTGATCATCGCCTGGGTGGTGTTCCTGCTGGTGAAGCTGGTGAACCGGGTGAAGGACGCCGCGATCGGCGCCGAGCCGACCGGCCCGGAAGCGCCCCCGGAGCCCAGCCAGACCGAGCTCTTGATCGAGATTCGCGACGCGCTCCGGGCGCAGAAGGCGGGCTGAGCCGGGACGGGCTGGCCCCGAAAAAAGACAGACCCCCGGGCAGAGCCGCGGGGGTCGTCAGGCGACACGAGCCGCCGGTTCGCTTGGGTCGCTCAGACGAGCCCTTCGCGCTGCGCCTTTTTCCGGGCGAGCTTGCGCGCGCGGCGGATCGCTTCCGCCTTCTCGCGGGCTTTCTTCTCGGACGGCTTCTCGAAATGCTGCTTGAGCTTCATTTCGCGGAACACGCCCTCGCGCTGAAGTTTCTTCTTGAGCGCGCGAAGTGCCTGATCGACATTGTTGTCGCGAACACTGACCTGCATCGTGGTGTCACCACCTTCCTGGTTAGAGTTGCATGAATTGCAGGAAGCGGCCCGATAACAGGGAATCGGGACCATGTCCACCGCCCATCGGCGGCGAATCTCGGCCAAGCGGAGGATACCATGACCGAATTCGTGCCCCCCACCGGCGGGGCTGCCGGGGGCGCTTCGGGCGGGCCTTCGAACGGGCGCGACGCGAAGGCCGCGCTGCTGGCCGCGATCGCGCCGCATGTGCCCTTCGACGGCTGGTCGGAGGCCGCGTTCCGGGCCGCCATCGCCGACAGCGGCGTCGATCCGGCGCTGGCGCGCGGCGTCTGTCCGCGCGGCGCCGTCGACCTGGCGCTGGCGTTCCACCGCGCCGGGGATGACGAGATGGTCCGGCGCCTGCAGGACAGCGACCTGAGCACGCTGCGCTTCCGCGACCGGATCGCCCGCGCCGTCCGCTACCGGCTGGAGGCGGTGCCCGACCGCGAGATGGTGCGCCGGGGGATGACCCTGTTCGCGCTGCCGACCCATGCGCTGGACGGCGCGAAAGCCATCTGGGGCACCGTGGACCGGATCTGGGACACCCTGGGCGACCGGTCCGAGGACGTGACCTGGTACACCAAGCGCGCCAGCCTGGGCGGGGTCTATTCGGCGACGCTGCTCTACTGGCTGGGCGACGACAGCCCGGGTCACGCCCGCACCTGGGAATTCCTCGACCGTCGCATCGACGAGGTGATGCAGGTCGAGAAGCTGAAGGCCGGGATCCGGGGCAACGCGGCACTGAAACCGCTTCTCAGCCTGCCCGACTGGGCGCTAGGTTTCATCCGGGCGCCGGCACGCACGGCGCGGAAAGACATGCCCGGACGCTGGACAGGGCCACAGTGACGCCGCCGGGATCCTCCCGCGCGGCAAGGAGATTTGCCGATGCCGGGAGTATCCCCCCTTCCCTCCACCATGCGCGCGGTCGAGATCACCCGCCCCGGCGGCCCCGAGGTGCTGTGCCCCACGACCCGGCCCGTGCCGCAGCCCGGCGCCGACGAGATCCTGATCCGCGTCGCCTTTGCCGGGGTGAACCGGCCCGACGCCCTGCAGCGGGCCGGGGCCTACAAGGCGCCGGCCGATGCCTCGGATCTGCCCGGGCTTGAGGCCGCGGGCGAGGTCGTGGCAGTGGGCGCCGCGGTCAGCCGCTGGAAGCCCGGCGATCCGGTCTGCGCGCTGCTGCCCGGCGGCGGCTATGCGGAATATGTCACCACGCCCGCCGCCCATGCCCTGCCGGTGCCTGATGGCATGGGCCTCGACCGGGCCGCCTGCCTGCCCGAGACCTTCTTCACCGTCTGGTCGAACGTCGTCGTCCGGGGCGGGCTGAAGGCGGGCGAGACCTTCCTTGTGCATGGCGGGTCATCGGGCATCGGCACCACCGCGATCCAGCTGGCCCATGCGCGGGGCGCGCGGGTCTTCGCCACCGCCGGGTCGGCAGCGAAATGCGCCGTCTGCGCCGAACTGGGCGCCGAGCGGGCGATCAACTACCGCGAGGAGGATTTCGTGGCGGTCGTGACCGAGGCCGGCGGCGCCGACGTCATCCTCGACATGGTCGGCGGCAGCTATATCCCGCGCAACATCAAGGCGCTGAAGGACGAGGGCCGGCTGGTGCAGATCGCCTTCCTGGAAAGTCCCAAGGTCGAGCTGAACTTCGCCCAGGTGATGCTGCGCCGGCTGACCCTGACCGGATCGACCCTGCGCCCGCAATCGGTGCTGGCCAAGGCCCGGATCGCCGAGGCGCTGGAGGCCGAGGTCTGGCCGCTGCTGGCCGCCGGCCGGCTCGCCCCGGTGATGGACAGCGAATTTGCCCTCAACGACGCCGCGGCGGCCCATGCCCGGATGGAAAGCTCGGCCCATATCGGGAAGATCGTGCTGCGCGTGGGCGGCTGAGGCCGGCGCGCAGCCATTCTGTGCCCCTGTTCGCAAGTGACCGGGGCGCGGGGATTTTCCGTGCGCGAACGCGCGATGTCGTGTTAACCTCTGTCCACAGCCACGTTGCGGGGCGACATCCGCAGCGTGCCGTCCTTGCCAGTGCCGGCCGTTTTCGCCTTGGGGCTACACCCGTCGGGGACACTGGCATGAGCTTCACCCACAGACTGATCCGCTGGGCCGCGACCACCCTCGGGACCGTCGTCGGCGGCCTGTACCTGTTCGCGCTTTACACCTGCACCTTCTGGCTGGTGGTGGGATCGCTCAGCGCGATCCAGGTCCGCGACAACATCGAGACCTACAATCTTCCCTTTACCTTCAACAACACCGCCGATGCGGAAAACCTGCTGCTGCGCGCCCAGGGGCGGATCTATGCCAACCTCGAGAACAAGGACCTGCTGTCCCAGAAGCAGAACGACGAATACGCGCGGTTCCTGGATGTGGTGGAGAACTTTGCGGTTGAGGGCGAGAACAACGACGCCACCGTGTACTGGGACCGCGAGCAGACCCCGGCCTTCCAGCGCGCCGAGGCGACCTGCCCGCCGGTGCCGAACGCCGGCTCGGCCGCGCTGCCGGGTTGCGCCAGCCTTTACGAATACCGTGCCCTCGGCGCCGAGATCAAGGCGCTGCTGGACAGCGGCATCCTCGACACGATCGCCGAATCCGAAACTGCGGCGCTGGCGCAGTTCCAGCAGTTCAAGTCGCTGTCCGACTTCGTCGACGTGAACCGCTTCTTCGAACGGCTGCGCTTCACCTCGTTCCTGACCGCGCCGCGCGAGATCCTGGTGATGCTGCTGACCATCATCATGGGTGTGCTCGGCAGCGTCATCACCATGACCTGGACCTTCGTGCGCCGCGATGCCGGCCTGTCGGTGCGGCGCTTCCTGCTGCTGCCCTTCGTCGGCGGGATGAGCGCCTTCATCGTGCTGATCTTCCTGAAGGCCGGTCAGTTGACCCTGACCGCGGGCGAGACCACCGACGAACTGTCGCCCTTCGTGCTGTCCTTCGTCGGGATCATCTCGGGGCTGCTGTCGGAACGCGCCTACGGGCGGATCTCCGAGGTCGGGCAGAACTTCTTCCGGGTGGACGCCCGCCAGGACCGCTGGGGTATCCGGCTGGACGAGGCGCTGGCGACGGCCGGCGTTTCGGTCGAGGAGGTCGCCCGTCACCTCGATCTCGACGAGGTGGACGCCGCCGAGATTGTCGAGGGCAAGGCGGCCGCGGATCCGGTGCAGCAGCAGCTGATCGCGGCGCTGGTCCGGTCCGAACCGCGGGTGCTTTTCACCGACATTCCCCCCGCCGCGGTGCCCCGCAGCCCACCGGTGCCAGCCGGCCCGGCGACTGGCCCGGCGGCAGGGGTGGACACCGTCCCGGTCACGCCCTGAGCGCGGCTGCGTGCGGCCCGGGCAGCCCCCTGGGGGGCTGTGACATTTCCCCCCGCCGCCGCTGCGGCACGCGCCGGCATCTTGCCGCCTCCGGAACCATCGGTATTCTCGCGGAAACGGCGCCACCCTGCGCCCAGAGACCGGAGACGTCCCGCCATGGCCATCAATCCGCCCGAGACCCAGGTCGTGACCAGCTATCGCGTCGCCTGCGATGGCGGCGAAGGCGCGCTCGGTCATCCGCGCGTCTGGCTGTCGCTGTCCCACGAGACCGGCTGGGTGGAATGCGGCTATTGCGACAAGCGCTTCATCCACAAGGATTTTGCCGAGAAGGTCGCGCAGGGCTGACCCCCGCGCCGGTCCTGCCGGCGTCGCCGGATCATTCCCTGAGCACCATGCAGCCGCCGCCGGCGCGGCGCAGCCGGTCGCATTGCTTGCGGGCCGCGCCTTCGGACTGGTGCAGCACCGTCGCCACGAAATAGGACTGCGGCCGCCCCGGCAGCCGTGTCTTGCGCAGGTCGGGCCCGCCTTCGCCGATGATCGAGGCGAACTTGCCCAGGGTCTGGTCGGCGCGGCGTTCGACCACCAGCCGGTTCGGGTCGGCGGCATAGATCATCATCCAGCCCAGCGACTTGCCCTTGCCGGTGGCGCGGTTCGCCGCCATTTCCAGGCAGGCGGTCAGGAACGGCTTGTTGTTGTCGAGCGCGAGGTCGAGCGTGGCCGGCGCCGAATCCCGCCAGGCCTCGGCGCTGAGTCCGGTGACGATCTTCACGTAATTCCGCGTCTCGGGCATCAGCCCGCCGCGGCGCGACCGGAAGTCGGCAGCGCGCTGTTCGCCGCCATTATACGCGATCGCCGCCATGCCGAGGCTGCCGTAGGTGTCGCGCAGATAGTCCAGGTACTGGGCCGAGGCCTGCAGCGCTGCGGCCGGGTTGAACGGATCCTTCAGCCCGCGCATCTTCGCGGTCGAGGGGATGAACTGGGCGATCCCCAGCGCCCCGGCCGGGCTGACCGCATAGGCGTCGAACAGGCTTTCCTGCCAGATCAGCCGGGCGAAGAATCCGCTGTCCAGCCCGGCCTCGGTCGCGGTCGATTCGATCGTCTTGCAGACATCCCGGGTGTACGAGATCGGCGCGATGCAATGGCTGCCGTCCTCGCTGCAGGTGGGCGGCACCCGGCGGCGCGGTCGGGGCGGCGGGTTCTCCGGGTCCATCCAGGCCGGCATGTTCATCGCCGCGGTGGTGACGGTGACGCCGCCTGCTTCGGCGGAGCCGACGTTCTCGCTCGGGCCGACGGCGGCGGTGGCATAGTCGCCGGAGGCGGCGGTGCCAGTGTCGGTGCCAGTGTCGGTGCCAGCGTCGGCGGCAGCGTCGGCGGCAGGCTCGGTTCCGGTCTCCGCCGGGGCGGTGGCATCCGCCACCGGCAGGGGCAGTTCGCCGACCGCCAGGCCTTCCAGCCGCGCCCGGGCCGGCGGAGCGGCCAGCACGGCCAGCAGCGCCAGCGCCACGCCTCCGGCCAGGCCCGCGCCGCGGCGCATCGCGCGGCCCCTCATGCGTCCAGCCACATCGGGTTCGACCAGGCCCGCCGTCCGGCGGTGTCGCGCACGGTCAGCCGCCGCCAGCCGCCCCGGGCGGGCTCGATCGGCAGCCGGGCCTCGGTCAGGCCGTCGCCCAGCACCCGCTGGCGCCAGCCCAGCGGCCCGGCAAGGATCACCGAGCGCGCCGGCGAACAGCGCACCAGAAGGTCGTCGCCGTCGCGGGTGACGCTCAGGATTTCGGGGCCCTGGCTGGCATAGAAGGCGCCGCGCTTCAGCGCCGCCAGCAGCGCCTCGGGCGTGTTCTCGGGCGCGCGGACCATGATCCAGCCGGCAAAGGCGTCGTCCTCGTGCCAGTGGCTGTCGTCCGAGGCGATGGCGAAGACCCGCCGGCCGGCGTGGAGCATCGCGTCGAACAGCACCAGCCCGTCGCCGCGGTCGACCTCGATCGCGGATTTGTTGTTGTAGACCTCGACCGCATGGGCGGCCTCGACCGAAAGCCCGTCGGCGAGGTTCAGCTGCGACCAGTGCGGATGCGCCAGTGCGATGAAGGCGCCGGAAGCGGCGGCGCGGCGGGCCAGGTCCGGTCCGGTCTCGCCGGGGCGGGTGGCCTCGAAATCGCCCGGCAGCCCGGCGGCGACGATGTGCCAGAGATCGCCGTGCCCGGTGGCCGGCGCGTGCAGCTCGGCGCCGAGCAGGGTGGTGAAACCGTCGCCGCGAGCGGCACGGGTGTCGGTCACCGGGTGGCGGTAGTGGGGCAGGAAATGATCGCTGATGCAGATGAAGTCATAGCCCGCGGCGCGATAGCGCGCGCAGACCTCGGCCGGCGCCAGCGCACCGTCGGACCCGGTCGAATGACCGTGCAGGTTGCCGCGCCAGAAGCGGCCCTCGGGCGCAAATGCCTCGAGCATCGGGAGAGTCCCCATCTGTCTGCCTCACTTTGCTTATAGGCGCGCGGTTTACCGCCGTCTAACGCCCTGTGCCGGTGGCGTCGCGGCGCCGCAGTGCGAAACCGGCATGGACCGCCAGCCCCAGCCCGAAGGACAGCGCCGCGAACAGGACCAGACCGGCATGGCCGGCCACCCCGGCCAGCGCCAGCAGCAGGGGCGTGCCCAGTAGGTTGCCCAGGTTCCCGGTCTGGGCCAGCGCACCGTTGGCCCGGGCCCGGCCGGCTTCGCCGGGGTTCAGCTGGGCAACGGCGGCGAAGCTGGGTCCCTGCACCAGCCCCAGCGCGGCAAAGACCGCGACCGGCGGCCATGCCGCCATCGGCGCCAGCGCCAGCCCCGCCGACAGCAGCAGCGCCGCGCCGAAGCCCAGCATCACCACCCGGACCGCCGGCCGGCGGCGCATCAGCCGGACCCCCAGCGTCATCGAGACGAGGATCGCGCCCAGCGGCATCAGGGTGGCGGCCAGCACCCGCACCTCGGGATCCAGCCGCGGCGGCAGCACCGTCAGCAGCGCGACGAAGGCGAGGGTATAGAAGAACCACCCCAGCGCCGGCGCGGCGGCGTTCGGGTCGCGGTAGACCGCGGCCTGGCGGGCGAGCAGGCCGCCCGGCACCGTCCCGGCCGCCACCGGCGGCACCGGCGCGGCGCCGGCGGGCAACGCCACGGCCAGCGCGACGGCGATCGCCGCCATCAGCCCGGCGTGGATCACGAACAGCGCCGCCGGGCCATGGGCGGCGGCGATCGGCGGCCCGGCCAGCCCGGCCAGCGCGAAGGCGACGGCGAAGAAGGTGCTCCACAGCGACAGGGCAAGGCCGCGCGCCGCCGGAGGCGCGATGCCGGCGATCAGGGTCGGCGCGGCAACCACGATGACCAGATGCGCCAGCCCTTCGACCACCCGGCTGGCCAGCATCACCGGGAAGGGCGGCAGCGTCGCCTGAAAGGCCGACAGCACCGCGCCAAGTGCCAGCGCCGCGACCAGCAGCCGCCGCCCGCCCAGCCGCGCCACCGCCATGCCGGCGCCAAGGCCGAACACCACGCCGACAAGGCTGATCAGCGACAGCAGGAAGCCAAGCTGCGGTCCGGCGCCGGGATAGACCGCCTCCAGTTCCGGAAAGATCACCGCGATCTTGGCGAACTGGCCGGCGGCGCCCAGCCCGGCGACCCAGAGCAGCAGCACCCGCCCGCTGGCGGCCAGGTCGTCGCGTGCCATGCCCCGTCCCCCGCGGTTGCCCATCCTGCCCGCTTGCTGCCATGGACGCCGGGCCGGGACCACCCCTGACGTCAGAACCGGCTGTGCACATGGACGGGGAACAGCAACGCGATCTCGGTCCCGATGCCGGGCTGGCTGACGATGGACATGGCACCGCCGGACTGCTCGGCAAAGCCCTTGGCCATGGACAATCCTAACCCATTGGCCGAGCGCCCGCTCTTGGTGGTGAAGAACGGCTCCTGCACCTGTCCCAGCAGGGGTTCGGCGATGCCGACGCCGGTGTCGATGACGCACAGCTTCAGATAGCGTCCAGCCGGAAGCGGCGCGCGGCCGACCCGCTGTACCGGCTCGGCCAGATCCAGATCGGCCGTTACCAGCCGGACCTGCCCGGATGCGCCCATGGCGTCGCGGGAATTCTCGACCAGTTCGGCCAGCACGGTTTCCAGCTGGCGGCGGTCCAGATGCACCATCCGGGCGGTCGAGCCGGGATGCACCTCGATCGAGACCGAGGGCGGCACCAGCCGCCGCAGCCGGGGCCGGACCTCGTGCAGGAAGGCGATGATGTCCAGCGCCACCGGGCGCAACTGGGCGCGTCCGGCGAAGGCGACCAGCTGTCCGGTCAGGGCGGCGCAGGACGCCGCCTCGCGATGGGCCTGATGCAGCAGTGCCAGCCGGGTCTCGTCATCCCGGGCCGCCAGGGCCTCGTCGAGGAGTCCGAGCGTGGTGGTGACGCTATTGCCGAAATCCCGCGCCAACCCGCCGGTCAGGCGGCCGATGGTCTCGACCACCTTCGCCTCGGTCAGCGCGGCCAGCGAACTTCTCAGCCGCCGGCGCGCGCGCATCGTGCTGATCACGCTGAGGGTGAAGTAGAGCCACAGAATTGCCGCTCCGGCCGCCACCACCACAAGTCGGGCGCCGTCCAGTGCGCTGGAAGCCACGAACGGCAGCGCGGCCATGGCAAGGCCCACTGCGGCAATGTCGACCGCCGCCAGCAGGGGGGCCTCGCAATGCTCGGTGGTGGCGTTCAGCATGTATCCGGCCAGCATGAACAGGGCGAGCACCCGGAACATCAGCCCCGGTTGCGCCACGAGATAGGTCGCCAGTGCCAGATAGATGAGGCTGTCTGCCAGCAGCAGCGCGGCCAGCCCCACCAGGCGCCAGCCGTCCACCCGGTCGGGCAGGGCGAAGGTCAGCCGGGCATTGAGTTCCAGAAGGCCGAAATAGATCGGCAGCCACAGGACCGGCAGCCACATACCGGTCATGACCCAGACCACCGCGGCCATCAGACCGAGACAGGCGAGCCGCAACTGGCGTTCCCGCGTGCCTTCGGCGGCGATCCGTTTCAGCACCATGACGTCCACAGCCCTCAGCGCGAGAAGACCGGAGGGCGCCCGAGGATGGGAAAGACGGCGGAGGGGATACATGCGTCGATCAAAGTCTGAATCTCCCCTGTGTGGAAGAACCTGACCGAGCCGTCAACCGGAGATAGAGCGGGCACCCGACAGGGGCTGGCGCCGCCGCCGGGCAAACCGGCCAGAGGCGCCGCGACGTGCGTCCGGCAAACTGGCAGGGGCCGGTGGCAATGGCGTCGCGTGGCGCTTGGCCATGGACGCTGCCGCCGCGGCGGGGTAACTCTCGCCCCCATGACGGGGAGCGCGAACATGTCCTTCGGCAAGGGCCACCACCTGCATCTGATCGACGGATCGGCCTTCATCTTCCGGGCCTATCACGCGCTGCCGCCGCTGACCCGGAAGTCGGACGGCCTGCCGGTGGGCGCCGTGGCCGGGTTCTGCAACATGCTCTGGAAGATGATCGAGGAGAACACCGGCCCCGACGCGCCGACCCATGCGGCGGTGATCTTCGACAAGGGCGCGCATACCTTCCGCAACGACCTCTACCCCGCCTACAAGGGCAACCGCCCGGAAATGCCCGAGGATCTGCGGCCGCAGATGCCGCTGACCCGCGAGGCGACGCGCGCCTTCAACATCGCCTGCGAAGAGATGGAAGGCTTCGAGGCCGATGACATCATCGCCACGCTGGCCTGTCAGGCGCGCAGGGCCGGCGGGCGGGTGACCATCATCAGTTCGGACAAGGATCTGATGCAGCTGGTGGGCGAGGGCGTCGAGATGTTCGACGCCATGAAGAACGCCCGGCTGGGGGTGGACGCGGTCGAGGAGAAGTTCGGCGTCAAGCCCGACCGGGTGATCGACGTCCAGGCGCTGGCCGGCGACGGCGTCGACAACGTGCCCGGCGCGAGGGCCGGCATCGGCATGAAGACCGCCGGCTCAGCTGATCCAGGGAGAAGTTCGGCGTGAAGCCCGACCGGGTGATCGACGTCCAGGGCGCTGGCCGCGACGCGGCCGCTGCGCGGCATCAAGACCGCCGCGCAGCGAGATCGGCGATCTTCGACATCGCTGCTGGCGCGTGCGGACGAGATCAAGCTTTCAGACCCTGATCGACTTCGCCGACCAGGTCCGCTGTCGCGCCAGCTGGTGATTCGGATCAGTGCCGCTGGGCTTCACCCTCGACGATCTCGAGGTGCGCGAGCCCGACCCCGAGGCGCTGCTCGGCTTCCTGACCGCGATGGAATTCCGCACCATCACCCGCCGGGTGTCCGAGAAGCTGGGCGTGGCCGCCCCCGCAGCGGCCGATCCGGGTCCCGCGGCCAGCCTCGGCGGCCGAGACGATCCCCTTCGACACCGCCAAATACGAGACCGTGCGCGACCGGGCCGGGCTGGAGCGCTGATCGCGCTGATCCTGGAACGCGGCTGGGTCGCGGTCGATACCGAGACCACCAGTCTGGACGAGATGCGCGCCGATCTGGTCGGCATCAGCCTTGCGGTTGAGGCGGGGTCGGCCTGCTACATCCCGCTCGGCCACCGGGCGGCGGCGACGGGCGACCTGTTCGGCTCGAACGCGCTGGCCGAGGGCCAGATGGCCATGGCCGAGGCGCTGGCCGCGCTGAAGCCGGTGCTCGAGGATCCGGCGATCCTGAAGATCGGCCAGAACATGAAGTACGACGCCAAGATCTTCGCCCGGCAGGGGATCGAGGTGGCGCCGATCGACGACACCATGCTGATCTCCTATGTCCAGCATGCCGGGCTGCACGGCCATGGCATGGACACGCTTTCCGAACGCTACCTTGGCCACACGCCGATCCCGATCAAGCCGCTGCTGGGGTCGGGGAAGGCGGCGGTCACCTTCGACCGGGTGCCGGTGGACAAGGCCACCGCCTATGCCGCCGAGGATGCGGACGTCACGCTCCGGCTCTGGCATGCGCTGAAGCCGCGGCTGCACGCGGCGCGGGTCACCACGGTCTACGAGACCATGGAACGTCCGCTG
>JBGAOK010000085.1:0-15494 GCA_044221805.1 Meridianimarinicoccus sp.
GCCAAACCGCCGAAATCCACATTCGCGTCGCACTCATCAACCGCTTCAATGCCCTCGGCACCGCCGAGATCGTCCGCGTGGCCTGACGTCAGCGGGGTAAGGGGCAGTCACGCCTCAAAAGCGAGTTGCGCAACAACGCCACCACGTTGTGCCGATCAACAAGCAATCGCTCGGAGAACACCGCCTCGGCAACCTTGTGCCAAGCTGCCGGACGTGCAACGCGAAGAAGGGCGACGGAGACTATCGCGATTTCCTGTCACACGCGCCAGAGCGGATGGCGGTGATCGATGCCCATATGGTGCGATTTGACTATGTGCCGATCACGGCAAACCCCAAGCTCCGGCAAGTCATCGAGCTTGCCCATCAGGACGTAAGGCAGCTGGCCGAGCGCTATGTCGCCATCATCAACGCCGTGATGGCTTAAGGGGGCGAGTAGGACCCGGCGTAGCGCGATCCGAGCCGGCGCCCCGCCGTCAGGCGACCAGCGCCTCGGCCTTCTTCAGGTCGACGGACACAAGCTGGCTGACCCCCTGCTCGGCCATGGTGACGCCATAGAGCCGGTCCATCCGGCTCATGGTGACCGCATGGTGGGTGATGATCAGGAAGCGCGTGTCGGTGCGCCTTGTCATCTCGTCCAGCAGGTCGCACATCCGGGTCACGTTGGCGTCGTCGAGCGGCGCGTCGACCTCGTCCAGCACGCAGATCGGCGCCGGGTTGGCCAGGAACACACCGAAGATCAGCGCCAGCGCCGTCAGGGTCTGCTCGCCCCCCGAGAGCAGGCTCAGGGTCGACAGCTTCTTGCCCGGCGGCTGGCACAGGATCTCGAGCCCCGCTTCCAGCGGGTCGTCGGATTCCACCAGGCTCAGCCGCGCCTCGCCGCCGCCGAACAGGTGGGTGAACAGGGTGGCGAAGTTGGCATTGACCTGTTCGAAGGCGGTCAGCAGCCGCTCGCGGCCCTCGCGGTTCAGCCCGGCGATGCCGGCGCGGAGCTTGGCCGTGGCGCTGTCCAGGTCGGCCTTCTCGGCCACCAGGGTATCGTGCTCCTCCTGCACCGCGCGGGCGTCCTCCTCAGCGCGCAGGTTCACCGCCCCCAGGGCCTCACGGGCGCGGCGCAGCCGGCCGATGGTCGCCTCGATCTCGTCCGCGGGCGGCATCCGCGCCGGGTCGACATCCAGCTCGGCCAGAAGGTCGTCGGGGCTGGCGTCGGTTTCCTCGGCGATCCGCTGGGCGGCGGCCTCGGCGGCCTCGGCGGCGGCCTCGCTGCGGGTCTCGGCCCGGGCTCGGGCCTCGCGCGCCTCGCCGGCGGCGCGCTGGGTCTCGCGCTCGGCGGCGGCGGCGGCGCGCAGCCGGGCATCGGCGGCCGCGACCGCCTCGATGGCGGCGGTCCGGCGGGCCCCGGCGCGGTCCAGCGCCTCGGCCAGATCCGCGCGGCGGAGCGCTAGGTCGGCCGGCACCGCCCGGGCGGCGGCCAGTTCGGCCTCGGTCGCGGCGTGGCGCGCGGCCAGGTCGGCGATGCGCGAGTCCGCGGTGGCCTGCCGGTCGGCCCAGGTCTTGCGCTCGCGCTGGATCGCGTGCAGCCGGGTGCTGCGGACCTCGCCCTCGCGCTTCACCTCGTCATGGGCGGTCCGGCGCGAGATCATCGCGATCCGCGCCGCCTCGACCAGGGTACGCAGGTCGGCAACCCCGGCGCGGGCCTCGTCCAGATCGTCCAGATCGGCGCGCTGGCGTTCGGCTTCGGCGACCTGCAGCCGGGCGGCCAACGCCACCTCGTCATGGCGGGCGACGGCCAGCGCAAGGCTTTCCAGCTTGCCTTCCGCCAGATGGCGTTCCGCCTCGGCCCGGGCCTGCGCCCGGCCGGCATCGGCCAGCTGGGTATCGGCGGCGCGGCGAGCGGCGCGGGCGGCCTTCTCACGCTCGGACGCGGCGGCCAGCGCCGCGGCCAGCACGGAATGCGCGGCATCGGCGGCGAAGGCGCGGGCCTCGGCGGTTTCCAGGGCGCGTTCCAGCTCGGCCAGCCGGTTGCGCTGTTCCAGCCGCAGCGCGGCCGAGGACGGCGCCGCGCTGGCCGGGACCGAGAAGCCGTCCCAGCGCCACAGGTCGCCGGCCGTCGAGACCAGCCGCTGGCCCGGTTGCAGCAGCGGCTGCAGCCGCGGCGCATCAGCGGCGGCGATGACCCCGATCTGTCCCAGCCGCCGGCGCAGCACGTCGGGACAGGTCACATAGTCCGACAGCGGCGTCGCGCCCTCGGGCAGCGGCGGCGCCTGCGGATAGTCAGGCAGCAGGTCCCAGCCGGCCACCCCGGCCCCGTCCCGGTTGCGCCGCGGCGCCTTCAGATCGTCGCCAAGCGCGGCGCCGAGGGCGCGTTCATAGCCCGGCGCCACGCGCGCCTCGTCCATCACCTGCGCGCGTTCCAGCGCGTCGCGGGCGACCAGACGTCCCAGCGCGGCAACCTCGGCGGCCAGTGCCTTCGCCTCGCCCGCCGCCTCGCTGCGGGCGGCGCGGGTATCGGCCTCCTCGGCCTGGGCCTGGGCGCGGGCGTCCTCGGCCTCGGCCAGTTCCGCCTCGGCATCGGCCAGCCGGTGGCGGGCTTCGGCCTGTGCCGCCTCGGCCCCGGCCTGGGCCACGGCGCCATCGGCCAGCGCCCGGCGCGCGGCCTCGACCGCCTCGCGGGCCCGGCGGGCTTCCTCGCCGGCGCGGGCTTCGGTCTTGCGGCTGTCCGACAGCAGGCGCTCCACCGCGTGGTGCCGCGCGGCCAGTTGCGCCACCGCCTCGTTGCGGGTCTCCAGATCGGCCTCGCAGCCGGACAGCACCTCGCCCGCCTCGGCGGCGGCCTGCGCGGCGGCGGCGAACCGATCCGCCTGGCCTTCGGCGGCGGCTTCCAGATCGGCCATCTCGCCGGCCAGCCGGTCGAGCGTGCCGCCGGCATCGGCGGTCAGGTCGGCCTCGCGGGCCCGGTCCCGGGCCAGTTGCGCCAGCCGGCCTTCCAGCGCGGCGATCTGCGCCCTGGCCTGGCGTTCGCGTTCGTCCAGCGCGTCGCGTTCGACCACCAGCCGCTGCAGCACCGCGCCGGCGATGGCTTCCTCCTCGCGCAGGGGGGGCAGGTCGGTCTCGGCCGCCTCGCGCGCCTGGGTGGCCTTTCGCGCGGCGCCCTCGGCGCGCGAGGCCTCGGTCACCGCCAGCGCCAGCGCGGCCCGCGCCGCGTTCAGCGCCTGATCGGCCTCGCGCCAGCGGCGATAGAGCAGCAGCCCTTCCGCCACCCGCAGCTCGGCCCCGATGGCGCGATAACGCTGCGCCTGCTTGGCCTGACGGGCCAGCTGGGCAAGCTGCTGGGCCATCTGCTCGACCATGTCCTCGACCCGCTCGAGGTTCGGCTCGGTCGCCTTCAGCTTCAGCTCGGCCTCGTGGCGGCGCTGGTAGAGGCCCGAGATGCCGGCCGCTTCCTCCAGCACCCGGCGCCTTGCCTTGGGCCGGGCGTTGATCAGTTCCGCGATCTGGCCCTGCCGCACCAGAGCCGGGGAATGCGACCCGGTCGAGGCATCGGCGAACAGCATCTGCACGTCGCGGGCGCGCACTTCCTTCGCGTTGCACTTGAAGGCGGATCCGGCGTCGCGGGTGATCCGGCGCACCACGTCGATCATCTCGGCGTCGTTGAAGGCGGCGGGGGCCAGCCGTTCGGAATTGTCGATGGTCAGGCTGACCTCGGCGAAGTTCCGCGCCGGGCGGGTGGCGGCGCCGGCGAAGATCACGTCCTCCATCCCGTCGCCGCGCATGGCGGTCGGGCGGTTCTCGCCCATCACCCAGCGCAGGGCTTCCAGCAGGTTCGACTTGCCGCAGCCGTTCGGACCCACCACGCCGGTCAGGCCCGACGCGATCACCAGATCGGTCGGGTCGACGAAGCTCTTGAAGCCGTTCAGTCTGAGCCGGGTGAACTGCACGTCTGGATCTGCCCTGCCTGTCTGCCCGCGATTCTGCCTTTTCCGGCAATGATCGGTTTCCGGGCGGGATCTGTCAACGCCAATGCCCACGATGTGGCGGATACAGGCAGCGATACCCCTAGATGTGGGCTTAGGACTGGTCAGGGATGCGGCAATGCAGCGGCGTTCATCAATTTGTCTTGACCCCCGCGGCCGGCGGGCGGCACAAGCGTCCGGTGTGGTTCCCAAGGTGCAAAGCACCCGGGATCAAATGGGAATGCGGTGACGGCGACCCAATCAGGGGCCGGAATCCGCAGCCGCCCCCGCGACTGTGAGCGGAGAGCGCGCGTTCATGACCACTGGGCGCCAGCCCGGGAAGGGAACGTCGGCGCCGTGACCCGCGAGCCAGGAGACCTGCCGCACAGGCAACCTCAACCGCGCCGTCGGGTGGACGGCGAAGGAGACACGACATGACGACCCACATTTCGACCGCCAAGACCACCGGCCTGTCCACGATCGCTGCTGCGCTGATCGCCGTGACGATCGGTGCCACGCTGATCGCCCTGGGCGGCCATGTGCAGGCAAGCGCCCTGCACGACGCTGCCCACGACGTGCGCCACGCCACCGGCTTCCCCTGCCACTGATCCATGCTCGGACGCATTGTCACCAGCGCGGTGTTCGCTGGTTTCCTGGCAGGGCTGATTGCCGCCCTGCTCCAGTTGGCGCTTGTCCAGCCCGTGTTGCTGCAGGCCGAAGAGTTCGAATCCGGCGCCCGCACCCTTGCCGTCGCGGGGGCCGCACCGGTCGCGGCGCCGGATCACCATCACGCCGCCGCGGCGGGGAATGACCCTGCCGTTGCACAGGGTCACGATCATGCGGCCGCGCACGGCGACACGGGCGACGCGTGGCGGGTTGGCGGCTTCGCGCCGGTCCGCGATGGGCTGAGCGTGCTCTTTTCCGTGGTGATCTATACCGGCTACGCCTTCCTGGTCATCGCGGCGATGGCGCTGGCCACCGACCGCGGCGCGGAGGTCACCGCGCGTCGTGGGCTGCTCTGGGGGCTGGCTGGGTTCGTCGCCTTCCAGCTTGCCCCTGCGATCGGCCTTCCGCCCGAAGTTCCGGGTTCGGTCGCTGCCGATCTGGGCGCCCGGCAGATCTGGTGGCTGGCCACGGTGGTCTGTTCGGGGCTGGGGCTCGGCATGCTGGCCTTCGGCCGCGACTGGACGCTGTGGGGCCTGGCGATCGGGTTGCTGGCGGCGCCGCATGTGGTCGGCGCGCCGGAAGCCGAGGGTTTCGCCGGCGTGGTCCCGGCCGAGCTTGCCGGCCTGTTCGCGGCCCGCGCCCTGGGCGTCGGCATGGCGGCCTGGGCGGTCCTCGGGCTGGCCTGCGGCCACTTCTGGCAGCGCGAGGCGACGCCCCGGGCGGCACCGCGGACGGCCTGATCATCCCCTGCGCCCCCTTTCCGTCAGGACGGGGGGCGCAACTGGGGATCGGTGAATGCCGGGACGCGGGTCACCAGCCGGAACCGGAGCCGGCCCAGCGGCCGGGCGTCGACGATCCAGCCATGGGGCGCCGCGTCGTATTCCCGGGCGAAGGCGGCCACATCGGCCGCATCCTCGACGGTGAGGCCGGAGAAGACATAGGTCGCCCGTCCGGCGCCCTGCGCCGCCAGCGTTGCCGGTGCCTTGCAGACCGACAGGCACGGCGCGAGCACCACGGGACGGCCCGGACACGCCGCCGCAATTGCTTGCGTGAGGTCGTCGCGCGCGCCACAACACCCCGCACACAGAATGAATCGCCAATCGGGGGCCTGTTCCGTCATGGTCGCCTTCTAAGGGAGCAACCGATGCCCGCCAAGATCCCCGCCACCATCGTCACCGGCTTTCTCGGCGCCGGCAAGACGACGCTGATCCGCCAGATGCTGGCCCAGGCCGACGGCCGGCGCATCGCGCTGATCATCAACGAATTCGGCGATCTGGGCGTGGACGGCGAGATCCTGAAGGGCTGCGGCGACGCGGTCTGCGCCGAGGACGACATCATCGAGCTGTCGAACGGCTGCATCTGCTGCACCGTGGCCGACGACTTCGTGCCGACGATCGAGAAGCTTCTGGCGCGCGCCGTGCCGCCCGACCACATCGTGATCGAGACCTCGGGCCTTGCCCTGCCGCAGCCGCTGGTGCGCGCGTTCAACTGGCCCGAGATCCGCACCCGGGTCACCGTCGACGGCGTGGTGACCGTGGTCGACGGCAAGGCGGTGGCCGAGGGGCGCTTTGCCCATTCCCCGGACGCGGTGGCGGCGCAGCGCTCGGCCGATGCGGCGCTGGACCACGAGACGCCGCTGTCGGAGCTGTTCGAGGACCAGATCGCCTGCGCCGACATGATCGTGGTGAACAAGACCGACCTTCTGGACCTG
This sequence comes from Meridianimarinicoccus sp., assembly GCA_044221805.1. GTDB lineage: Bacteria > Pseudomonadota > Alphaproteobacteria > Rhodobacterales > Rhodobacteraceae > Meridianimarinicoccus. The sequence goes on from JBGAOK010000085.1 coordinate 6,328, forward strand.
GCCGAGGCCGAGGCGCTGGCCGCCGGGCTGAAGGCCGAAGCCCGCGACGGCGTGCAGGTGGTGCGCACCGCCATGGGCGTGCTGCCGATCGGCGTGCTGCTGGGCCAGGGCATCGGCGCCGAATCCGACATGGCCGCCCGGGCCGAGGTCCATCACCACCACGATCATGACGACCACGCGGACGACGATCATGACGACGACGATCATGATCACGACGACGACCACCACCATGACCACGGCCATGACGAGTTCGAGAGCTTCGTGGTGACCCGGGCCGAGATCACCGACCCCACCGCCTTCGCGGCGCAGCTGGCCGAGGTGATCCGGGCCCATGACATCCTGCGCCTGAAGGGCTTCGCCGCGGTCGCCGGCAAGCCGATGCGCCTGACGCTCCAGGCGGTGGGGCCGCGGATCGAGACCTATTTCGACCGCCCGCTCCGCCCCGGCGAGGCGCGCGAGACCCGGCTGGTGGTGATCGGCCAGGCCGGGCTGGACCGCGCCGCGATCGACGCGGCCCTGGCGGCATGACCGCATCCCGCGCCGGAGCCGCCTGATGCATCTGCTGGCCGCGACGCCGGGCAGCCTCGACGACGGGGCGCTGCCGGTCGACCCGGGCCAGACCCCGGCCGAGGTGGTGGTGATCTCGGCCGCCGACAGCGAGCTTGCGGCGCTGAGCGCGGCCCGGGCCGAGATGGCCGATCCGCCCGAGCTGCGGCTGGTCAGCCTGATGCATCTGCGCCACCCGGTCTCGGTCGACACCCATATTGCAACCTGCGCGGCGCAGTCGAAGCTGGTGATCGCCCGGGTGCTGGGTGGCACCGGCTACTGGCGCTATGGGCTGGAGCAATACGCGGCGCATCTGGCGGCGGCGGGGGTGGCCTTTGCGGCACTGCCCGGCGACGACAAGCCCGATGCGGAACTCTGGGACCTGTCCACCGTCGTCCGCCCCGACTGGGAGGCGCTGTGGTCCTATCTGGTCGAGGGCGGGCCCGAGAACGCGGCGCTGTTCCTGGCCTATGCCCGCGCCATGGTCCGGGGCGAGGCCGACCGCCCGGCGCTGGCGCGGCCGCTGCTGCGCGCCGGGGTCTACTGGCCGGGGACCGGGGTCGCGGACCTTGACGCCGCGCGCGCAGCCTGGACCGCGGGCGCGCCGGTGGTGCCGGTGATCTTCTACCGGGCGCTGCTGGAAGGTGCCGGGCTGAACCCGGTCAACCGGCTGGTGCGCGAACTGATGCGGCGCGGGCTGAACCCGCTGCCGGTCTTCGTCGCCTCGCTGAAGGATCCGCTCAGCGTCGCCACGCTGGAAGGGCTGTTCGCCGCGGCGCCGCCCGACGCGATCCTGAACGCCACCGCCTTCGCGGTCGGCTCGCCCGACCCGGCCGGAGCAGGGGAGGCCGGATCGGGGGCATCGAACCCCCTCTCCAGCCCCGTCGCGCAGGGCGCGCCGGTTTTCCAGGTGGTGCTGTCGGGCGGATCCGAGGCGGCGTGGGAAAGTGGCACCGCCGGGCTGGGGCCGCGGGACATCGCCATGAACGTGGCCCTGCCCGAGGTCGACGGACGGGTGATGACCCGGGCGATCAGCTTCAAGGGCGAGGCCTATTTCGACGCCGCGACCCAGTGCCCGATCACCGCCTATCGGGCGCGGGGCGACCGGATCGCCTTCGTGGCCGATCTGGTGGCGAACTGGGTGGCGCTGCGGCGGAGCGCCCCGGCGGACCGCCGGGTGGCGCTGGTGCTGGCGAACTATCCCAACAAGGACGGGCGGCTGGCAAACGGCGTCGGCCTCGACACGCCGGCGGCGACGGTCGACGTGCTGCGGCTTCTGGCGGCCGAGGGCTACCGCGTCACGAACGCGCCGGCGGACAGCGGCGCGCTGATGCGGGCGATCCTGGCCGGGCCGACCAACTGGCTGACCGACCGGGCAGCGCGCGAGGGGGGCGTGACCCTGTCGCTGATCGACTATTCCGCCGCCTATTCCCGCCTGCCCTGGGATCTGCGGGTGCAGATCGAAAGCCGCTGGGGCGGACCCGAGCGCGACCCGTTCTTCGTGCCCGGCCGCACCGATTGCGGCCACTTCGCCCTGTCGGTGCTGGACTTCGGCAACGTGGTCGTCGGTGTGCAGCCGGCGCGCGGCTATAACATCGACCCCACCGAGACCTATCACAGCCCCGACCTGGTGCCGCCGCACAACTACCTCGCGTTCTATTTCTGGCTGCGCGAGAGCTTCAGGGCGCAGGCGATCGTCCACATGGGCAAGCACGGCAACCTGGAATGGTTGCCGGGCAAGGCGGTGGCGCTGTCGGAAACCTGCTGGCCCGAGGCGGTGCTCGGGCCCCTGCCCCATGTCTATCCCTTCATCGTCAACGACCCCGGCGAGGGCACCCAGGCCAAGCGCCGGGCGCAGGCGGTGATCATCGACCACCTCACCCCGCCGCTGACCCGGGCGGAAAGCTATGGGCCGCTGCGCGATCTCGAGGCGCTGGTGGACGAGTATTACGAGGCCGCGGGGGTCGATCCGCGCCGCATCGAGCATCTGAAGCGCGAGATCGCGAGCCTGTGTGCCGCGACGGGGCTGGGGCAGGATGCCGGCATGACCGGCGAGGACGAGACCCGCGACCTGGCCCGGCTCGACGCCTGGCTCTGCGAGCTGAAGGAGGCGCAGATCCGGGACGGGCTGCATGTCTTCGGCCGCTCGCCGGAGGGGCCGCTGGCGCGCGATCTGGTGCAGGCGCTGGTGCGGCTGCCGCGCGACCGCAGTGACGCAGGCGCCTCGCTGCCCCGGGCGCTGGCCGCCGATCTGGGGCTGGATTTCGATCCGCTGGACTGCGCCATGGCCGCGCCCTGGACCGGGCCGCGCCCCGACCTGCTGGCCGAAGTCAGCGAGGACCGCTGGCGCAGCACCGGCGACACGGTGGAGCGGCTGGAACTGCTGGCCGCGGCGCTGCTGGACGGCGGGGCGGAGGCCCCCGGCCCGGCCAGCGCCGCCGTCCTGGCCGGGGTCGCGTCCCGGGTCCGCCCCATGGTCGCCGCCTGCGGCCCGGCCGAGGCCGCGGGCCTTTTGACCGCGCTGGCGGGCCGCTTCGTGCAACCGGGCGGGTCCGGCGCGCCGACCCGCGGCCGGCTCGACGTGCTGCCCACGGGGCGCAACTTCTTTTCGGTCGACAGCCGGGCGGTGCCCACCCCCACCGCCTGGGCGCTGGGATGGAAATCGGCGAACCTGCTGATCGAACGCCACCTGCAGGACCATGGCGACTGGCCCCGGACGCTTCTGCTGACCGCCTGGGGCACGGCGAACATGCGCACCGGCGGCGACGACATCGCCCAGGCGCTGGCGCTGATGGGGGTGAAGCCGCGCTGGGACAGCGCCAACCGGAGGGTGACCGGCTTCGAGGTGATCCCGGTCACCGCGCTGGGGCGGCCGAGGGTGGACGTGACCCTGCGGGTGTCGGGCTTCTTCCGCGACGCCTTCCCGGCCCAGATCGACCTGGTCGATTCGGCCGCCCGGGCAGTGATGGCGATGGACGAGCCCGAAGACCTGAACCCCGCCGCCGCCCGCGCCCGGCGCGAGGGGCCGGAGGGGCAGTTCCGCGTCTTCGGCTCGAAGCCCGGCGCCTATGGCGCGGGGCTTCAGGCGCTGATCGACGAGCGGATCTGGAACGACACCGCCGATCTGGCGGCAGCCTACCTGGCCTGGGGCAGCTACGCCTATGGCAAGGGCGCCGAGGGCCTGCCGGCGCGGGCTGCGCTGGAGACCCGGCTGGGCCAGACGGAAGCGGTGGTGCAGAACCAGGACAATCGCGAGCACGACCTGCTGGACAGCGACGACTACTACCAGTTCGAAGGCGGCGCGGCGGCAGCGGTGGCGCATCTGCAGGGACGCGCCCGCCCGGTCTATCACAACGACCATTCCCGCCCGGAACGCCCGGTGATCCGCACCCTCGACGAGGAGATCGCCCGGGTGGTCCGCAGCCGGGTGGTCAACCCGAAATGGATCGAGGGCGTGAAGCGCCACGGCTACAAGGGCGCCTTCGAGATCGCCGCGACGGTCGACTACCTGTTCGCCTTCGCCGCCACCACCGGTTCGGTGCGCGGCCATCACTTCGACGCGGTCGAAGCCGCCTTCCTGGCCGACGAGGCGACCCGGGACTTCATCGCCGAACACAATCCGGCTGCCCTGCGCGAGATCGCGGAACGGCTGGACGAGGCGATCGCCCGCGGCCTGTGGCAGCCGCGGTCGAATTCGGCCCGGGCCCGGATCGCCGCCGCAGCCCGGGGCCGCGCGCCCGCTCTGGCCGGAGCGGATCAGGACGGAGCGGATCAGGACGGCGGGGATCCGGACGGCGGGGAGTAGATCACGCGAGACTGGATCCGGGCGCCGTCATGGCCCGGGCAGTCGAGCAGCGCCTCGGCCATCACCACATCGCCGTAAAGCGTGCCGGGCCGGACGGCGCAGCCGCTGGCCCGTTCCATCGCCGTCTTCGCCCGGGCGAGATTGCCCGAGACGGTGACCCCGGCCGCCGCCGAAGTACGCACCGCCTCGGCCCGCCAGAGGTTGTGCCGCACGGTGAAGTCGGCCCCCTCGACCGTGAGCCGCGTCACCGGCGCCTCCAGCATCGGCAGGCTGGGCGTGGCGCAGGCCGCAAGGCCGAGGCAGGTCAGGAACGAAAGAAGAACATCGTGCATGGCCCGTCGTGCCACGCCCGGGGTTAACGGCGGCTGAACCGGTCCGATCCGCCGTCGGCCGCGATTCTCCCGTCCCTGCGGCCAGCCACAGCGGCGCGCTTTCGTCCCCTCGTGTGCGCGTCAGCCCTTCCGCAGCCCCGCCTCGGCGCTAGACTTCGCCGGTCGCCGCTGGAGTCCGCCATGATCCCTGCCCTTGCCACCCTGCTTGCCTGCCAGCTGGCCGGCGAGATCACCGTCCGCGCCCTTGGCCTGCCGCTGCCCGGTCCGGTCCTGGGCATGCTGCTGCTGGCCGCCCTGCTGCTGGGCTTCCCCCGGCTGGTGCAGGCGATCCGCACCACCGCCGAGGGGCTGCTGTCCCACCTGTCGCTGCTGTTCGTGCCCGCCGGCACTGGCATCGTCGCCCATCTCGACCGGCTGGGACCGGACGGGCCGGCGTTGGCGGCGGCCATCGTCGGGTCGACCGTAATCGGCCTGGCGGTCACCGTGCTGACCTTCACCACGGTCTCGCGGCTGACCCGGCGGGGTGGCTGAGCCATGGAGGACGCGTTCCGGATCTGGGTCTACCTGCGCTCCGAGCCGCTGCTCTGGCTGACCCTGACGCTCGTCGCCTATGCCATCGGCGACGCGCTGTTCCGCGCCTCGGGCCGCCGGCCGCTGGTCAACCCGGTGCTGATCGCCATGGTGATCCTGTCGGCCCTGCTGCTGGCGACCGGAACCGACTACGCCACCTATTTCGAGGGCGCGCAGTTCGTGCATTTCATGCTCGGTCCGGCCACCGTGGCGCTGGCGCTGCCGCTTTACGGCAACCGCCGCCATATCCTCGCCACCGCGGTGCCGATGGCGGCGGCGCTGGTGGCGGGATCGCTGGTGACGATGCTGACCGCCGCCGGCATCGGCATGGTCATGGGCCTGAGCGATGTGGCGCTGATGTCGCTGGTGCCGAAGGCGGTGACCTCCCCGGTCGCCATCGGCATCGCCGAGAAGATCGGCGGCGCCCCCGGCCTGACCGCGCCGCTGGTGATCTTGACCGGGATCTTCGGCGCGGTGATCGTGACCCCATTCTTCAACCGGATGAGAATCCGCGACTACCGCGCCCGCGGCTTCGCCACCGGTGCCATGTGTCACGGCATCGGCACCGCGCGGGCCTTCCAGGTCGACCCGACCGCCGGCGCCTTCGCCGGCATCGGCATGGCGCTGAACGCGATCTTCACCGCCTTTGCCGCGCCGGTCCTGGTCGGCTGGCTGTTCTGAGCCCTCCCGGCACCGGGCGGGATGGACGCCGCCGCCCGGTCGCCTATGCTGGCCCCCTGCCGCCGAGGAGACCCCGATGTCCGAACACCCCGAGCCGCCCGAGACCGACCTGGCCCGCCACGCCGCCAAGATGGCCAAGAAGAAGACCGCCCGCGACAAGATCATGGCGACCAAGTCCGGCGAGAAGGGTCTGATCATCGTCCACACCGGCAAGGGCAAGGGCAAGTCCACGGCCGCCTTCGGGATGATCTTCCGCTGCATCGCCCATGGCATGCCCTCGGCGGTGGTGCAGTTCATCAAGGGCGGCATGGCCACCGGCGAACGCGACCTGATCCAGCGCCACTTCGCCGATCTCTGCGCCTTCCACACCATGGGCGAGGGCTTCACCTGGGAAACCCAGGACCGCGCCCGCGACATCGAGGCGGCCCGCGCCGCCTGGGAGACGGCCAAGGACCTGATCCGCGACCCGCGCCACCGCATGGTGCTGCTGGACGAGATCAACATTGCGCTGCGCTACGACTATCTCGACGCGGCCGAGGTAGCGGCCTTCCTCACCGCCGAGAAGCCGGCGATGACCCATGTGGTGCTGACCGGCCGCAACGCCCCCGAGGCGCTGATCGCGATCGCCGACCTGGTGACCGAGATGGAACTGGTCAAGCACCCGTTCCGCGCCGGGATCAAGGCCCAGCAGGGGGTCGAGTTCTAGCCGTCCCGCCAGCGCCGGAGCGGGGAGGACGCCGGGACGCAGACCCTGCAGACCCAGACGCGCGTCCGTCGCCGCCTGTGCTGTCCACGCCCAGCCCCGCCGCCGCCCGGCGCCTGCAAGGCGCTGCCCGGACCCGCTCGACCATGCCACCACTCGGGCGACCGAAATCCGTTCACGCCAGGACATCGCCCGACCGGCGCCCAGGCCCGGCCCACCTCCGGCGGGCCCGCGCGGCCCCACCGGGACCACCGTTCCGCCTCACCTGGTTCCGGGCGAGCCTTTTCCGGGGCTCCGCCCGTCCGGCGCTCCGAGCCGGGTGACGATGGCTCCAGTGGACGGCTTCGCCGGCAAAGGGGCCACGGTCCCGCCTCACCGATTTCTGGGCGCGCCTTTTCCGGGGCTCCGCCCGTTCGCGGCTGGAACGCTCCCCCGGAGCGTTCCCGGGACGCCGCTCACCCCTTCTTCTTGGCTCAAATACTCCCGCCGGAGGCGCGCCGCGAGGCACGCGCGGCGCCCGGCCCAACGGGATGAGCGGCCGCGTCCGCGGCGGCGAAGACGGGCGGGAGCCGCCTGCCCCCGAGGGGATCGGCCTCAGAGATTGTCCTCGACCCGGAAGCCGCCGGGGATCGCGTCCCGGCCCTGCAGCACCAGATCCGCCATCACCACGGCCACCTTCGGCGCGATGCCAAAGCCGATCTTGAAGCCGCCATTGGCGATGAAATGCCCCGGCCGCCCCGGCCAGGGGCCCAGCATCGGCGCCCGGCTCCGCGACCGTGGCCGGACCCCGGCCCAGCGCTCGATCACCGGCGCCCCCGACAGGGCCGGGCAGACCGCCACCGCCCGCTCGAGCAAGGCGTCGAGCGCCGCATCTGTTGCCGCCGGATCGTCGAACACCCGCTCGCTGGTCGACCCGATCGCCACCGTGCCGTCGGCATGGGGCACGATGTGAACCCCGTCCGCGAAAATCTGTGGCGCATCGCGCCGGTCAAGCGCCAGCAGCGCAGCCTGCCCCTTGACCCCGCAACCGACATCCCGGCCGGCCGCCGCCCCCAGCGCGGCCAGTCCCCGGTACCCGGTCGCCCAGACCACCGGCCCGCCGCCAGGCTCGCCGAACCGATCGCTGCCCCGCTCGATCCGCCCCCCCAGCACCGTGACGGCCGCCGCCAGCGCCCGCATCCCGGCCCGGGGGTTCAGCCGGGCGCTCAGCGTGTCGAGAATCACCTGCCCGGTGGGCGAGGCCGGCACCCAGTCCCCCCAGGCGCCCGCGGGGCCGATGTCCCACGCGCCAACCCCCTGCCACAGATCCCGCGCCGTGGCGCTTCTCGTCCGGGCCAGATCCAGCGCGGCCGCATCCGCGACCGGTTGCAGCCGGCCCAGCCGGGCATAACCGCTCGACTGGCCCGAGACGGCCTCGATCCCCGCCCACCAGGCGGGCGCCATCGCCAGGGCGTCGAACTGGAAGGCCTTCTTCGCATTCCAGCCCTCGGGCACATGGGGGGCCAGCGCGCCGACCAGCCCGCCGCTCGCCCCCGCCCCGACACCGTCCGGGTCGACCACGACCACCCGCGCCCCGCGCCGGGCGCAGGCATAGGCGATGGACAGGCCGAACACCCCGGCCCCCATCACGGTCACCTCTGCCGCCATCTGCGCCATCGGGCCCCTTCCGCTTCATGACAGTTTTCCGACAAGGGTACCTTTGTCCCATTGCAGCGCGGGACGGAATGTCGGACATAGGTCCCATAACCTGCAGGTCAGATACATGACAGGGCACTCGGCCGACATCGAATGGAAACCGGACGGGGTTCCGGTGTCTCGGGTCTTCGACGATCCCTATTATTCCCTCGAGGACGGACTGGCCGAGACGCGCCATGTCTTCCTCGCCGGCAACGAGCTTCCCGACCGCTTCGTCCCGGGCTTCCGGATCGCCGAACTGGGCTTCGGCACCGGGCTGAACCTGTTCGCCGCGCTTCTGGCCTGGCGCCGGGCCGGCATCACCGGACGGCTCGGCTATACCGGCTTCGAGGCCTATCCGCTCTCCGCCGACGAGATGGACATGGCGCTCCGGGCGTTTCCCGAAATCCACGCCGTCGCCGGGCCGGTGCTGGCGGCCTGGGACGCCGGCGAGACGCACATCGTGACCGACGATCTGGATGCCGAGATCCTGATCGGCGATGCGCGCGAGACGCTGCCACGCTGGCAGGGCCTGGCCGATGCCTGGTTCCTGGACGGCTTCGCCCCCGCCCGCAACCCCGAGCTGTGGGAGACCCGGCTGCTGGTCGAGGTGGCGCTGCACACCGCGCCGCAGGGAACCTGCGCCACCTATTCCGCCGCGGGCGAGGTCCGCCGCGGGCTCGAGGCCGCCGGTTTCGCCGTCGCCCGGGTGCCGGGCTTCGGGCGCAAGCGCCACATGACCATCGGCCGCCGGCTCTGACCGCGCCGCCCCGGCGCGCGAACGGCCCGGCCGCGCCGCCCCTGCCACCTCGCAGCCCAGCGTGACCCGGCCGGGCCGGGAGCCTCCGCCGCGCGC
>JBGAOK010000086.1:0-15468 GCA_044221805.1 Meridianimarinicoccus sp.
AGCCGATCTCGACATCGTCGCCGATCTCGACCGTGCCCAGGGTGTGGATGCGGGTCCAGTGCTGTTCGCCCACCGGCACGTGGTCGGCCTCGCCCAGGCTTTCGCGGACCTTCTCGACCGAGGATTTCTCGGGCGTGACGAAGGCGAAGCCGTCGCCGCCGACGATGGCGCCGGGCTGGGCGATGAAGCGGTCGCCGATCACCACCCGCGCGCCGATCCGCACACCGGCATGGATCAGCGCATCGGCCCCGATCACCGCATCCTCGGCCACGCTGGCCTGGCCGACGATCCGGGCCCGGGGACCGATCTTCGCCCTGGCGCCGACCACGGTCAGGGGGCCGATCCGGGCGCCTTCGCCGATCACGGCGCTGGGGTCGATGACGGCGCTCGGGTGGATGCCCGGGGCGATGTCGGGGCCGGGATCGAACAGGGTCGACAGGTGCGCCATGGCCAGACGCGGCCGGGCCACGAACAGCGCCGCCTGAAGCCCCATGGCCTGCCAGTCGGCGCCCTCCCACAGCAGGGCGACGCGGGCGCGACCCTGGGGGATGCCGTCGGCATATTTCGGGTCCATCGCCAGGGCGAGCTGGTCGGGACCGCAGAGCGCCGGCTCGGACGCGCCGGTGATGGTCAGGCGCGCGTCGCCCTCAAGACGGGCGCCGAGCGCCCGGGCGACCTGATCGAGCGAATAGGACATGGCAACTCCGGCAGCCGGGGACTGCCGGAGGTTTACCCTCCGGCGGCGCGGAGCGAAACCCCGGCCCGCGTCAGCGCCTTGAAGATCTGCGCGTCGCGCCCGTAGATGTCGGGCCGGTACTGCATGCCTTCGGCGCCGGGATAGGCGGTGAAATAGACCAGATGCACCGGTACCGGCGGCTGTAGCGGGATCACCGTCTCGGCGCCGGTGGCCAGTTTCGCCTGATAGAGCCCCTGCGGGTCCGAGGTCTGCCGCGCCAGCAGCGTGTAGGCCAGCTTTTGCGGTTCGGCGACGCGGATGCAGCCATGGCTGAAGGCGCGCGGATACTTCGCGAACAGCGACTTCGTCGGCGTGTCATGCAGGTAGATGTTGTGGGCGTTCGGGAACAGGAACTTCACCTCGCCAAGCGCATTGCCCTCGCTGGGCGGCTCGGTCAGCCGGTAGGGGAAGTTCGACTCGCTGTAGGCGGCAAAGTTCACCGACCCGCGCGAGACCCGGTTGCCCGAGGCATCGGTCAGCACCAGGTTGCCCACCGCGTTCGGGTTCTGCTTCAGCATCGGCAGGTATTCGCGGGTGGCGATGGAATAGGGCACGTTCCAGGTCGGGTTCACCACGATCATCTCCATCTGGTCGGAGAATTCCGGGGTGCGGTGGGTCGGCTTGTTCTGGCCGACGATCACCTTGGTCTCGAACGTGGTGCGGTCGCCGTCGATCACCTTCGCGGTGAAGTCGGGAATGTTGACCCAGATGTGCCGTTCGCCGAGGGCGACGTTCATCCAGCGCTCGCGCTCGAGCGCGACGAGCACGCTGGCCAGCCGGTCGGCCGGATCCTTGTTGATCTCGGCGATGGTGCCGGCGCCGGCGACGCCGTCCGCCGGCAGGCCATGGTCGCGCTGGAACCGCGCGACGATCTGCTGGAGCCCGGCATCATAGCTGCCGCCCCCGGCGGACTTGCCGTAACCCATTGCGGCCAGCCGGCCGCGCAGCACGACGACCTGCTGCGACGACGATCCGGGCGCCAGCGTGCCCGACACCTTCGGGCCCCAGCCGCCGGCGCCAAGCGCCTTCTCGAGCCGGGCCTTCTCGGCCAGCAGCGCCCTGTAATCGGCCGATTGCGGCGGCAGCGCCTTCAGGAAACCCTTGGGCGAGCTTTTCGCAAAGGCCGCCAGATTGGCCGCCGCGCCCCGGCGCGGGGCGTTGCGGTCGATCTCCGGGTTCACCCGGCGCGGATCGAGGATGCCCGACTGCACGTCATTGGCGTAGCGGACGAAGGTCTGCGACAGCATCGCCTCGGCCTTGATCTTGTCGGCCGGGCTGCGCGCACCCTTCACCGCGGCGGCGAGTTCGGGAACCTTGTAGGCCGCCACCGGCAGGCCCTGGTCGCCGGCACGGTTGAGCGCGTCGAGGAAGGCCGAGACCCGCTGCTTGTCCTTGCCGCCGCCGCTCATCCAGATCGGCTGGTAGCCGCGCGCGCCGTAGAACTCGACCAGCGCCGGGTCTCCGGCCACGGCCTGCGCCAGCCCCTGTTGCAGCCCCGCCCCGCTCTGCGCCACCGCGGCACCGGCGGTCAGGGCGAAGACCAGCGCCAGAATCCGGCGCAGATGCGGAAATGAATACGAAGCGATCATGTCGCGAACTCCCGTACAGCCAGAACCTGGCGGCTCACCGTCCTTTATGCTGGCTGACAGCCTTGCAGGCAAAAGACAACAGCCTCTCAAGACCTGTGCGCAGCCGGGCCTGTCGCCCGCGGGACACGGTAGGCGGATTCGGCCCCCGGGCCGCGCCGAGGCGGACCTGAGCCCTGAATCGGCAGGAATCCGCCGATACATCTCCCCTCCAAGCCCTGCGTCAAGTGGGATGCTGCCGCCCGTTTCTGTTGTGCCAGAGGGTGAATTGTGGAAAGGTGCTGCCAAGCACCGCACCAAAAACCGCGGAAAACAGGCAGAGGCAGAGCAGGCATGACTTCCCAGGAAACGGGCCAGACCCGCCTTTCGAGGCGTGGCCTTCTTGCAGCATTCGCCGCGACGGCAGTGGCTGCAGCACCGGTCAAGGCAGGCGTATTCGGCATCCTACGCGGTGGCGGTGACGTGAGACGGATCCAGATGTATTCCGGCCGGACCGGCGAGACACTGGACATGATCTATTGGGTCGACGGCGACTACATCAAGCCGGCTCTCAAGGAGATCAGCTTGTTCATGCGCGACTGGCGCGAGAACCGGGCCATCACCATCGATCCCCGCACGGTCGACATCATGGCTGCGTCCCATGCTCTGCTGGACGTGGACGAACCCTATCTGCTGCTGTCGGGCTACCGCACGCCGAAGACCAATGCGATGCTGCGGAGCCAGTCCGGCGGTGTCGCCAGCAACTCCTACCATATCAAGGGTCAGGCTGCCGACCTGCGGCTGAAGAACCGCTCGGTGGCGCAGATGACCAAGGCGGCGGCCTATTGCAAGGCAGGGGGCGTCGGCACCTATTACGGGTCGAACTTCGTCCACATGGACAGCGGCCCGATCCGCCACTGGTACGGCTGAGGGCCAAACCGGCCAATTCGGACTCGCAGGACCGGCCACGTGCCGGTCCTTGCGTCCGTGGGGGGACCGGGACTCAGCGCGCCACGTAGAGGTCCGCGCAGAGCCCGCCCAGATCGCTGCTGCGCCCGAGTTGCAGACGGCCGCCATGCTTGCGCGCGATGTCGGCCGCGATCGCCAGACCCAGCCCGACGCCAGCCCGGTCCTGATTCCGTGCCGGGTCGAGCCGCGCGAAGGGTTTCAGTGCCTCCTCGTACCGGTGGGCCGGTATGCCCGGCCCGTCATCCTCGACGCGGATGCGGAACTGGCTGTCGGTGCTGGCGACGCTGACCCGAGCCAGATTGGCATAACGGGCGGCATTGCTGAGCAGGTTCTCGGTCGCGCGCGCCACCGCCATGGGCCGGATCGGCACCAGGCCGGTCTGGTCCATGGGTCCGAGGGTTACATTCTGCCCGCCCCGCTCGGCATCGGCCACCACCTGGCGGACCAGGCCGGTCAGGTCGGTGGCGTGCAGGTCGTCCAGCGCGTCGCCCCGGACGAAATTCAGGAACTCGTCCACCAGCCGCTCCATGTCGCCCACATCACGCAGCGCCGCCTCGGTTTCCTCGGACGGATCCATCATCGACAGTTCCAGCCTGAGCCGGGTCAAGGGCGTCCTGAGGTCATGGCTGACCCCGGATAGCATCAGGGTGCGCTGTTCCAGGTGCCGCTCGATCCGCCCGCGCATGTCGAGAAAGGCCTGCCCGGCGCTGCGCACCTCGATCGCGCCCGAGGGACGGTAAGGCACATGGCGCCCCTTGCCGAATTCCTCGGCCGCGCGCGCCAGCCGCCGGATCGGTCGCAGCTGGTTGCGCAGGAAGACCGACGAGATCAGCGTCATCAGTGCGCTGATGAAGATCATCCAGACCAGCAGCTGGTGAGGATTCGACGCCGAGACCCGGCTGCGCGGCAGCTCGATCCTGAGCCCGCCATGGCGGGTCTGGACCGAGATCACGGCCTCGTGCGGGTCGGTCAGCAGGTCGATCCCGGTGATCCCGGCCAGCCGGGCGCGAAAGGTCTGGATCACCACGGTGCCGGAGAGGTCGTAGAAGGCGCGCCGGTCGGCGGGGATCAGCGGCGCGGGGATCTGCACCGCAAGATCAAGCGGCGGCCCCAGTCGGTCGGCCACCACCTTGGCCGCGCCGAGATCGGGCTGGGCGTTGATCTGGTTGACCAGGTACAGGGTCTCGACCAGCACGTTGCGGGTCATCTGGGCGGTGACGCCTTCGAAATGGCGCTGGATGAACACCACGGAAACCACGAGCTGGACCGTGATCACCGGCAGGATCAGGATCAGCGCCGCACGCCCGTAAAGGGTGCGCGGCATCCACCATTTGAGGAATCCGAGCTTCATGGCCTATACCTGAGCACGCGGGCCAGAGGCAGGGAAGCGCGAAATGGACAATGGCGGAGACGCGCCGCGGCCGGGCGGGGTCGAGCGCCTTGGCCCCGGCCTCGGCCGGGTGCTGGCGCCGAACCCGGGGCCGATGACCCATCGCGGCACCAACACCTATCTGGTCGGCACGGACGGTCTGGCGGTGATCGATCCCGGGCCCGACGATCCGGCGCATCTGGCGGCGATCCTTGCCGCGGTGGCGCAAGGCCAGCGCATCAGCCACATCCTTGTCACCCATGCCCACCGCGACCACTCGCCCCTGGCGCGGCGCCTGTCGGCGGCGACCGGCGCCCCGGTGCTGGCCTTCGGGGACGCCGGCGCCGGTCAGAGCGCGGCCATGCGCGCGCTGGTGGCCCAGGGCATGACCGGCGGCGGCGAAGGCGTCGATGCCGGTTTCCGGCCCGACGTCCTGCTGGCCGACGGTGAGGTGGTGACCGGCGACGGCTGGGAGATCCGCGCGCTCTGGACCCCCGGCCACATGGGCAACCACCTGACCTTCCTGTGGGGGGCCGAGGCCTTCACCGGCGATCTGGTGATGGGCTGGGCGACCTCGCTGATCTCGCCGCCCGATGGCGACCTGACCGACTTCCTGGCGTCCTGCGCCACGCTGCGGGCCCTTGCGCCCGGGCGGCTCTGGCCCGGGCATGGCGATGCGGTGGACGATCCCCTGGCCCGGATCGACGCGCTGGTGGCGCACCGGAAGGGCCGCGAGGCGCAGATTCTGGCCGCCCTCGCCCCCGGCCCGATGCGCCCGGACGAGATCGCCCGCCGGATCTATGCGGACACGCCCGCCGCGCTCCTGCCCGCGGCGTCTCGCAACGTCCTTGCCCATCTCATTGATCTGACTGGCCGCGGCCGGGTCACCGCCGACCCTGCACCGGGCCCCGAGGCAGTTTTCGCCCTGTCGGCCGAGGATTGAGAAGAATTCGTGAAATCGCTCTGGACGCCCCCCGGCGGCGTTGCTATACGCGCCCCCGTGTTCCGGCGTAGCTCAGCGGTAGAGCAGTTGACTGTTAATCAATTGGTCGTAGGTTCGATCCCTACCGCCGGAGCCAAAATCCTCAGATCGACGCGAAACCCCGCCCTCGTGCGGGGTGTCGCGTTCCTCGGGTCGGGTTGCCGGGCGGCGCCGGCTGTCAGGCGATGCCCTGCCCGACCGCTGCGCCGCGGGTGGCGGGATCGGCTGCCAGGCCGGCGGGCAGGCTCAGCCGACCGCCCGGCATCGGCCGCGGGCTGCCGGTGGTCGAAGGGCCGCTGATCGGCAGGCCGCGGGCGGCGCGGACGGCGAGATAGGCGAAGGCCTGCGCTTCCAGCATGTCGCCGTCCAGGCCTGCCGCCTCGACCGGGGCTACGGCGCAGGGCAGCAGCGCGGCAAGCCGGGCCATGATCGCCGGATTGTGCCGCCCGCCCCCGGTCACCAGCAGGCGCGCCGGCGGGACCGGGCACCAGTCGAGCCCCCGGGCCACCGACAGCGCCACAGCCTCGACCATCGTCGCGGCGGCATCGGCGTCGGCAAGGCCGGCGACGGCCGCGCCGAGCATGGCGAAATCGTCCCGGTCGAGGCTTTTCGGCGGCATCCGGTCGAAGAAGGGCGCGGCAAGGAAGCCCGTCAGCGCGGCCCTGTCGGCCCGGCCGGACAGGGCGAGGGCGCCGCCCTCGTCCCGGTCGCGACCCAGGCGGGTGCGGAGCAGATCGTCGATCGGGGCATTGGCGGGGCCGGTGTCGAAGGCCAGCATGGCGCCGGGCGCAAAGGCCTCGGGCGCGGCCGGGTCGATCCAGGTCAGGTTGCCGACGCCCCCGAGGTTCAGGAAGGCCAGCGGCGCCGTGGCGCCGATGTGCCGGGCCAGCGCGAAATGGAAGGCCGGGGCCAGCGGGGCGCCCTGCCCGCCCGCCGCCACATCGGCCGCGCGGAAGTCCCAGACCACCGGCCGTCCGAGCGCGCGGGCCAGCCGCGCCCCGTCGCCGGTCTGGTGAGTGCCGCGCCCGGCCGGGTCATGGGCCAGCGTCTGGCCATGGAAGCCGACCAGATCGGCCGCGGGGAAACCGGCCAGCAGGGCCAGATGCGCGGCATCGACCACGGCGGCAGCCTCGGCCACGCCCGGTTCACCCGGCCAGCGCCCAAGTGCGGCCCGCAGCGCCGCCCGTTCGGCCGGATCATAGGCGCGATAGGCCGAGGCGCCGAAGCCCAGGATCCCGACCCCGTCGGTGACCAGTTCCGCTGCGTCGACCCCGTCGAGCGAGGTTCCCGACATGGTGCCGACCACGCGCACCGGCCCCTCGGCGGCGAGGACCTTTTCCTTCATGCGCCTTGCTCCTATAAGCGCCGCATTCCGCCCGAGCATGGACCAGCCGCCGATGACCTACCACCCGAAATCCGAGTTCCTCCATGTCATGCGGGAACGCGGCTACATGGCCGACTGCACCGACCTTCAGGGTCTGGATGCGGCGCTGATGGCGGGAACGGTGCCAGCCTATATCGGCTATGATGCGACGGCGGCCTCGCTGCATGTGGGGCACCTGCTGAACATCATGATGCTGCGCTGGCTCCAGAAAACCGGTCACAAGCCGATCACGCTGATGGGCGGCGGCACCACCAAGGTGGGCGATCCGTCCTTCCGCTCCGAGGAGCGGCCGCTGCTGACGCCCGAACAGATCGACGGCAACATCGACGGGATGCAGCAGGTCTTCGCGCGCTATCTGGACTATGGCCTCGGCGGGTCGGACGCGCTGATGCTGAACAACGCCGAATGGCTGGACAGCCTGAACTATCTCGATTTCCTGCGCGACATCGGCCGGCATTTCAGCGTCAACCGGATGCTGTCGTTCGAGAGCGTGAAGTCGCGGCTGGACCGCGAGCAGTCGCTGTCGTTCCTTGAATTCAACTACATGATCCTGCAGGCCTATGATTTCCTTGAACTGTACCGGCGCTATGGCTGCCTGCTGCAGATGGGCGGGTCGGACCAATGGGGCAACATCGTCAACGGGATCGACCTGACCCGCCGGGTTCTGGACCGCGGGATCTTCGGCCTGACCTCGCCGCTGCTGACCACGTCGGACGGGCGCAAGATGGGCAAGTCGGCCGGCGGGGCGGTCTGGCTGAACGGCGAGATGCTGTCGCCCTATGCGTTCTGGCAGTTCTGGCGCAACACCACCGATGCGGATGTGGGGCGGTTCCTGAAGCTTTATACCGAGCTTCCCGTGGCGGAGTGCGACCGGATGGGCGCGCTGCAGGGGCCCGAGATCAACGAGGCCAAGATCCGGCTGGCCAACGAGGTCACCGGGCTGCTGCACGGGGCCGAGGCGGCGGCGGCGGCCGAAGCCACCGCGCGCGAGGTGTTCGAACGGGGCGGCGTGGGCGACGACCTGCCAACCCTGATCCTGACCGCCGACGAGGTTGGCGACGGCATCTCGGTGGTGCAGCTGATCGTGCGGACCGGCCTTGCCAAGACCGGGAAGGAGGCCAAGCGCCTGATCGCCGACAACGGCGCCCGGATCGACGACGCACCGCTGACCGATGCCGGTCTGGTGCTGGACCGGACCGCCCTGGCAGAACCGGTTAAGCTGAGCGCCGGTCGCAAGCGCCACGCGCTGGTGACGCTGGCGCCCTGAGCCTCAGGGCCAGAGCCAGCGCCACAGGGCTTCGGCCAGGACCAGGATCCCGGCTGCGGGCAGAGAGGCAGCCAGCGCGACCCAGGTCGCCCCGGCGCGGGTCGGTCGCGGCCTTGGCGCCGCGACACCGAGGATCGGGTTTGTGTGCAGTGTCATGGCGCCGTTAAAGCCGAATTAGGTTCTCGCAGGGTTAAACGGGGCATGGCAATGCACTGGACCCCGGCCCCGCTGTCCCCATCCGACCGATCCCTGCCGATGCAGCAGCATCCGGCCTATGGCGCCACCTGTCAGGCGCTGGGGGTGGAGGCCCTGACCCTGGCGCTGGAGGATCGCGGGATGGCGCTGGCCAGCGCCCAGGTGCTGGTGCGGCGCTGGCCGCTGGTCGGCCGTTTCGCGCTTCTGTCCCGGGGGCCGGTCTGGGATTATCGCCTCGACCCGGCGGTCAGGCGGGCCGCTCTGAAGGATCTGGTCGCGCGTCTGTCCGCGCGTTTCACCGGTGTGATGGTCACGCCCGAGCGGAACTTCGGCACCGATCCACTGGCAGGGGCGGGTCTTCTGGAGATGGTGACGCCCCATCATCTGGCCGAGATCGACCTGACGCCGACCGAAGCGGAGCGCCGGGCCGCGCTGGACCCGAAATGGCGCAACCGGCTGGGCCGGGCCGAACGGCTCGGCCTTGATACGCGGGTGGAACTTTTGCCGCCGACAGGGGATCACTGGCTGTTGCGGGCCGAAGCCGAGCAGGCGCAGGATCGCCGCTATGCCCGCCTGCCGCCCCGCTTTGCGACATCTTGGGCCGCGGCAAACCCGGGCAGCGCGGTGGTCTTTGCCCTTTACCGCTTCGGCCTGCCGGCAGCCGGGATCCTGGTCCTGCTCCACGCCCCGACGGCCAGCTATCAGACCGGCTGGACCGGGCCGGCGGGACGCGCGGTATCGGCCCACAACCTTCTGATCTGGCAGGCCGGGTGCTGGTTGGCGGAACGCGGCTATCGCAGCCTTGACCTGGGCAACCTCGACACCGAAACCACGCCGGGGCTTGCCCGCTTCAAGCTGGCAGCGGGCGGGCGACCGGTGATGCTGGGCAGCACGTGGATGCAGGCACCGGGAACGGCGCTGGTCGCCCGGGTGGCGGCGGCGCTGCCGTCCCGAAGAACGGAAAAGGGCCCGGCTCCCTCCCGGAACCGGGCCCTGTCCTGACGACGGGGCAACATCACTCGACGACGGTAACCTTCACCATCCGGTCAGGTTCGCCCGTGACCGATCCGTTCGGCCCCGTCCCGCGCTTGATCTTGTCGACCACGTCCATGCCGTCGGTCACCCGGCCGACCACGGTGTATTGGCCGTTCAGGAAATCGCCCGGGGCGAACATGATGAAGAACTGGCTGTTGGCGCTGTTCGGATCCTGCGACCGCGCCATCCCGACCACGCCGCGATCGAAGGGGATGTCCGAGAACTCGGCCGGCAGATCCGGCAGCTTCGACCCGCCGCGGCCCGCCATCCGCATGTCGAAACCTTCGCCCGTCCGGCCGAATTCCACATCGCCGGTCTGGGCCATGAAGCCGTCGATCACCCGGTGGAACACCACCCCGTCATAGGCGCCTTCCTTTGCCAGGGCCGTCATTTGGGCCACATGCTTCGGCGCCACGTCGTCCAGAAGCTCGATGGTGATGGTCCCGTCGGCCTCGCCCGCGACCTCGATCCGAAGGTCGGTCGCCAGCGCCGGCGCCGCCGCAACCATGGCCAGCGAAAGCGCGAGGGCCTTATGCATCGGCCGCGACCTTCACGCTCAGCATCCGGTCCGGCTCGCGCGGGGGTTCGCCGCGGGTGATGGCGTCGACGAATTCCATCCCCGAGATGACCCGGCCATAGACGGTGTACTGGCCGTTCAGGAAGTGGTTGTCGGCGAAGTTGATGAAGAACTGCGAGTTGGCCGAATTGGGGTTGGCCGAGCGCGCGGCGCCCAGGGTACCCCGGTCATGGGGCAGCTTCGAAAACTCGGCCGGCAGATCCGGCAGGTCCGACCCGCCGGTGCCGGCACGGCGCAGGTTGAACCCGTCTTCCATGTCGCCGTGCTCCACATCGCCGGTCTGGGCCATGAAACCCTCGATCACCCGGTGGAAGACGACATTGTCATAGGCACCGGCGCGCGCGAGATCCTTCATGCGCTGGCTGTGCTTGGGGGCCACGTCAGGCAGGAGCTCGATGACGACAACGCCATCCTTCAGCTCCATGACGATGGTGTTTTCGGGGTCCCTGATCTCGACCATGGGCGCGTCCTCTGTCCTGCGTGGGCAATCGGGGCGGACCCTAGGCCACAACAGGCCCCAAGGTCCAGTCCCCGCCCGGCTTGCCCTTCCGACCGACGCCTTCCGGCGGGACGTAATGCCGCAAAGATGCTGTGCCGACTCTCGGCGCAATTGACCCCGCCACCCAATCCGGTGGAAACACCAGACGGACGATAACAAGGGGGATCCGCATGGCCTGGAAGACGCTTGACGACATGGATCTTGCGGGAAAGGTCGTCCTGACCCGTGTTGATATCAACGTGCCCGTCGCCGGCGGCCGTGTGACCGATGGGACCCGGATCGAACGGATCAAGCCGACGATCGACTCGATTCTCGCCAAGGGCGGGAAGCCGGTGCTGCTGGCGCATTTCGGTCGACCCAAGGGCAAACCGGTCGCAGACATGTCGCTCGACGTGGTTCGTCCCGCGCTTGAAGAGATTCTGGGCGTACCGGTGAGCTTCGCGTCCGACTGCATTGGCGCCCCTGCCAAGGAAGCCGTCGCCGGATTGGCACCTGGGACTGTGCTGCTGCTCGAGAACACCCGGTTTCATGCCGAGGAGGAAGCGAACGATCCCCGCTTCAGCGCGTCCCTTGCCGCACTTGGCGACATCTACTGCAACGACGCCTTTTCCGCCGCACACCGCGCCCATGCCTCGACCGAAGGCATGGCGCATCTTCTGCCCTCCTGCGCCGGCCGCTCCATGCAGGCCGAGCTTCAGGCGCTGGAAGCCGCGCTCGGCAAGCCCGCGCGTCCGGTCACGGCCGTGGTCGGTGGCGCGAAAGTCTCGACCAAGCTCGACCTACTGGGCAACCTTGTGGGCAAGGTGGACAAGCTGGTGATCGGCGGCGGGATGGCGAATACCTTCCTCGTCGCGCAGGGCAAGCCAATCGGGAAGTCCCTGGCCGAGCCGGACATGGCCGACACCGCGCGCGAAATCATGGCAAAGGCCAAGGCCGCGGGCTGCGCGATCGTTCTGCCCGTCGACGTTGTCGTCGCGCGGGAGTTCAAGGCCGGCGCCGACAACGAGACCGTGCCGGCGGATGCTTGCCCGGCGGACGCGATGATCCTGGATGCCGGGCCACAGTCCGTCGCTGCCGTCGCCGATGTCTTTGCAACGTCGGCGACCCTGATCTGGAATGGGCCGCTGGGCGCCTTCGAGATTCCGCCGTTCGATACGGCTACCAACGCTGCGGCGAAGCAGGCCGCGGAACTCACGCGCGCCGGAAAGCTGATCAGCGTGGCAGGCGGCGGCGATACAGTCGCAGCCCTGAACGTGTCGGGCGCTGCCGAAGACTTCACCTATATCTCCACCGCCGGCGGTGCCTTCCTGGAATGGATGGAAGGCAAGGTCCTGCCGGGCGTCGCGGCACTGGAAGCCGCCAAGTCGTAACGGACAACAGCCACGCCACGATGGCCCGGCGGGCCTGCCGTGACGTGGCACCCGAAATGAACGTCGCCAGGAAAAAGGGTGCAATGATGACTATTACCAGTGCGGTACGGAAGATCCTCGACAACTACGAGGGTGAAAACCCGGGGGTGAAGAGCAAGCTTTACAGCATGCTCATGCACGGCAAGCTTGGCGGCACCGGGAAGATGATCATCCTGCCGGTCGATCAGGGCTTCGAGCACGGCCCGGCGCGGAGTTTCGCCCCGAACCCGGCTGGCTATGAT
The DNA here is from genome assembly GCA_044221805.1 of Meridianimarinicoccus sp. Taxonomy (GTDB): domain Bacteria; phylum Pseudomonadota; class Alphaproteobacteria; order Rhodobacterales; family Rhodobacteraceae; genus Meridianimarinicoccus. Next base: position 12,230 of record JBGAOK010000086.1, read on the forward strand.
CCCCACTATCATTACCAGCTCGCGATCGACGCCGGTCTGAATGCCTATGCGGCGCCCCTCGGCCCGCTCGAAGCTGGCGCGGACACTTTTGCAGGCCAGATCCCCACGATCCTTAAAGTCAACTCTGCCAACTCCCTGATGTCGAGCACGGCCGCGAAGAACCAGGCCATCACCGCCTCGGTCGATGACGCGCTGCGCCTCGGCTGCGCCGCGATCGGCTTCACGATCTATCCCGGCTCGGACATGGCGTTCGACATGATGGAGGAGATCGTCGAGATGCGGCGCGAGGCGGCTGCTTGCGGGATCGCCACGGTGATCTGGTCCTACCCGCGGGGCGAGGGCGTCACCAAGGACGGCGAAACCGCAGTGGATGTTGGCGCCTATGCGGCTCACATGGCGGCTCTGCTGGGCGCCCACATCATCAAGATCAAGCTGTCGACCGACCATCTGATGCAGCTCGAGGCCAAGAAGGTCTACGAAGACAAGGGCATCGACATCGCCACCCAGGCGGCGCGCGTCAAGCACTGCGTGGATGCGTGCTTCAACGGAAGGCGGATCGTCGTGTTCTCGGGTGGGGCCGCAAAGGGGACCGACGCTGTCTATGACGATGCGCGTGCGATCCGCGACGGCGGCGGGAACGGCTCGATCATCGGACGGAACAGCTTCCAGCGCTCGCGCGAAGACGCGCTTGCCATGCTGGGCAAGCTGATCGACATCTACACTGGCAAGGAATAACCGTACAGACTTGGGTCAGGAAAATGCCCGGCCGCAAGGCCGGGCTTCTCTGGCCAAGTCTCCCGTGCAATACTCAAGACAATGCCCGTGAGCGGCGCAACGAGGCACGGTATGGAAAAGAACGGCGGATACGGCTTCCTGATCTACCTTGGCGTTGCCATTACCATGGCCGCCTATTTTGCCTTCGCGGCAGTGCAAGGTGACCTTGGCGTACTAAAGCGAATGCAATTCTCATCCGAGTTGAGAGACCTCGCCGCTCAACGCGACGAGTTGAAGCGAAAGGTTGCCGAAATGGACAACAAGACGCTCCGTCTATCGGACCACTATCTGGACCTCGACCTGCTGGACGAGCGCGTCCGAGATGTACTGGGCATGATGCGCGTCGACGACGTCGCTATTCAGTGACGTGACCCGGGAAGCGCTGCGTCAGGTCAGAACTGCTGATCCATCATGACAGACGGCTGCGCGCAGCCAGCTTCTCCGACGATCTTGGCCGGCACGCCCGCAACCGTCGTACACGGAGGAACATCCTGCAGTACGACGCTTCCGGCAGCAATTCGGGAACAGTTGCCAACCCGGATGTTGCCGAGGATCTTCGCCCCAGCGCCGATCAGGACTCCGTTTCCGATCTTTGGATGACGGTCGCCATCTTCCTTGCCGGTTCCACCGAGTGTCACGGAATGCAGCATCGAAACATTGTCGCCGACCACCGCAGTCTCTCCGATTACTATCGAGTGCGCGTGATCAATCATGATGCCCTTGCCCAGCCTGGCAGCAGGGTGCACGTCAACGCCGAAAATCTCCGAGATCCGCATCTGAAAAAAGTATGACATGTCCCGCCGGCCCTGCTGCCAGAGCCAGTGACCGATGCGATATGCCTGCAACGCCTGGTATCCCTTGAAGAACAGGATCGGCTGGATCATACGATGGCAAGCGGGATCACGCTCGAACACAGCTACCAGGTCTGCGCGCGACGCAGCTTCGATCTCACTGTCAGCCTCAAGAGCAGAATCGCAGAACTCGCGTAGAAGCTGCTCTGGCATTTCTGTAGACGCGAGCTTCATCGACAGTCGATACGCCAGCGCCCGGCCCAATGACCTGTGATGAAGGATACTCGAGTGAATCAGACCACCCAGCAACGGCTCGTCCCGTATGGCTGACTCGGCTTCGGACCCGATCTGTGCCCAGACCGGATCGAATCGCTCGATTTGCGTCTTTGGTTGCGACATTTCCGACTCGTGCAAGACCGATCCCAGACCCAGAACGTAGTACTTCGCACTCGGAATATCCAGTGCATCAAAGGTCTGCGTCAGGGGCGCGGCGCTGTCATCCGGAACAGATGGACGGCTAGGCGTATTCCTCCTCCCGCGAAGTCTCCACCTTCGGCCTCAATCACCAACGGGGTAGCCGCATAGTACGCTTGGGGCTGGCCGCTCAGCCCCTGAACCCAAGACCCAAGCGCGAGGCCGATACCGGTCCCATATCGGCCGGAGCCACCCTGCACACCCAGTTTCCAGCTCGTCAGCGAACCGGTCATCGACTGGGTCACAACGCCGCTGATGCCAAGGATCAAGCACGACGCCGGGATGACCGCCGCCGTGGTGACGCTGTTTCCAGCAGTGACGTTAACATCAATCTCCCGCACTTCGATCAGGCTGGCGGCTCCGTTGGCGCCAATCGCCACACCATGTTCGACCCAGCCGGAGCCGTCATGGATGACAGTGCATCCGGCGTCTGTGACCCAGCCCCGCCAACCTGTCCGCGGGCTCGCATAGACCCACCCGCCGTTGCTGGCGATGGCCACTTTGCCCGCTTCCGCCGCCCATGTGCCGCTGGCGCCTGCGGGAATGGCATAGGCTGTCCCATCAACGGCCGTGATGGGTGGCGAACCAACGGTCAATGAGGCAAGCGTCAGTTGCGCGAGGCCATCCACAAGCCCGAACGCCTCGTTAACCGTGACATGTTTCTGGGCCTGTGACGCCTGTACAAGCGGCAATTGCAGGTTGACGGTTCTAGACATGGACTTTGATCCTCGTATAGGGCCCCGGACCGAAGCGATCCGAGATTTGTGCGACCTCAAATTCGTAGACCCCGGTGATCCCGTCCGCGAACCGTAGCGGTGCGGCATAGGCCCATGCCGAGATTGTCACGATCTCCTTTCGCGCAAGGCTCGCGCCCGACCAGACGCGAATCTCGTACTCCTCGCTTGCCTCGCCCAAGGGAACGTCAGTCAAATCCCACAGATCGCCGTCGATCCGCGTCCGGCGGATCCATCTGAATGAGTGAGTCCCGCTCCCGACATCACTATAGCTGACATGGACGGGGGCATATGGTCTCAGGCCGATACCGCGAAAGATCTCCTGACGATGGACGTAGGTCGAATCAGTAAACGGCAACGCGGCTGGGCCGACACGGAAATGGCGATCCAATCCACGCGCGCTGGACGGAAAGCCAATTTGCTGCACTGCCTCGTCCAGCACGACGACCCAACTACCCGCGGGCCA
>JBGAOK010000087.1:0-15300 GCA_044221805.1 Meridianimarinicoccus sp.
ACCGAGGGCGCCCGCGAGGAGCGCGAGAGCGTGATCGACGGTCGCGGCGCGGACCGGGCCGCGGCCGATCGCGCCGAAATCGACCGTCCGGGTCAGGGTCGGCGCGCCGCGTCGGGCGAGGCCGAAGCAGACCCGGCCTTCGGGTTTCTGCGCCGTGCCGCCGCCGGGGCCGGCGATGCCGGTGACCGCGACGGCGAGCGTGGCGGCGGAGCGGGCCAGCGCGCCCTCGGCCATCTCGCGGGCGACCTGTTCCGAGACCGCGCCATGGGCGGCGAGGGTTTCGGCCCGGACCCCGAGCATGTCCTCTTTGGCGGCGTTCGAATAGGTGACGAAGCCGCGGTCGAACACGTCGGAGGAGCCGGGGATCTCGGTCAGGGCGCCGGCGATCAGCCCGCCGGTGCAGCTTTCCGCGGTGGCGATCATCGCGCCCCGGGCGCGGGCGAGCGCGAGGAGGTCGGCGGCGCTCATACCCCGATCACCCCGTGGGCGATGAAGGCGGCGAAGGCCACCAGGATCGCGGCGGCGAACCCGGCGATCAGGTCGTCGAGCATCACGCCCGTTGCGCCGGGCTGGCGGTCGGCCCAGCCGATCGGGCCGGGTTTCCAGATGTCGAACAGCCGGAAGGCGAGGAAGGCGCCGACCCAGCCCGGCCAGGGGAAAAGCCAGGGATCGACCCCGGCATGGCTCAGCCCCAGCGACAGCGGCCAGAGCGCGAGCCACTGGCCGGCGACCTCGTCGATGACGATCTCGCTTTCGTCATGGGCGCCTGTGGCGCGTTCCTCGGCCGTGGCCGCCCACCAGCCGAGGCCGGTGACCAGCAGCGTCGCGGCGGCGAGCAGGGCGAAGCCGCCCAGCCCGTGCAGCAGCCAGCCCAGCGGCAGGGCCGCGGCCGCGCCCCAGGTGCCCGGGGCGGGGCGCAGCAGGCCGATGCCGCCGACGGTGGCGACCAGGCGGCTGGGTCTCATGCCGCCACCAGGGTGACCGAGGCGAGCGCGGCGATGCCCTCGCGCCTTCCGGTGAAGCCGAGCTGTTCCGAGGTGGTGGCCTTGACGCTGACCCGGTCGGCGGCGACGCCCAAGAGCCCGGCCATCAGCGCCTGCATCGCGGCGGCATGGGGGGCGATCTTCGGCGCCTCGCAGATGATGGTGCAGTCGGCATTGCCGATCCGGTAGCCCCGTTCGCCGGCGCGGGCGACGGCGTGGCGCAGGAAGATCGCGCTGTCGGCGCCCTTCCATTGCGGATCCGAGGGCGGGAAGTGCCGGCCGATGTCGCCATCGGCGAGCGCGCCGTAGATCGCGTCGGTGACCGCGTGCATCGCCACGTCGGCGTCGGAATGGCCGGACAGCTTGCGGTCGTGCGGGATGCGGATGCCGCAGAGGATCACCGCCTCGCCCGGGGCGAAGGCGTGGACGTCGAAGCCGTTGCCGAGGCGGATGTCCATCGGGGTCTCCTTCCGCTGCTCGAGGATGCGGGCGGCGCGGGCGAAGTCGCCCGGCAGGGTGATCTTGATGTTGTCCTCATCCCCGTCGACGATGGCGACGTCAAGGCCATGGGCGCGGGCGACTTCCACGTCGTCCAGCGCGCCGCCGGGATGGGCCGCATGGGCGGCCAGGATCGCTTCGCGCCGGAAGCCCTGCGGGGTCTGGGCGCGGAAGAGCCCGGCGCGGTCCTGGGTGCCGCTGACCCGGCCCGCGGTGCCGCGCCACAGCGCGTCGGTGACCGCCAGCCCCGGCGCCGCGCCGGGGGCGCTGTCGAGCGCGGCGAGCACCCGGTCGATCAGGGCGGGGCTGACGAAGGGCCGGGCGGCGTCGTGGATCAGCACCTGCCCGATGCCCTCGGGCACGGCGGCCAGCCCGGCGCGCACCGAGGCGTCGCGGCTGTCGCCGCCGGCGACGGTGCGGATCTGCACGTTTCCGGGCAGTGGGACGAGGGAGTCGAAGCGGGCCTGATCGTCGGGGTGGATCACAACCACCAGATGCGAGACCAACCGATGCGCCGCCAGCGCGCGGAGTGTGCGCCGGAGCACGGGTTCGCCGGCAATCGGTTGATATTGTTTCGGGATGTCGCCACCGGCCCGGCTGCCCCTGCCGGCGGCGACAATGATGGCGGCGACGGTCATGGCAGAGCCCCCTCGTGGTCGCCCGGGTTTACGCTGTGCCGCCCGCGAAGACAATCGGACCCGACATGACCACTAAAATGACTATTTTTTGTGCGCAGCCGGTCTGACGTGTCATCATGGCGTCAGGAGCCTTTGATAAGCGGTACGCGCATCGGTAATCGGAAGGCCATTCCGCGTAAGGATTGGGCAGTTGACCATTCGCTTTGCAGCACGGGCCCTGAAATCGCCAGTTCTTCTGGCACCGATGGCGGGGATCACCGACTTGCCGTTCCGGCGGCTCGTGGCACGTTTCGGTGCCGGGCTGGTCGTGAGCGAAATGGTCGCAAGCCGCGAGTTCCTGACCGCGCGGCCCTCGGCCCGCGACCGGACGGCGCTGGGGCTGGGCGAGGCCGATACCTCGGTGCAGCTTGCCGGGCGCGATCCGGCGCTGATGGCCGAGGCGGCGCGGCGGATCGAGGCCGAGGGGGCGCGGATCCTCGACATCAACATGGGCTGCCCGGCGAAGAAGGTCACCGGCGGGCTGGCCGGGGCGGCGCTGATGACCGATCTCGACCATGCGCAGCGGGTGATCGAGGCGGTGGTGGCGGCGGTGGAAGTTCCGGTGACGCTGAAATGCCGGCTGGGCTGGGCCGATGGCAGCCGCAACGCCGCCGATCTGGCGCGCCGGGCCGAGGCGGCGGGAATCGCCCTGCTGGTGGTCCATGGCCGGACGCGCTGCCAGTTCTACACCGGCCGGGCCGACTGGGCGGCGATTGCCGGGCCGGTGGGTGCGGTGGCGATCCCGGTGGTGGCGAATGGCGACATCCGGTCGGTGGCCGAGGCCCGGGCGGCGCTGGCCGCCAGCGGCGCGGCCGGGGTCATGGTGGGGCGCGCGGCGCAGGGCCGGCCCTGGCTGCTGGCCGAGATCGCGGCGGGACTGCACGGCACGGCGGCGCCAGAACCGCCACGCGAGGGGGCGTTTTCCGACATGGTGATGGAGCATTACGAGGACATGCTGGGCTTCTATGGCGCGACGCTGGGAGCGCGGATCGCGCGGAAGCATCTGGGCTGGCACATGGACACCGCCGCCACGCCGGCGCCGCTGCGGGCCGAGATCATGACGGCGGACAGTCCCGCCCGGGTGCGCAAGGCGCTGCCGGGGGCGCTGGCCGGGCACGGGGCGCTGGCCGCATGAGCGGTAACTGGGGGGACACGCTGTGGGCGTCGCTGCCGATTCCGGCGCTGCTGCTGAACGGTGACGACACCATCGCCGACATCACGCCGGCGGGCGAGGCGTTCCTGAACACCTCGGCCAAGCAGCTGCGCGGCAAGCCGGTCTGGGACAAGCTGATGATCGACGCCCCGCTCGAGGAGGCCTTCGCTCGGGTCCGCCGCGACCGGGCCGGGCTGTTCATCAACGACGTGGACGTCAGCAGCGGGATGCGCCCGCCGGTGCAGTGCAACATCCAGATCGGCCGGGTCGGCGACGATTCCGGGCGGGTGCTGGTGCTGTTCGAGCCGCGCCAGATCGCCGACCGGATGGACCGGGCCAACATGGTCAAGTCGGCGGCCAAGTCGGCGATCGGCATGGCCGAGATGCTGGCGCACGAGATCAAGAACCCGCTGGCCGGAATCACCGGGGCGGCGCAGCTGCTGGCGATGGGCCTGTCGGGCGACGACCGCGAGCTGACCGACCTGATCGTCGGCGAGGCGCGGCGGATCTCGAAGCTGCTGGACCAAGTCGAGCAGTTCGGCAACCTGCGCCCGCCGGTCCGGAAAGCGCACAACCTGCACGACTTGCTGGACCGGGCGCGCAAGTCGGCCGCCCTGGGCGTGGCGGCGCGGATGAAGATCGTCGAGGACTACGACCCCTCGCTGCCCTCGACCTTCGTGGACGGCGACCAGATGCTGCAGGTGTTCCAGAACCTGATGAAGAACGCCGCCGAGGCCGCCAACCCGAAGACCGGCGGGGTGATCCGGCTGCACACCTTCTATGACCTGGCGCTGCGGCTGCGCCGGCCCGACGGGTCGGGCGCGCCCTTGCCGCTGCAGGTCGAGATCATCGACGACGGTCCGGGCCTGCCGCCCGAGATCGCCGACAACATCTTCGATCCCTTCGTCTCGGGCCGCGAGAACGGCACCGGGCTGGGCCTGGCCCTGGTATCGAAGATCATTTCCGCACATGACGGGTGGATCGGAGTGGAAAGCGTGCCGGGGCGCACGGTTTTCCGAATCTCCCTGCCCGTAGCCCCCAAAGAAGCCTCGGAGGACCTCTGATGGACGGTACGATCCTCGTTGCCGATGACGACCGCACGATCCGCACCGTGCTGACCCAGGCGCTGACCCGGGCCGGATGCAAGGTGCACGCCACCTCGTCGCTGATGACGCTGATGCGCTGGGTGCAGGAGGGCAAGGGCGACCTGGTGATTTCGGACGTCATCATGCCCGATGGCAACGGACTCGAGACGTTGCCGAAGATCAGCAAGGAACGCCCTGGCCTGCCGGTGATCGTGATCTCGGCCCAGAACACCATCATGACCGCGATCCAGGCCGCCGAGGCGGATGCCTTCGACTATCTGCCGAAGCCCTTCGACCTGCCCGACCTGATGAAGCGCGCGGCGCGGGCGCTGGAGGTCAAGCGCCGGGTGCCGGCGCCGCGGACCCAGCCGACCGAACGCACCGACGAGTTGCCGCTGGTCGGGCGCACCCCGGCGATGCAGGCGCTGTACCGGCTGGTGGCGCGGGTGATGAACACCGAGCTGTCGGTGATGATCACCGGCGAGAGCGGCACCGGCAAGTCGCTGATCGCGCGCGCGATCCACGATTTCTCGGACCGCCGGACAATGCCCTTCGTGGTCGCCTCGGCGGCTGATCTGGTGGGCGCGGACGGACCGGCGACGCTGGCGGCGCGGGGCCGCGGCGGGTCGATCCTGTTCGACGAGGTCGGCGACTTCGACCCCGACACCCAGGCGCGCATGGTGCGGATGTTCGACAGTTTCGGCGATTCCGCGCCGCGGATCATGGCGACCTCGCAGACCGATCTGGGCACGCGAATCGAGGAGGGCGCGTTCCGGCAGGATCTCTATTACCGGCTGGGCGGCGTCACCATCGCGGTGCCGGCGCTGCGCGAGCGGGTCGACGACATCCCGCTCTTGGCCGAGCATTTCCTGTCCCGCTCGGAACGCGACGGCGGCCCGACCCGGCGCTTCTCGAACGACGCGCTCGAGATGATCCGGGCCTATTCCTGGCCGGGCAACGTCCGCCAGCTGGAGAACACCGTGCGCCGGCTGGTGGTGACCAGCCCCGAGGACGAGATCACCAAGGCCGACGTGGCCCATGTGCTGGGCAACCAGCCGGCGATGGAGCCGATGACCGGACGCCCCGAAAGCGACAAGCTGTCAGCCTCGGTCGGCTCGCATCTGCGCCGGTACTTTGACCTGCACGGCGGCGTGCTGCCGCCGCCGGGCCTTTACCAGCGCATCCTGCGCGAGGTCGAGACGCCGCTGATCGAGATCGCGCTGGATGCCACCGGGGGCAATCAGGCGAAGTGCGCCGACCTGCTCGGGATCAACCGGAACACCCTGCGCAAGAAGATCACCGACCTTGATATCCGCGTGACACGCCGGCGAAAGTTGATGTAAACGGGCCACAGGGCGTTGCCGCCCTGCCGCAACCTGCGCCCGAAGGCGCAGGTGCGGGCCTGAGACGTCGTCAGAGGTCATCATGCGGCCAAAGCTCGGCCTGTCGGTCTGGAACGCGCTGATCGAACTCGGACGCCGGAAACGGGTCCAGACGCTTGGCACGCTGGCGCTGGTGATCCTGGGTCCGGTTCTGGCGGTAGCGACCTTCATCGTGCTCGGGCCCTTGGTGGTCGAGCCCTCGACCAATTCGCTGCGCCTCGTGCTGCTGGCGGACCTGGTCTATATCCTCGTCCTGGCGACGCTGGTGCTGTTCCGCATCATGGGCATGATTGCGGCGCGGCGGGCGAAATCGGCCGGCTCTCGGCTGCACCTGCGGCTGACCGGGGTCTTTGCCATCGTGGCGTTGGTGCCGACCGTGCTGGTCGCGGTCTTCGCCGGGCTGACCCTGAGCGTGGGCCTCGAGGGCTGGTTCTCGCAGCAGGTGCGCGAGGTGATCGGCGCCTCGCTGGCGGCGGCGCAGGCCTATGACACCGAACAGGCCGCCGACCTGACCGAGGATGCCGGAGCGCTGGGGTCGCTTCTGGACGCCCAGCGTCGCAACACCGCGGTGATGACCGACGGCGACTTCCGGGTGGTGCTGGCGCAGGGCCAGGCCCAGATCCAGCGCGGCCTGAAGGAAGCCTACGTGATCGACGGCGGCGCCGAGATCCGGGCGCGGGGCGAGCGGAGCTATCTGTTCGACTACGAGCCGCCGACGACCGAGCAGATCGCCGAGGCCGGCACTGGCGCGGTGGTGATGATCCGCGACTGGAACAACGACGAATTCCGCGCCCTGGTGGCGCTGTCGGCGTTTCCCGACCGCTATCTGCTGGTTTCCCGCGTGGTGGACGGCGACCTGCTGAGCCTGCTCGACCACACCGAGGCGACGGCGCGCGCGGCCGATCGGCCGGTTGGCGGCGGCGGCGGCGCGGGTCGGCGACGGCGATCTTGAGGTACGGGTGCGCGAGGAGAAGGGCGACGACGAGATCGCGGTGCTGGGGCAGGTCTTCAACCAGATGATCCGCCAGCTGCGCCGGCAGCGCCAGTCACTGCTGGATACCAACCGCGAGATCGAGGAACGCCGCCGGCTGTTCGATTCGGTGCTGTCCTCGGTCACCGCGGGCGTGATGGGGCTGGACGCCCAGGGCCGCATCGACTTCATCAACCGCTCGGGCGAGCGGCTGCTGTCGCTGGACGGAACCGGCGCGGCGGGCCAGCCGATGGTGGCGCTGGTGCCGGAATTCGCCCTGCTGCTGGAGCGCCTGCGCGACGGCAAGGAGGAGACGGTGCAGAAGGAGATCCGGCTGCACCGCAACGGCGTCGCCGACATGCTGCTGGTGCGGATGGCGATGCGCACCGGGGAGGCCGGCACGCTGGAAGGCGTGGTGGTGGCCTTCGACGACGTCACCGACCTGGTCGCGGCGCAGCGCATGGCGGCCTGGGGCGACGTGGCGCGGCGGATCGCCCACGAGATCAAGAACCCGCTGACGCCGATCCAGCTGTCGGCCGAGCGGATCAAGCGCAAGTTCCGCGGCGCGGCCGGCGCCGAGGCCGACAAGCTGGACCAGCTCACCGACGTGATCGTGCGCCAGACCAACGACCTGCGCCGGATCGTCGACGAGTTCTCGAAATTCGCCCGGATGCCCGAGCCCGAGCAGACGCGGCAGGATCTGGCGAAGCTGGTGCGCGACGCGGTGTTCCTGCAGGCAACTGGCACGCCCGAGGTCGTGGTGGAAAGCCGGGTGCCGGACGACGAGGTGATCGCCGATGTGGACGGCACGCTGATGTCGCAGGCGGTCATCAACCTGGTGAAGAACGCCATCGAGGCGACCCAGGCGAGGGGGGAGACCGAAGGCGAGGGGTTCGTCGGCAAGGTGGTGGTGCGGCTGGAGCAGCGGCCGCAGGTGATCCGCCTGACGGTGGACGACAACGGCGCCGGCTTCCCGCCGGACCGGTCCAAGCTGTTCGAGCCCTATGTGACCACACGTGCGCGGGGCACCGGGCTGGGACTGCCGATCGTGAAGAAGATCGTGGAAGAACATGGCGGGCGGATCCGGCTGGAGGACGCCGCACCGCTGGACGAGGACGGGCATCGCGGCGCGCGGGTGGTGGTGACGCTGCCATCCGCGGTCACGGAACAGCCCCGGGCGGCAGAATGACCGCACGGGCGAACAAGACACGGGCGAACAGGACGGGCAGGGAACATGAGCGATATTCTGATCGTCGATGACGAGCGTGACATCCGGGAACTGATCTCGGACATCCTCGAGGACGAGGGCTTCACCACGCGGCTGGCCGGCACCTCCGAGGAATGCGTGGCGTCGCTGGAGGAAAGTCTGCCGAAGCTGATGATCCTCGACATCTGGCTGAAGGACAGCAAGCTCGACGGAATCGACATCCTGAAGAAGGTCAAGCGCGAGCATCCCGAGATCCCGGTGGTGATCATCTCGGGCCATGGCAACATCGAGATCGCGGTCGCCGCGATCAAGCAGGGCGCCTATGACTTCATCGAGAAGCCGTTCAACATTGACCAGCTTCTGGTGGTGGTGCGGCGCGGGATGGAGACCTCGCGGCTTCGGCGCGAGAACAGCGAGTTGAGGCGCGCCGAAGTGGCCACGGGCGAGCTGATCGGGTCCTCGGCACCGTTCCGGATGATGAAGGGCCAGCTCGAGAAGGTGGCCAAGACCAACAGCCGGGTTCTGCTGAAGGGCGCGCCGGGGTCGGGCAAGGAACTGGCGGCGCGCTTCATCCACAGCCATTCGTCCCGGGCGGCCGGGGCCTTCGTGCTGCTGAACTGCGCCTCGGTCTCGCCCGACCGGATGGACCAGTTGCTGTTCGGCCGCGAATCCGCCGGCCAGCAGGTCGAGCCGGGCCTGCTGGAGCAGGCCGACCAGGGCACACTCTATCTGGACGAGGTCGCCGACCTGCCGCCCGAGACCCAGGCGCGGGTGCTCAGGGTGCTGGTGGACCAGCAGTTCCAGCGCGTCGGCGGCGCGGCGCAGATCCGGGTGGACGTGCGCATCGTCTCGGGCACGGCGCGGGATCTGGAACAGGCGGTGGCGGCGGGACGGTTCCGGCAGGAACTGTTCCACCGGCTGGCGGTGGTGCCGGTGGACGTGCCCGGACTGGACGAGCGGCGCTCGGACATTCCCGAGATCGCGGCCTATCTCATCGGCCAGCTGAACCGCAGCGACGGCCTGCCGGTCCGCACCCTGAGCGAGGAGGCGGCGGCGACGCTGCAGTCGATGCCTTGGCCGGGGAACATCCGGCAGTTGCGCAATATGCTGGAACGGGTGCTGATCCTGGGCCCCGACGGCAGCGAGATCGAGGCCCGCGAACTGCCCTCGACCGAGCCGGCCGGCGGCGACGAGGAGCGCATGGTGCTATCCACGGCGATCGCGCGCCTGCCGCTGCGCGAGGCGCGCGAACTGTTCGAGCGGGAATACCTGCTGACCCAGATCAACCGTTTCGGCGGCAACATCTCGCGCACGGCCAGCTTCGTGGGGATGGAACGCTCGGCGTTGCACCGCAAGCTGAAGTCGCTGAATGTGGTGACCGCGACCCGGGCCGGAGCGCGGATCGCGGTGTTCGACGATTCGGACGAGATCTGACCGGCCACCGCCAGCGCGCCGGCGGCGGGCGGGGCGTCCGGCGCTGGTCGCGGCCGGAACGGTGTCCGGTTTGCGGACGATGCAGAAATGCTGCAACTGCGAAAGGATTGTGACGCGCGCGCGCGGGTGACTGGAAACTGCCTGCTCTTGCATCCATTTTGAAAGCGCGATTGAATGGTGCCGAGGACGGGCCAAAACAAAAAGAAGGTTTCGCAAATGGCTACTGACCGCCAGAATCTCCAGGATGCGTTCCTGAACCACGTCCGGAAGACCAAGGTCCCCGTCACCATCTTCCTGATCAACGGCGTGAAATTGCAGGGTGTCATCACCTGGTTCGACAATTTCTGCGTCCTGCTGCGCCGCGACGGCCAGTCGCAGCTGGTCTACAAGCACGCGATCTCGACCATCATGCCCAGCCAGGCCATCAGCCTCTACGAGGGTGAAGACTGACCGATCCCATCGACAGCGACAGGCCCCCGGCCGAGCGCGAGACGCGCGCCTGGGTCCTGCATCCCGACCTTGCCCGGACCGACCACCGTCGGGCGCCGGTCTTTGCGCTTGAGGAAGCGGTGGAGCTGGCCGCCGCGCTGCCGGGGCTTCGGGTGGTCGGCGCCAATGTGGTGCGGGTGTCCCAGCCGCGGCCCGGCACCCTGTTCGGACCCGGCAAGGTCGAGGAGCTGAAGCTGATCCTGACCGAGGCCGAGGTCGAGCTGGTGCTGGTGGACGGCCCGCTGAGCCCGGTGCAGCAGCGCAACCTGGAAAAGGAATGGGGCGTCAAGATCCTGGACCGGACCGGGCTGATCCTCGAGATCTTCTCGGACCGCGCCCGCACCAGCGAGGGCGTGCTGCAGGTCGAGATGGCCGCGCTGAGCTATCAGCGCACCCGGCTGGTGCGGGCCTGGACCCACCTGGAACGCCAGCGCGGCGGGCTCGGCTTCGTCGGCGGCCCCGGCGAGACCCAGATCGAGGCCGACCGCAGGGCGCTGGACGAGGCGATCGTGCGGTTGCGCCGGCAGCTCGACAAGGTGGTCAGGACCCGCGAGCTGCACCGCGAGGCGCGCGCCAAGGTGCCGTTCCCGATGGTGGCGCTGGTCGGCTATACCAACGCCGGCAAGTCGACGCTGTTCAACCGGCTGACCGGGGCGGCGGTGCTGGCCAAGGACATGCTGTTCGCGACGCTGGACCCGACGATGCGGGCGGTCGACCTGCCGGGCGGGCCGCGGGTGATCCTGTCGGATACGGTGGGCTTCATCAGTGCGCTGCCGACCCAGCTGGTGGCCGCGTTCCGCGCCACGCTGGAAGAGGTGCTGTCGGCCGACCTGATCCTGCATGTGCGCGATATCTCGGACCCCGAGACCGAGGCCCAGGCGGCGGATGTGCGCGACATCCTGGAAAGCCTCGGCGTCGGGCGCGACACGGCGATGATCGAGGTCTGGAACAAGGCCGACCGGCTGGCGCCCGAGGCGCGCGCCGCGCTGGCCGCGCAGGCGGCACGGGGCGAGGGCGTGTTCCTGGTCTCGGCGCTGACCGGCGACGGTCTGGACGCGCTGCTGGCCGAGGTCAACGCCCGGCTGTCCGCGCCGATGACCGACGAGGTGGTCGTGCTGCCGTTCGGCGACGGAAAGCGCCGGGCCTGGCTCTATGAGCAGGGCGTGGTCAAGGGCGAGACCCAGGGCGAGGACGGGATCCGGCTGGACCTGCGCTGGACCGACCGGCAGCGGGCGCGCTACCGCGAGCTCTGATCCGCCGCCCCGGGCGGGGCGAGGGTGGTGATCCCGGTGGCGCCGGCTTCGGCCAGGGCCCGGTCGAGCGACATCGGGATGTATTCGCCGCGCCGCCACAATTCGCCGAGATTGTCGTAGAAGCGCGACAGCGGGTGGCCCGACTGGCCGGTCGACAGGATGAAGACCGAACTGTCCGGGTCGGCCATGTCGTAGACGCCGCGATAGCCGGCGGCATGGACGTTGCGGAACGGGTTGGCCCCGGTCCCGGCGGTCTGGCCGCGCATCAGGGTGAAATCGCCCCCCGCGGTGGGCTGGTGGATGTTCACGATCCAGCCGAGGCCGGGCAGGCCGCCCAGCACCTCGTGGTCATGGGTGGCCATGTGCGCCTCGCCCCATTGCAGGCTTTCCAGCGTCCCGCCCCAGGTCTCGTCGATCCACAGAAGTGCGTCGTCCAGCGCCTTGCGGGCCATGTCGGTGCAGGTCTCGGCTGCAACGGTCTGCTGCACGTCGCACCAGACCGCGGCGCCGTCGACGTTGCGGAACACCCGTTCCAGGAACACCGGGTCGATATGGGTGAATTCCCCGGCCAGCGGGCCGCCCAGATCGTCCTCGATCAGCCGCTGCTGCAGGGCGCGCATCCAGGCGGCATAGATCAGCGGTTCGGCCATGTGGGCGTTCATCTCGCCGTTCCAGCTGGCCAGCATGTCGAGCGCCTGCTTGCGGCGGCGTTCCGGCGTGCCGTCGGGGGCGGCGTCGCTGCTGTACCACAGATCGGTGCCGACCAGCGGCAGCAGCGTGCGCGCCGCCGGGCTGACGGTGTCGAGCTGCGCCTCGACGAAACTTTCGCGGCTGTGCACGGCGCGGTCCTGCATCAGCTTCTGCCAGCGCTGGATGCGCTGGGTATCGCCCCAGTCGAAGGCGACATGGGCCGGGAAGGGACGGTCCACCGACTTGTTGTTGGTGTTGCCGACGATGCCGCCCTCGGGGTTCAGGAAGCGCGGGTTCTCGGCATAGGGGAACATGCCCTGCCACCGGTTCTCGGCCCGCCAGCCCGGGCTGGGCAGGCGCCCGAAAGTCTGGTGCAGCTCCGACCGCTTCGGCATCGCGCCGACCAGTTGCAGCGCGATGTCGTCGCTGTCGACCAGGACGAGGTTCTGCGCCGGGGCCAGATAGCGTTCCATCGCCGCCAGGCCCTGATCGACGCTGGCCGCGCGCATCAGCGCCATCGCCGCCGACATCGAGGTGTCGTCGGGGGCCAGCACGGTCCAGGCGATCGAGGCGACATGCCCCTGCGGCGTCACATAGCCCAGCCCGAAGGCATCGCCGGGCAGCACCGGGCCGCGGTCGGTCCAGCGCAGGTGCAGCGTGACCGGGGGCGCGTCCTTCACGGTGATCACCGTGGCCTCGCGCCGGAACGGCCGGTAGTCGCCGGCGGGGGTCAGGTAGGCCTCGGGGTTCTCGGGGTCGAGCTTGTCCAGATAGACGTCGAGATCGTCGAGATAGGCGGTGGTCAGGCCCCAGCCCAGCCGCGCGTTGCGCCCCGCCAGCACCAGCGGCATGCCGGGGATGGTGCCGCCGATCACGCCGCCGGTGCCGGCCAGCTCGATCCGCGCCAGATACCAGATCGACGGCGCCGTCAGCCCCAGATGCGGGTCGTTGGCCAGCAGCGTGCCGCCGGCCGCGGTGCGCCCCGGACCCGCCGCCCAGACGTTCGAGGCGCCGCCGAAATCCGGCAGCGGGAAGGGCGAGAGCGGATCGTGCCGCCAGCCGTCATCGGCCGCGATCCGGTCGGGCGATGCCGGCAGGTCGGGGGTCAGGTCGGGGGTCAGGCCGGGGAGCAGACCGGGGAGCTGGTCGAGCGCGCCGCCCACCGGGGGCAGCGCCGCCAGGCCGGCGCCCGGGGCGTCGGGCAGGATGTCGGCCAGCCGCTCGGGCGGCACCGCCAGCGCGGTGCGGGCGCGCAGCACCTCGTCCTCGAGCTGCGAGGACAGTTTCAGCCCCATCAGCTTGACGATGGCCAGCGAATCCGCCGGCTGCCAGGGCGCGATCGCGGCGTCGAACAGGAAGAACTCGGGCGCGCCGCGGCCCAGCGCGCCCTTGTTGACCTGGGCGATCCAGGCATTGACCCCGGCGGCATAGGCCTCGAGCGCCGCCCGGGTCTCGGGATCCTGGGCGGGGAGCGAGTCCATGGCGAGCCGGTAGAGGTCGAGCCGGCGCAGGATCTCGTCGATCTTCAGGGTGCGGGCGCCGAACAGCTCGGACAGTCGGCCCTGGGCGGTGCGGCGCATCATCGTCATCTGCCACAGCCGGTCCTGGGCATGGACGAAGCCCAGCCCGAAGAAGCTGTCGGCATCGCTGGCGCCAAGGATATGCGGCACATTCTGGGTGTCGCGCACGATACGCACCGGGGCGGTGATGCCCTCGACCGTGAAGCTGGCGTCGTAATCGGGCAGGGAGCGCGTTGCCAGATACCACACGAGGCCAAGCGCGATCCCCGCCAGCACCAGCAGAACCAGCGTCAGGCGCAGCATCCAGCGAAACACGGCGATCATGCGAGCCCTTCCTGCCTGTCGGATCGCGCCCGCCATAGGACGCCTGCGCCCGGCGGGCAATCCCCGGACGGGGCCGGTCGGGCCCGGACGCGCCCCGTCAGGCCCCGGCAGGCGCCCTCAGGCCGCGACGGGGGTCAGCGCAGGATGCGGGTGTACTTGGTGCCTTCGATGGTGGCACCGGCCATCAGCCCCTGCTGGGCGAACAGGAAGGCGATCACCGCGTTCTGGGTCGCCGTGCTGGCCGCCAGCGCGCTGCCGACATTGCCGCCGGTGAACTCGGCCGCGGCGCCCGCCGCCCAGCCCGGCGAGGTGCGGAAATACTTCAGCGCCTCGGGCGTCATGAAGAACAGCACATAGGCGTATTGCTGGGCGCCGATCTGGAACCCGACCGAGGCCTGGGTCGCCGAGTAGTAGTCGACGGTGACATCCTCGATCAGCAGCGCGCCCTCGCCATAGGAGCCGCCGATCATGAAGCCGGCCTCGCCCACCAGCGGCATCACCAGCATGCCGGCCGACATGTTCTTCAGCTGGATGGTCTGGGGATAGGTCCGGTACATGTAGTCGAGCGCATTGGCGACGCGGCGGTCGATCACCTCGGACGCCGAGGAGCCGACGCCGTTGTCACAGGCGGCAAGCAGGGCCGCTGCCCCGAGGAGCACGCCGCGGCGGGAGAACTGGTTCATGCTCTCAGCCTCTATCTGGGGCGTCTGTGCCCGTATGTTGCGCCTTGCCGGCGTCTGGTGTCCAAGTCTAGCCCCGATGCGCCCAGATGTCACGGGAAGAAGGACGGGGACGCGCGCCGCGGCCGGGCCGGTCAGGCGGTTTCGGCCAGAAGCCGCGCGGCGCGGGGCGCGAAATAGGTCAGGACCCCGGCGCAGCCGGCGCGCTTGAAGGCGGTCAGGGTCTCGATCATCACCTTGCTGCCGTCGATCCAGCCGTTGGCCGCCGCGGCCTCGATCATCGCGTATTCGCCCGAGACCTGATAGGCGAAGGTCGGCACCTCGAAGGTCTCGTGCACCCGCCGGCAGATGTCGAGATAGGCGAGGCCCGGCTTGACCATCACCATGTCGGCGCCTTCCTCGAGATCGCGGGCGATCATCCTGAGCGCCTCGGCACCGTTCGCCGGGTCCATCTGGTAGGTCTTCTTGTCGCCCTTCAACGCGCCCGAGGCGCCCACCGCGTCCCGGAACGGGCCGTAGAAGGCGGAGGCGTACTTGGCCGAATAGCTCATGATCGCCACGTCGGTATGGCCGGCATGTTCCAGCGCGTCGCGCATCGCGCCGATGCGGCCGTCCATCATGTCCGAGGGGCCGAGGATGTCGGCCCCGGCCTCGGCCTGGGCCAGCGCCATGCGCACCAGCGCGGCGACGCTTTCGTCGTTCACGATGACGCCGCCGCGCACGATGCCGTCATGGCCGTTGGCATTGTAGGGGTCGAGCGCCACGTCGGTCATCACCGCGATCTCGGGCACCGCCGCCTTGATCGCCCGGATCGTCCGGTTCGACAGGTTGTCGGGGTTCCAGGCTTCCTCGCAATCGTCGGTTTTCAGCTTCGGGTCGGTATAGGGGAACAGGCACATGGCCGGGATGCCGAGGCCATGGGCCTCGCGCGCGGCGGCGACGGCGCGGTCGGTGG
>JBGAOK010000088.1:0-2616 GCA_044221805.1 Meridianimarinicoccus sp.
GCGACGGTGATCTTCTCCTCGAGCCCCAGCGACGAGCCGAGAGGCGAGAGGATGAACTTGGCGAGGTTGATCGCATAGTAGCTGATCGCGACGACGCTCAGCCCCTCGACCGTCTCCTGCAGGCGGAGCTGCAGATGCGCCCGCCGGTCCATGCTCTCCAGCAGCTTCTGGTTCTGCGCCGACCGCTCCACGTCCACCCGGGTGCGCAGGAGGTCGCCCGCCCGGGTCGCCCGCTCGGTCATCTCGGCCAGCCGCCGCTCGGCCGATTTCACCGTGCGCATCGCCGGGTCGAAGCGGCGCATCATGAACTCGGCAAAGGTCTGGCGGCCCTCGAAGCGCGTCTCGCGCAGAGACTCGATCCGCTGCTCGACCAGCGCATCATAGGCGCCGGTGGCGCCGAAGCGGAAGTTGGACTTGGTCGACAGCGTCTCGAGCCGCGCGGCGATGTCCAGCAGCGCCTTCAGCGTCTCGTCAGGGCGGTTCACCTCGCGCCCCATGTCGCCGACCAGCTGCGACAGCGCATTCTCGATCGCGTTCATGTCGACCGAGATCTCGCGCGCCATGGCGAGGCCCAGCATCGACATCGACTTGTAGGTCTCGATCTCGCACAGGCGCTGGACGATCCGGCCGACGCGGTTGGCGCCGGTGCCGGGGGCGACGAAGACCGCCATGCGGGTGTGGCCGTTGGTATCGATGCGGAAATCCGCGGCCACCGCCGCGGCGCCCTCGATCACCGTGCTGACCGCGACGCTTTCGGCGACGAACCAGTCGTTCACCCTGGCGTCGATTGCGTCATGGTCGCTGACCGGGGCTTCCTCGATCCGGATCAGCACCGAGGTCACCCGCACCCCGGGTGCCTTGTCCAGCCAGTCCTGCGGAAAGGCGTCGAAGGCCGAAGGGTCGAAGGGCCGCGCCGAGACCCCTTCCGAGAACAGGGTGTAGGTGACGAACTCGGTGTGGCTTTCCCATTTCAGCAGGTGCTTGCCGACCTGCCCGAAGAAATGGGTGGCCCCGGGGCCGGGATGCTGGGCGCCGAACCGGTCGAGCAGGTCGATCAGGTGGGCGCGGTCCCGCTCGCGGTCCCGGGCCGCCGCCATGGTCGGCTGCTTGATGGCCAGATGCACCGCCCGCCCCGGCGCCTGGATCGAGGGAAACGGCCGTGCGTGCAGTTCGTTGGCCAGCGCATAGCGCAGGGCGTGATCTTCCATGACCCCTCCAGGACCCGTTCGCGCGCACTTGGCGCTGGAACAGCCCGGTCGTCAACCGGCGCCAAGGTACGGGTCAGGACCCTGCCCGGCGCCGGCCCGCCGTCACTTGGTCTTGCGCTGCAGGTCTTCCAGGGCCTCGTTCACCTGCCCCTTGAGCTGGGCATAGGCTTCCTCGTTGGCGTCCCGCGCGCTGTCGGCCAGCTTGCGCATCAGGATCAGCGCCTTCTCGACCGCGCCGGCATAGGCCTCGGTTCGCTGCGAGATCGCCTGCGGACCGGTGGTCTCGTCGATCCAGGCGGTATGGTCGCGTGCGGCCGAAGTGAGCTGCGCGAAGACCTCCATCTGCTTCTCCAGCAGATCTTTGTAGGCGGCAGCCGCGGCCTTGTTGGCCTCGACCATGGCCTCGAAATTCTTCCGGTTCAGGTCGAACACGCCCGACATGTCGAAGGCCGGCGATTTCGCCGGCTCGAACATCGCGAACATGCGGTTTGGGTCGAAGTACCGCTGAATGTCCTCCGGATCGAACATCTTGAACATCTTTCCGTAGTCATAGGGGTTCTTCATCGTGAACATTCTCTATCTCTGCTCCTGCCGACCGGTGCTGGAACGGCGCCATGTCCTGCGGGCGCCCGCCTGCCGCAGGGCAGCGGACGGAACCGCATCGCTCCGACCTCGTTATCACACGCCCGCGGATCGACCAAAATGTCGCTGCTGCGACAGAATCACGCCATATCCGGCGACTGTTGCCCAACCAACTGCTGGCGTACTGGTTAACGGCGGCGTCGGGCGCCCTTGATGATTCGATCAGTTCACGTGTTTTCTGAGGATCAGGCGCCGGTATGCAGACTTCCCTTCCCCTTGTGCGGGACGTGGTGTTCGTGGGTGGTGGTCACACCCACGCACTGGCCCTGCGGATGTGGGGCATGGCCCCCGTGGCCGGTGCCCGGCTGACCCTGATCGACCCCGGCCCTGCCGCCGCGTATTCGGGCATGCTTCCCGGCCATATCGCCGGCCACTACCCGCGCGAGGCGCTCGACATCGATCTGGTCCGTCTGGCGCGCTTCGCCGGGGCGCGGCTGATCCTTGGTGCAGCCGAGGCGATCAACCTCGCGGCCCGGGAGATCCGCGTCACCGGCCGCCTGGCACCGATCGGCTATGACCTTGTCTCGATCGACGTGGGCATCACCTCGGCCATGCCCGATCTGCCGGGCTTCGCCGCCCATGCCCGTCCGGCCAAGCCGCTCGGCCCCTTCGCTGCCGCCTGGGCCGAGCATGTGGCGGCGGTGGCCGCGGGCGCGGCCGACCCGCGCGTGGTGGTGATCGGCGCCGGCGTCGCCGGGGGCGAGATCGCCCTGGCGATGGCACATCGCCTGCGCGGCGCCGGCATCGCCCGGCCCGAGGTGACGCT